>DATAPF010000042.1:0-3315 GCA_036265355.1 Kofleriaceae bacterium | reverse complement strand
GCCGCGTCCTTGCTGCCCAGCGCGCCGAGCACCGGGACGAGCGCCTGCGGATCGCCGGTCGCGCCGAGCGCCTTGAGGACCACGGGCATCGCGACCCGGCCGCGCTCGAGCTCGGCGGTCAGCGCGGGGATCGCGCGCGGGTCACCGGCGTCGGTGAGCAGGGCGACCGCGGTCGCCGGATCGCCGTGGATCCGGCCCTGGAGGTGGGCGATCAGCGCCGGCACCGCGGCCTTGCCGGCGACGTGCAGCGCCTCGCGCGCGGCGTTGCGCGAGGTCGGCGCCGCGAGGTTCTCGACCAGCGTGCGCATCGCGTCCTCGCCGGCCTTGCCCGAGCGCGGCACCGCAGCGATCTGGCCCAGCGCGTAGGCGACCTTCTGGCGGTAGCTGTCGCTGCCGGTGGTGAGCTGGTCGGTCAGCGCGTCGATCGCATCGACCGCGCCGAGCAGGCCGAGCGAGCCGACCGCGGCGGTGCGAACGTCCTCGTTGGGATCGTTGATCAGCCGGATCAGCGCCGGGACCGCCGATGGATCGCCGAGCCGGCCGACCGCACGGACCGCCGAGCGCCGGGCCTCGGGCGCGGTGTCGCCGAACCGCGCGACCAGCGGGATCACGGCGTGGTGGTCGCCGAGCTCCTCGAGTTGCGCGATCGTCGCGATCCGGACGTCGGCCTTGTCGTCCTCGAGCCGGGGGATCAGCGAGGTCACGACGCCGGGCGAGCCGTGCCGGCCGATCACGCCGAGCGCCTTGACCGCGTGCATGCGGACCTGCGAGTCGGTGTCGCCGAGCGAGCGGGTCAGCGCGGCGGTCGCCAGGTCGCCGCCGATGTCGCCGAGCACGTCGGCGGCGACCTGCTTGACCTTGGGGTCGGGATCGGTGAGCCACTCGATCATCTTCGAGACCGCGCGGGTCGAGCCGCCGAGCCCCAGCGTCTTGGCCGCGGCGAGCCGGACCCGGTCGTCGCCGTCGTCCAGCACGCGCAGCAGGTAGTCCTGGGTCAGCGCGATGTCGTACTTGCCGAGGTCGGTCACCGCCTCCAGGCGCTTGGCCGCGTCGTCGCTCGCCAGGCCCTCGGCGTCGAGCTCGACGTGGCCGATCCAGTCGAAGTTGGCGCCGGCCGGGCGCGCCGCCCCGGCGAGCAGCGCGAGGCCGAGCACCAGTCGCTTCATACCGGATCGAGTATTGCGCGGCGATCAGGGCTTGGCCAGTTCGGCGAGCGCCCACTCGACCTTGGCGCGCAGCCGGTCGGGGAGGTCGAGCGCGAGCATGCCGCGGTACTCGCGCGTCGCGCTCGCCTTGTCGCCGCGCCGCCAGTACAGCGCCGCGAGCGCCGTGCGCGGCCGGACGTCGCGCGGCGCGAGCTGCTCGGCGCGCGCCAGCGCTGCGATCGCACCCGGATCGTCGCCGGCGTGGTGGCGGAGCAGGCCGAGGTCGTGCCACGCGCTCGCGTCACCGGGCTGCGCGGCGACCGCGAGCTCGAGCTGGGCGAGCGCCTCGGGCAGCTCGCCCCAGCTGACCAGGGTCTCGGCGTACTCGTGGCGCGCGAACCCCTGGCTGTCGGCGTCGCGGGCGAGCGCGATCGCGCGCTGGTAGTGGTCGCGCGCGAGGTCGTGGCGGCGCGCTTGCTCGGCGACATCGGCGCGGTCGACCTCGGCGCGCACCACAGCCGCGGGACCGGGCGGGGTCGGTGCGGCGTGGACGCACGCCGCCAGCGCGAGCGCGATCGCCGCGCGCTTCACTCCGGCTTCCTCGGCTTGATCGCGCCGATCGCGTTGGGGTGGACCTGGCGGCGCGCCGGCGGTGCGACCTCGATCGCGGCCTCGATGTCGTCGGGGTCGACCTCGGCGGTCGGGTTCGGCGACCGGCGCGGCGGGTTGCCGGCGCCGAGCTCGGCGGCGCGGCGCTGCAGCCGCTCGATGTCCTCGATCGGCTGCTGGCGGGTCGGATCGGCCTGGCCGAGCAGCATGCGGAGCTCGGCGCTGGTCGGCCCGGCGACCGGCGTCTCCTTGCTCCAGCTGTCGGAGTCGAGCGCGGCGTCGACCCGCGCCGCGAGCCCGGCGGCCCAGCCCTTGTTGCCGGGCGCCTCGGTGGCCTGCGCGGCATCCGCCGGAAGCGGCACGTCGACGCGGCACTGATCCCCGATCGCGAGCAGCGGCAGCGATGGCTCGGTGGTGCCGGCGTCGGGATCCTGGATCTGCGCCAGGACGCGCGCGGCGCTGACCGGCGGCGCCGTGGGTGCGCGCGGCAGCGTCACCCGCGCGTCGTCGTCCTGCGCGGCGCGCGTGGCCGCGGCCGCCGGGTCACCGGGAGGCCGGCGCAGAGGGGCCGCCTCGGCACCCGCGCGCTGGGTCGGCAGCGGACCGGAGCCGGCCGCGGCCAGTCCGCTGGTGCGCAGCGGCGACGAGGTCTTCGCCCAGGCGGCCGGCGGAGGGTGCCCGGTGGGGCCATCGGTGGATCGGGCCAGCGGCGCCGGTGCGCCCGGCAGCACGGGTCGGGTCACCGCGGCCTCGCGATCGCGCTCGGCGGGGCCCGACGCCGCCGCGAGCCCAGGCTGGGTCGCGGCCGCGTCGAGATCCTCCGGATGAAGCCGAGGGGCCGAGGGCTGGGTGACCGCCGCGTCGAGGTGAGCGCCCGGCGCACCGTCCGGTTTGCCGAACGGCGCACGCGCCACGCGTCGCACCAGGCTGTCGAGCGCCGCGGCGATCTGCACCGGATCGATCCCACCGGCGGGCTGGCCCGTCGCTGCGCGCCGCATCGGCGGGTTGGTGAGCGCCGCGTCGGGCTCGATGGGCGCCGGAGGACCGCCGCGCCGGGTGGGCTCGGAGAACGGCGATGCGTCGGGCGCAGGCCACGGGCCCGGCGTCGGGCCCGGCGGTGAGCGATCTCGCCCGTCCTCGAAGGCCACGGCCGGACCCGCGCGATCCGCCGCACCCGGCGTCGGGCCGGGGGCGCGGCCTTGCAGCGTCGTCATCGGATCGCGGCCGGGCGGCGAACGGCCCACGATGGGCGAGCGCTCGACGGCGCGGCCGGAGCTCGCGTCTCCCGCCGCCACCGCCATCGGCTCGGCCTGGGAGGGCGCGCGATCGCGGGCGACCGGCGGCGCCGGGGTCGGGCCAGGGGCGCGGCCTTGCAGCGTCGTGATCGGATCGCGGCCGGGCGACGCGCGACCGGCGGTCGGCGAACGCGCGATCGCAGCGCCGGGGGCGCTCGCGGTGGCATCGCCGCCGGAGCGCGGACCGGCGCTGACCTCGGCCTGGGGCGCCACCGGATCGATGCGGGCGGTGCTTGCGAGGCTCGCCACATTCGCCTCGGGGGGGG
>DATAPF010000041.1:0-28893 GCA_036265355.1 Kofleriaceae bacterium | reverse complement strand
GGTGGCGGCGGCGGGCTCGTCCGCGGCCGCGGGCCGCTGGACATCGCGAGCTCGACGCTCGCCAGCGCCATCCGGGGGAAGCCGGTTGCGGCGGACGTCGAGGGCCGGCTCGGTGCGCCCGGCGACGAGGACGGGCGGACCGGTGGGGACGGGTGGACCGGCGGTGGGGACGGGCGTCCCGGCGCCGCGGTGAGCTCGGCGGGAAGGGGCGACGGCCGGGATGGCAGGGGGAGGATGCGCGCGGGGCCCTCCGGCGCCGTCGGCCCATCGTCGGTGCCGCCGTCCGCGGCGAACCGCAGCACGCGCTGCACCGCGCTCATGGTCTGCGGCCGGTCCGCGGGGGCCTTGGCGAGCATGTCGGCGATCAGCTCGTCCAGCACCGGCGGCACCTCGGGGGCGAGCGCGGCGGCGCGCAGCGGCGTGGCGCGCTGGTGGCGCTCGATCAGCTGGCGAGGGTCACCGTCGAACGGTGTGCATCCGGTCACCAGCTCGAACAGGATGCAGCCGAGCGAGTAGATGTCGCTGCGGTGATCGATCTGGGTCGCCGACCGGCTCTGCTCCGGGGAGATGTAGCGCGGCGTGCCGAACACCACCTGGGCCTGCGTGTGGCCGGTGGCGCCGAGCTTGGCGAGGCCGAAGTCGAGCACCTTCACGCGCTCGCCGCTCGGCATCGCCGGATCGGGGACCAGGAAGATGTTGTCGGGCTTGAGATCGCGGTGCAGCACGTGGACGTGGTGCGCCGCCGCCAGCGCGGATGCGACCTGGCGCACGATCTCGCACGCGGCGGTCGGCGCGATCCGGCCCTCGCGCGCCAGCCGGCGGGACAGGCTCTCGCCGGACAGCAGCTCCATCGCGATGAACGCGGTCGAGCCGCGCCGGGTCTCGACGATGCCGAAGTCGTGAATCGTCACGATCCCGGGGTGGGCGACCCGGGCGGTGGTGCGCGCTTCCTGGAGAAACCGCTGGACGATCTCCTGGTTGGCCCGATGGTGCAGGCGCAGCACCTTGATCGCCACGGTGCGATCCAGGCTCGGATCGCGCGCGGTGTACACCACGCCGAACGCGCCGCGCGCCAGCCGAGTGCAGAGTTCGTACTTGCCCACGCGGCTGCGCGAGCGCACCGGTCGCTCGCGGGCGTCGCTCGCGGGCGTCGCGTCCCGCAGCAGGTCGGCCGGGGGAGTGCGCACGGTGGTCGTCTCCTCGTCCACCGCCGGGGCGTCGGCCTCGGTCGCGCCCTCGAAGTCGTCGACCGCCGCTCCGAGGAGGGCCACCACCGGCTGGACGGTCGTGTCGCGTGCCGCATCTTGCAGCGGCCCGGCCAGGTCTGCGGCGGCGTGCGCCGCGGCCAGTGCTCGCGGGTCACTGGGCCAATCCGGGTCCGCGCGACGGGTGACTGCCACGGGGCCTGCGCGCTGCACGCCGCGTGCCTTCCATGCATCCGCCTTCGTCGGGTGGTTGCGCGGCCGCGGTGAGGAGCCGAGGCCCCATCCGCAACCGCGGCGCACCGGGGTGTTACGGTCGGCACGAGGTAACGCAGATGAAATATCGCAATCTCGGATCATCCGGTGTGAAGGTGTCGAATCTCTGCCTGGGCGCCATGACGTTCGGCGAGGCCGACGAGAAGTCATTCATGCACAAGGCCGGCTCCGATGAGGCGACCGCGCACGCCGTGCTCGACCGGGCGGTCGCGGCCGGGATCAACTTCGTCGACACCGCCGACGTCTACGGCCAGGACGGCCTGTCCGAGCGCGTGCTCGGCAACTGGCTCGTGGCGCGCGGGTCGCGCGACCGGATCGTCCTTGCGACCAAGTTCCGGTTCACGATGGGCGACGGCCCCAACCGCAGCGGCGCATCGCGTTACCGGATCATGAAGTGCGCGGACGACTCGTTGCGCAGATTGCGCACCGATCGGATCGACCTCTACCAGATCCACATGCAGGACATCACGGTGCCCGAGGACGAGACCCTGCGTGCGCTCGACGACCTGGTGCGCGCCGGCAAGGTGCTGTACATCGGCTGCTCGAACTACACCGCGTACCGGCTGATGCGCAGCCTGTGGCTGTCGCGCACGCACGGGGGGGCAGCGTACGTTGCGCTCCAGGCCCAGTACAGCCTGCTGGTCCGCGACCTCGAGCGCGAGCACGTCCCGCTGTGCCGCGACGAGGGCCTCGGCATCCTGCCGTGGTCGCCGCTCGCCGGCGGCTTCCTCACCGGCAAGTTCGAGCGCGGCAAGCCGCCGCAGCCCGGGACCCGGCTGGGCGAGAAGGCCGAGCGGTTCGCGCGCTACGACCTCGAGCGCAACTGGAAGATCCTCGACGCCGTGCGCGCGGTCGCCGCCGAGACCGGCGCGAGCCCGGCCGCGGTCAGCATCGCGTGGCTGCTCGCCCGGCCGCAGGTCACGTCGGTGATCTTCGGCGCGCGCAGCGTCGAGCAGCTCGAGGTCAACCTCGCCGCCGCCGAGCTCGCGCTGAGCCCGGCCCAGCTCGCCGCGCTCGATCAGGCCTCCGCGTTCGACCTCGGCTACCCGTACTCGTTCATCCAGACCAGCCAGTCCAGCTGGTGATCGCCCGCGCGGCTCAGCTGTGCATCGGCACGCTGCCCAGGAAGTCGCGCTTGCCGAGCTCGACGCCGTTGTGGCGCAGGATCGCGTACGCGGTCACCGCGTGGAAGTAGAAGTTGGGCAGCGCGAACTGCGCGGCGTACTCGTCGCCGGTCATCCACTTGTCCTGCATCCACGGCAGCACGATCTTGCGGTCGCCGGCCCCGGCGAAGTCGTCCGGCTGGAACGTCTCCAGGTAGCTCACCACCGCCGCGATCCGCGTGCGCAGCTGGTCGAATGTCGTCTCGGTGTCCGGATGCGCCGGCCATTCCTTGCCGGTCAGCCGGCCGGAGATGAACTTGGCGTTGTCGCACGTCGTCTGGATCTGCCGGTCGAGCGCGAACTGATCCGGGGCGAGCCGCGCCTTCATCAGGTTGTTGACGTCGAACTTCTTGGCCTCGGCATGCTGGGTCGCCGCGACCAGCCAGCCGTCGGCGTTGTGGAGCATCTTGAGCAGCTGGGGCACGGTCAGGTCGTAGAGGTTCATGCCGGGGAGCCTAGTGCAGCCGCGGCCGGGGAGCGATGAGGCAGCGCGGCGCTTGATGCGGCAGCGTGGTGGCGCGCCGGATGCGGCTTGCTGTGTGGATCGGTGGGTCGCCGGGAGGAAACGTGCTGCCGTCGCGGGCTTCTTGCGCCGTCGGTGACCATCCTGCGCCCATGGCTGCGAGCGAGCTGTTCCCTGTTTCCCTGGACAGCTTGGTCGCGTCCGCCGAGCTGTAGATCAGCTCGGCGGCGGTCTGCCCGGTGATCGCCCAGTGCAGCTTGTTCTGCACCGTCGCGAAGAACTCTCGGGTGAGCGGCGCGCGAGAATCGTAGTCGGCGGACAGCGCGTAGATGTCCGCCACCTTCTGGTAGAACCGCCGCTCGCTCGCTCGGATCTCTCGGATCCGCTCGAGCAGCTCGTCGAAGTAGTCCTTGCCGAAAGCCGTGCGGCCCTGCTTCAAGCGCTCGTCGTCGAGCACGAAGCCTTTGATCATGAACTCACGCAGCGTCCGGGTCGCCCAGATCCGAAACTGCGTGGCCTGATAGCTGTTCACGCGGTAGCCGACCGCAATGATCGCGTCGAGGTTGTAGAACTCTACCTGCCGAATGACCTCACGCCCCCCTTCGGTAGCAACTATTTCCATTTTGGAAATAGTTGGCTCGCGATCTAACTCGCCGGAATCAAAGATATTTTTAAGATGCTTGGCGATTGCGGGGGCCTGAACCCCGAATAGCTCCGCGAGCGCGCGCTGGGTGAGCCAGGCGGTCTCGTCCCGGAACAGCACGCGGACCTTCACTGCGCCGTTCGGGGCGGCGTAGAGCAGGAATTCGGACTCCTGTCGGACGAGGTCGGTCATGATTGAGAGGCGATCATCTTATCGGTCGGTCTGACGTTCCAAGAAGCCACTGGGCTAGGCGGGCCGGTGATGTCCGATGAGCCGAGGTCGGCAGGTGGCAGCGGCGATGCGCGGGTCAACGAGCTCCTGCATCTGCCGAGGCGAGAGTTTCTACGCGCGTGAGCCAGTGGTGGAAGTGCGGGCAAACCGCGCGAATACGATCGATGCCGATCGCGACGACGGCGAGCGGTCCGTGCAATGGCTTCTGATAGGCGGCGAACACATCGCGCAGTCGCTTCGACGGTGCGGTCATCGGGCCGTCGTCGATGTCCTCGGGGGTCGGATGCCCGGCTGCGATCCTGGCGATCGCTTCGATGACCCCTGGGTCGTCGTCGAACATGAACGGCTCCAGCTTTGATCGATCGGCGTAGACCCACGCCTCGAACTCATGCAGCGCGAGGTGGGGGACGAAGCGCCGGTCAGCGACCGCGGCCGCCCACGCGGCCTCTACGTGCTCCACGCGGCTGCGAGGGCTTCCCGCGAGGCGGCTGTGCATACCGGGGAAGTCCTTCGGCAGCGCGTAGTAATCGAGCACCGTGGTGATGACCGACGCATGGCCGTCGTGAAGCAGGGGCTGGAGGTCGCGCTGCACCTGGCCGTAGCTGCTGATGCCGCCCTTGAAGCTGGGGCCTCCGGCCACACGTTTGGTCGCGACGATCGTCGGTCGCTCCAGGATCAGGCCCTTATCGAGCAGATACGGCGCCAGGCACTCGTTGACGAACCGCTCCTCGGTCTGCCCCTCGACCAGCACGAGCCCGCGCTTCATCGAGGTCACCGCGGACGGCCGCCCAGCACGTTCTTGAGCCACAACTCGCCGAGCGAGTACTCCTGTTTCCACGCAGCGAGCGCCGACTCTTCCAGGTGCCGGAAGGTCGATTCGCCGTTGCTCCGTTCTGCCACGATCACCTCGGAGGCATCGAACTGATCGAGCAGCGTCACCGACTGGGTTGCCAGGATCACCTGGGCCTTCGTGGCGGCGGCGCGAACCAGCGCGGCGAGCTGCGCGATGGCAAAGGGATGAAGCCCGAGCTCCGGCTCGTCGATCGTGATCAGCGAAGGCAACGCGGGCTGGACCAGCAGGGTTGCGAGGCAGATGAAGCGCAACGTGCCATCGGACAGGGAGTCCGCCGTGAACAGGCCATCCTCCATCGTGTGGCGCCACGCCAGCTGGATCACCCCGGGGTTGATGACGTCGGGCTCGAGAACGAAGTCGTCGAAGAACGGGGCGACTGAGCGTACGGCTTCGACGATACGGCGATAAGCACCCGGCGCGATGGAGCGCAGCGCGAACAGGAATGGCGCGAGGTTGTCGCCCTCGGGCCTCAGTGCTCGATTGTCATCGATCTTTTGCTTCTGCTTTGCCGGCGCTGATCGTCCTGTGTCGTGGAAATGGAACGGTCGGCAGCTTGTCATCGCCCCGAGGGCGCGCTTCGAGTCTTCGACCGCGTCTGGCATACTCGTCGGCCAGTCCAGCTCGGTTTCCTTGTGCCCGGCTCCCAAGCTCAGGCGGCGTGGTTGGCTCCCCTGTGTGGGGTCACTTGAAGACGACGCCGACGGCCATGCCAACAATGTTTCGTCCCTGAACAAGACCGTGTCTCCAGCCGCCGGAACGAACACCGCCTCATATCCTTCAAGCCCAAAGCGCAGCGCGATCTTCAACTCGGAGGTCCTCTTGAGCCCGAAATGGAAGATTGCGTTGGCTCCGCCCTGGCGGGCGATGTGCAGCTGAAGCCTGTCATCTGCAAGATCGGCGAGCAGACTGAACACACCGACGAGGTTCGACTTGCCCGAGCCGTTGGCGCCGATCAGCACATTGATTGCGCCCAGATCGATCTTTGCCGCGCGGATCGACTTGTAGCCCTCCACTTCTATGGAGTCGAGGGCGGGCGATTTCTGGCCCTCCGCGCCGATGGAATCGGGGGCAGGCATCTCGATCGAGGTTGTCATGGAACCTGGCCCCTGTCGATCTTTGCCAGGCTCGGGCTGTCACTGATCGTGAAGACCGTGAGCTCGTCGAGCTGGCGGCCGTCGACCAGCCCAGCGGCGAGGGCGGGGAGGCCGGCTTCGGGGACCACGGTGGCGAGCGCGAGTAGCTCGGGGTCGAAGGCGCTGACGGCGATGGCGTTGACATGCGTGCCGCGTCGAAGCTGCATCGGGGTGATGTGGATGCGCGCGGTGTAGACGTTGACGATGTCGCAGGCGAGGGCCTCGTCAAGTGAGACCACATGGCCGCTGGTGGCGGCAGCGAGCTCGGCGGCGCCGGTGGTGACCGCGGCGCAGCGGATATCGCGTGGGGCGAACCAGGTGCGATGAGCGGCGAGCGATAGCGCGGCGGCGTCGACCTCGGCGGCATCATCGATCACGAGGCCGAAGCTGCGTGGCGTGCCGACGGCGAGGTAGCGCGAGGCGACGGCGCCCGCAGCGGCGAGGGCGTGGGCGCGGCGGTCCGGCGCGGCGAGATCGGAGAGCCAGTCGGAGCGCATCAGCACACGTGGCGCGGCCTCGCCCGGTTCGGCGGTGGCGGTCGAGGCAGCGGTGGCAGGGCCCACCGCCGCGGCGACGTAAGCGCGCTCGGCGGCGAGCACCCAGTCGGCCATGGCTACCTCGACGGAGCAGCGGCGGCGCGCACTAGAAGTCGGCCTGGCGCGGGGCGCGCGGGAACGGGATCACGTCGCGGATGTTCTCCATGCCGGTGGCGTACTGGATCGCGCGCTCGAAGCCCAGGCCGAAGCCGGCGTGGGGGACGGTGCCGTAGCGGCGCAGGTCGCGGTACCACGCGTAGTCGGGCGCGTGCAGGCCCATCTCGGCGATCCGGGCGTCGAGCACGTCGAGCCGCTCCTCGCGCTGGCTGCCGCCGATGATCTCGCCGATGCCGGGAGCCAGGACGTCCATCGCCGCGACGGTCTTGCCGTCGGGGTTGAGCCGCATGTAGAACGCCTTGATGTCCTTGGGGTAGTTGACGACGGCAATCGGGCCCTTGACGACCTTCTCGGTCAGGTAGCGCTCGTGCTCGCTCTGCAGGTCGATGCCCCAGCGGACCGGGAACTCGAACTTCTCGCCGGACTTCTCGAGGAGGCGGATCGCCTCGCTGTACTCCATGCGGGTGAACGTGGAGTCGACGAGCGCCGCGAGCCGCTTGCGGCACTCGGGGTCGACGCGCTGCTCGAAGAACGCCATGTCGTCCTTGCGCTCGTCGAGCAGGGTGCGAAAGATCGCCTTGAGGAAGTCCTCGGCGAGCTGGGCGTCGGCGGCGAGGTCGGCGAACGCGATCTCGGGCTCGATCATCCAGAACTCGGCGAGGTGGCGCCGCGTGTTGGAGTTCTCGGCGCGAAACGTCGGGCCGAAGGTGTAGACCTTGGACATCGCGAGGCAGTAGCACTCGACGTTGAGCTGGCCCGACACGGTCAGCCGGGCCTCGCGGCCGAAGAAGTCCTGGTCGAAGTCGACCTTGCCGTCGGGGGTGCGCGGCGGGTTGGCGGCGTCGAGCGTCGAGACCCGGAACATCTGGCCGGCGCCCTCGGCGTCGGACGCCGTGATGATCGGGGTGTGGATCCAGAAGAACCCGCGGTCGTGGAAGAAGCGGTGGACCGCCTGGGCGAGCGTGTGACGGACCCGGGTGACCGCGCCGATGACGTTGGTGCGCGGCCGCAGATGGGCGACCTCGCGCAGGTACTCCATGGTGTGGCGCTTGGGCTGCATCGGGTAATGGTCGGGATCGTCGACCCAGCCGACGACCTCGAGCGACTCGCCGCGCAGCTCGACGGTCTGGCCCTTGCCCTGGGACGCGACCAGCTCGCCGGTGACGCGCACCGCACAGCCGCTGGTGATGCGCAGCACGTCGGTCTGGTAGTTGGGCAGCTCGGCCGGCGCCACGACCTGCAGCGGATCGTGGCAGCTGCCGTCATGGATGGCGAGGAACGACAGACCCGCCTTGGAGTCGCGGCGGGTGCGGACCCAGCCTTCGATCGTGATCCGGCTACCGACGGGCGACTGGCCCGCCAGCACGGCGGCGATGGAGGTGGCCATGATCCGCTAGCGTTCGGCGTCCTTGCTGCCGACCACGGTCAGGTTCATGCCGATCTGGACCGACACGGCCTTGCCGTCGATCGAGATCACGGTCTTGCCGTTCATGTACCAGCCGAAGCTGCCGGTCGAGAACTGCTTGACCTCGGCCAGCATCTCCTGGCCGTTGATCACGACCTTCATCGGCTCGGCCTTCTCCAGGAACTGGGTGAGCGACACGGGGCAGGACGTCTTGGGCGGCATGCGACCGCATCTGACCAGAAACCGGGCCCCCGCGCCACATCCGGTCGGTCTCGTCTGGCAGCCGGACGAACCCGGCGGCCCGGGATCGGGTCCGCGGGGCGGGGGCTCGGTCAAAGGCGGAGGTCGCCGCGGCGGAGCGCGAGGTGGGCAAACGCGACCACGACGAGGGCGTGGTCGATCTCGCCGGCGACGAGCCGGCGCTGGCAGTCGGCGAGCGAGGCGGTCTCGACCGCGAGCACCTCGCCGTCGTCGGGGGTCGGCGGCCGGGTCAGCGCGACCCCGCGCGCGAGCACGGTGTAGAGCGTGTTGTTCTGGATCGCCGGGTTGGGCGCGACCTTGCCGATCAGCTCCCAGTGCTCGCCGGTGTAGCCGGTCTCCTCGGCGAGCTCGCGGGCCGCGGCGGCGCACGGGTCCTCGCCGGGCTCGATCAGGCCGCCGGGGATCTCCAGGCAGACCCGGTCAATGCCCGGCCGGAACTGGCGGAGCAGCACGATCTGCTCGTCGGCGGTGAGCGCGAGCACGTTGACCCAGTCGGCGCACGCGATCAGCGAGAACCGCTTGACCGCGCCGGTGCGGGGATGGACGCCGTCGACAAAGCCGGTGGTGAACACCCGGTAATCGTGGCCGGGCAGCCGCGCGCCGAGCTTCCAGACCAGGTCGTCGAGGTCGGGCATGGCCCCGGTGTATCGCGCCGGGCGGGTATCGGCCAAGGCCGGAGCCCGCCGCAGACCACCGCAGACCACGGCCGGAGCCGATCCGCCGGGACCGCGCGACGTCGGCCGCGTGTCGGCGGCGCTCGGGGAGCGGGCGAGCCAGGCTGGGCGCCCCCGGCGCAAATCCCCACCCTCACCCATGATCCTAGCGCAGGCCGCGGCGCGATCCTAGCTTGCCAAACCGGGCCGCGTGCGCAACATCGCTCGCGTGAGCCTCGACGAGATCCACCGGCTGCTGGCGGCCGCGCCCGCGGCGCAGGGCTACCTCGCGGTCGCGACCGAGCGCGGTGACCGCACGTACCTGCTCGGGCCGCGGACCCAGGTCGACGGCGAGGTCGTGATGCTCGACTGGCGCACCGCGCCGCTGGCCGAGGCGTTCTTCCGCCACCGGCCCGGCGAGACCTACGAGATCGAGGCCGGCGAGCGGACCGCCAGCGGCCGGGTGATCGCGCGCTGGGTGATCGCCCGCCACGGCGAGGCGCTGATCGACGAGACCCGCGTGATCGGCCAGGACGGCGAGCGGCGGGTGCCGCGGCCCCAGCCGGTCGCCCGACCGCCGGCCGATCGCAGCGCGCTGCCGGTGCTCGATCCCGAGCAGCAGGTCGCGGTCGACCTGCCGGCCGACACGTCGCTGGTGCTCGACGGCGAGGCCGGCGTCGGCAAGACCCTGGTCGCGCTGTTCCGGATCGCGTCGCTCGCCGAGCGCGCCCGCGCCGCCGCCCGGCGGTTCCGCGCCCTGGTGCTGGTGCCGACCGAGGGCCTGCGCCGGTTGGTCCGCATCCTCGCCGACCGCCTGGGCATCGATCGAGACGAGGAGGGCAGCCGCGTCAAGCTCGAGATCGCGATCGTCGAGTCGTGGCTGATCGAGCGCGCCCGGGCCGCGTTTCCCGGCCTGCCGAAGCGGACCAGCGAGGACGCCACCGCCGCCGTGATCGCGCTCAAGCGCCACCCGGCGGTGCGCGTCGCGCTCGACGAGTTCGTGGGCTGGAAGCCGCCCAGGACCGACGACAAGCTCGCGCGCTCGCGCGTCCGGCTGCTCCACCTGTTCGGCGACCAGCCGCGGCTCGATCGGATCGTCGCGGCCGCGGGCGGCGCGCTGCCGGTGCGCGCGGTCGCGGCGACCATGGCCCACACCCGGATCCAGTTCGAGGCGACCACCGAGAAGACGTTCGCCCACGTCGACGCCGACCGGCTGGTCGCGCTCGACGGCCGGCGGCTCGACGCCGGCACCCCGATGAACGACGCGCACACGTTCGATGCCGAGGACGTCCCGGTGCTGTTCGAGCTGGTCCGGCGCGGCGCGATGCCGTCCGTCGAGCTGCCGGTCTACGACCACATCATGGTCGACGAGGCCCAGCTACGCGCGCCGATGGAGCTCGCCGCGATCGGCGACGCGCTCGCGCCGCGCGGCACGGCCACGCTCGCCGGCGACCACCGCCAGGCGAGCGACGAGAGCGCGTGGTTCGCGGGCTGGGCTGCCGCGCGCGCCGAGCTGCGCCGGTCGCGCTGGGCCGAGACCACGCTCGCGGTCACCTATCGCTCGGTCCCGGCGATCAGCGGTTTCGCCCGCTCGATCGTCGAGCGCGGCGTCGAACCTGGCGGCCCGGGCCCGGCGCTGCCCGACGAGCCGCCGCGCGACCCGGCGGTGTGGGCGAGCCCGTGTCCGGGCGCGCTGGCCCAGGCCGCCGCGCTGTGCTGGCAGCTCGATGCGCTGGTCACGCGCGACCCGTGGCGCGAGATCTGCGTCATCGCCCGCACGGCCGAGCACGCCCGGCGACTCCACGCCGAGCTGTCGCGCGGCCTCGATCCATCGCTGGTGCTCGACGGCGACTTCCGGTTCGATCCCGGCGTGGTCGTGACCACCGCGGCCGCGGTCTCCGGCCTGGAGTTCGACGCCGTCGTGATCCCCGATCTGTCGCCGGCGTTCTACCCGGCGAGCCCCGAGCTGGCGCGCGCGCTCTACGTCGCGGCGACCCGCGCGCGCGACTGGCTGTGGCTGCTCACGCCGGACACCTGGTCGCCGCTGGTCGCCGGCCGCACCGGGTGACACGAAGTCGCTGCATCCTGGCCCCCCGCTGATCCGGGCCTCGGCCACAAAGTGTGTTACACTTCGACCGTGAGGTTCGGGTGGGATCCACGCAAGGCGCAGATCCACAAGCGGAAGCATGACGTCAGCTTCGAGGAGGCCGCCGGGTGCTTCGCCGACTCGCTGGCCATGGTCCTGATCGATCCCGCGCATCCGGATCGGCTCATCCTGATCGGCCAGTCCCCTGTGTGCCGGCTGATCTTCACGGTCTACGCCGAGAAGGACGCGGACGTCATTCGCATCATCAGCGCTCGCAAGGCGACGCGCTCGGAACGGAGGAAATATGAAGAAGGCGAGTTCTAGAGCCGCGGATCCATCGGCGGCTTCGCTGCGGGAGATGCCCGAGATCGACTTCGATCGGTATCACATCCGGAAGAACCCCTATGCCGCCATGATCGCGAGGAAGGGGATCTCGGTGGTTCACGACGGCCCCTCGGCACGCTCGCTGGCCGAGATCCCCGAGATCGATTTCTCGCACATGCAGCCGCACCGGAGCGCTTACGCCGGCCGGACCAGACGAGCGGTGCTGCGGCTCCGGACTGGCCGAGGTCGGCCCAGGCGAGGCCAGGAGGTTGGCCCGACGCCGGCGCGATCGGTCCGGTTGCCGCTGACCGTGTGGACGGCGCTCGAGGTCGCCGCGCGTGAGGCCGGCACCACGGTTCATGGCCTGCTTCGGCTCGCGGTGACGCATCTGCTCCAGATGCCAGCCTTCATGGAACACCTCCATGCGGCGAGCAGCTCGCGACGGCGCGGCCAGCGCTCGGGATCGCGAGCACGGTCTGCCACGGCGAGGCGTCGAGCCGGGCATGCGCGGCCTCGACGCTGATGTGAGGCGCAAGGTACTGGATCACCGGACGACTGTCTGGAGATCACCCGCTCGCCGCGGCCGGCGCGGCGGTGGGGAGCGCCAGGCGGCGCAGCTCGTCGAGCGGGATTGCGCGGCGGACGATGCCGCGATCGAGTCCCGCCATGGTCCGCACCATCCGGCGGCGCAGCGGCGGGAGCCATCGGCAGGCCGGGAACACCAGGTCGCGCAGCCAGCCGAGCACGCGTGAGTCGCTCTGGAACAGCGGCGTCAGCGCGCGCGTCGCGAGCTGGTAGTAGTTGAGGTGGCGGCGGCGCGTCGCGGTGTACGCCGCCAGCGCGGCAGCCGGTTCGCCGCGATCGGCGAACGCGTCGGCCAGGCACATCGCGTCCCACAGCGCGAGGTTGGCGCCCTGGCCGAGCTGCGGGCTGGTGGCGTGGGCGGCGTCGCCGAGGAAGACGATCCGCTCGCCATGCCAGCGCCGCATGCGGACGTCGCGGTACCGGGTGAACGCGAGCTGGTCGATGTCGGTGATCTGATCGAGGATCGGTGCGGTGCGCGGATCGAGCGCGAGGGCCTCGGCGCGCCACGCAGCGAGGCCGCGCGCGCGGAACGCGGCGACCCGGTCGGCGCGGATCGACCAGAACACGCTGACCACCAGGTCGTCGCCGCGCGGGGCGCGGCCGGTCGGCAACAGGCCGAACATCCGGCGCGGTCCGTCGACGACCTGGACCACGCGGCGGTCCGCGGTGAGGGTGTTGCCGCGATCGGTCGCGACGAACCACAGCGCGCCCCACGGGTAGGGCCGCGCGCGGACCGGGACGCCGGCCGAGCCATGGAGCTCGCTGACCGAGCCGTCGGCGGCGACCACGACATCGAACGGACCGTGGCGCGCCCCGTCGTCGCCGGTCAGCCACCGCGCACCGTCGGCCAGCGCGGTGGATGCGATCGCGACGCCGCAGCGCAGGGCGATCCGCGGCTCGGCGCGCGCGGCGGCCAGCAGCGCCTCGAACAGCACGCCGCGGTGAAGGCCGAGGCCATGCAGCTCGGGATCGAGGTCGGCGTAGCGCAGGTCGACGATCGGGCGGCCGTCCGGCCGGCGGCACAGCAGGCCATCGACCCGCGTCGCACGCGCGGCGATCGCACCGAGCAGCCCGAGCCGTGCCAGCACGGCCTGCCCGGTGGGCTGCAGGGTGATGCCGGCGCCGACCGGGCCGGGCACCGCGACGCGCTCGAACAGCGCAACGTCGTGACCGGCCCGCGCGAGCAAGATCGCCGCGGTGGCACCGGCGGTACCGGCGCCGACCACGGCGATGCGGCGCGACGTCACTCGACCATGGTATCGCACCGGCGCCGCGGGGCGCGGTCCAGGGCTCGTTCGCGGACCGCGGCGTGCGGGATCGCGCGATCGAACTTGCCAGCGGGTCCGTGCGCCAGGCGGCCGGAGATCGGCGACGATGCGGCATGCAGTTCGGTGGAGCGCTCGCCGCGCTGGTCGTGCTTGCCGCGGGGCGCGCCCACGCAGAGCCCGCGGCCGCGCCGAGCTCGTCCGCCACCGATCGAGGCTGGAGCGCCGGGGATCACCTGACCGGCGAGTGGGGCGGTGCCCGCAGCGCGCTCGCCGATCGCGGCATCGTCGTCGACGTGAGCTACGCCAGCGACGCGTTCACCGCGCGCGGTCGGGCGGCGGTGCTCGGACACGTCGATGCGGCGCTGACGCTCGAGAGCCACGACCTCGGTCTGTGGGACGGCGGGACGCTGTACGTCCTGGCGCAGAACAACCACGGCCACGGGATCAACAACACGGTCGTGGCGGCCCAGCCGGTGACCAACCTCGAGGCTGCGCCCTACACCCAGCTCACCGAGCTGTTTCTCGAGCAGGCCGCATTCGACGACCGGCTGCGGGTCCGGATCGGCAAGCAGGACGCCAACCGCGACTTCGGCACACCGCGGCTGGGGGGCGACTTCCTCGACAACCGCTTCGGCATGTACCCGACGGCGCCGTTGCCGACGTTCCCGACGACCGGGCTCGGCGCGATCGTCCTGGCCAGGCCGGTCGCGTGGCTGACCGGCAAGCTCGCGATCTACGAGGGCAGCCCGCTCGCCGGCGGGATCGGGCTGACGCGCGCGTTCGACCCGGGCGGCGGCTACACGCTGGTGGCCGGCGCGGCGGCGGCGCATCGCCTGGGTCCGGGGCACGACGGCGGCACGACGAGCGGTGGCGTGTGGCGGCAGTCGGGCGAGCTCGCCGAGGTCGACGCCGGCCCCGGTGCCGCGCCGCGGCGGTTCGACCACGACGCCGGGTGGTTCGTGCAGCAGGACGAGCACATCTATCTGCACCCCGACGACCGGGGCGATCCGCGCGGCCTGACGGTGATCGCGCGCGCGAGCTGGGCCCAGCCGGATCGCTCGGTGATCACGCGCTACGCCGGCGGCTCGCTGGCGTGGCGTGGCATCGGCCCGCGCCGCGACGACACCGCGGGGATCGGCGGTGGCTACCTGCGCATCGCGCAGCCGCTGGCCGGTCGCCCCGGTCCGAAGGACGAGTGGTTCGCCGAGGCGTTCTACACGCTGCGGCTCACCGGCTTCGTGACCCTCCAGCCCGATGTCCAGGCGTTTCGCCATCCCGGCGGCGATGGCAGCGACGCGGTGGTCGCCGGGATCCGGGCCACGCTGAGGCTGTAGCGGCGCCGGCCAGGGCGGTCAGTACGGGCACGCGCCGGGGCTGACCCGGACGCGCGGGACGATCGCGAGCAGCGCGGTGTTGATCTCGTCGGTGGTCTCGCCGAACGGGTACGCATACGCAGCCGGCGGCGGGTAGCCGGCCTCGACCAGGCCGTCGATCGACGGCTGGACCTCGTCGCTGAGGTATGCCGCCAGGCCGTGCGCGCGGACGTAGTCGGGCGCGTGGAGGTGATTGACCGAGTGCGGCTCGACATCGTGGCCGGCGTCGAACAGCTGCCGGAGCTCGGCCCGCTCCTGATCGCTGCGCGAGTACCAGCGCGTCACGAAGAACGTCACGCGGGCGCCGTAGGCCGCGAGCAGCTCGCGCACGCCGAACCAGGCGTCGATCGCGTTGTCATCCAGTGCGAGCGCGAGACCGGCGCGCGGGGCGGCGCTCGCGTCGAGCTCGCGGTAGGTCACGTACGCCAGGTGGTGCTGCTCGGCCAGGATCAGCACGTGGTGGATCGCGGCGAGCGAGATCGTGACGCCGGGCGTGTGGGCGTGGAGCGTCAACACCGAGCTCGTGCGCTCGGCGACCTGCATCTGAGCCTCGACGATGTCCCAGGGCGCGGTCTCGGTCAGGTCGTCGACCGTGTCGCTGCACAGCACGCGGCGGTCGTCCCACGGATAGGTCAGCCAGTGCTCGTCATGGCAGCCGGCGAGCAGCGCGCTCGCCAGGACCATCGCGATGTGGCGGCCACGGGGCACGGGCTGCGCCAGTATCGCACGCGGGCCGGTTCACAGCACGGTGACGATGCCCTCGTCGTCGTCCTCGCCGCCCCGGACCGTGTCGAGGATGTCCAGCCCGAGCCACTCGGTCTGCGCGACCAGGCCGTGATCCCGGCGCGATCGAGCGCGGCCGCGGGCCGCGGGATCGTCACCGGCAGAATCCGTGCGACGCCGCGGCCGTGTCGTGCATCGAACCGTCATGTTCGACATCGCCCCGATCGGCACCGTCCGGTGCACGCGCACGATGCCCGAGGACGACCACTGGGCCGGCACCACCGCCACGATCGAGCTTCTGCCCGGGATTCCCGCCGAGAGCCTCGACGGGCTGTCCGAGTTCTCGCACGCCGAGATCGTCTATGTGTTCGATCGGGTACCGCCCGAGAAGATCGTCAGCGGCGCGCGCCACCCGCGGAACAACCCGGCCTGGCCGCGCGTCGGGATCTTCGCCCAGCGCGGCAAGAACCGGCCCAACCGGCTGGGCGTCTCGGTCGTCCGCATCGTCGGAGTCGAGGGCGCGAAGCTGCGCGTCGCCGAGCTCGATGCGATCGACGGCACGCCGGTGGTCGACATCAAGCCGGTCCTGCGCGAGTTCCTGCCGCGCGGCGAGCTCCGCCAGCCCGCCTGGGCGAGCGAGATCATGGCTCGCTACTGGTAACGCTCGAGGCCCCCGCGCGCAGTAGGGTGGGCCAGTTCAGCGCGGCTCGAAGTGCAGCACGGGCACGGTGCGCTCGAGCGTCGACGATCCGCCGTGACGCCACGTGCGGCCATCGCGGTCCAGGCGGAACCCGTGGTCGGCGAGTACGACCAGCGGGCGGCCCGGATCGAGCTTGCCGCGCAGGCGGCCGAGTGCGATCCGCAGCTCCGCGCCGGCGAGCGCGCACAGCTCGTCGAACCGGAGCGCGCGGCGGTGCAGCAGCTCGTCGATCGCGTTGATCTTCTCGAACCGATGCCGCGGCTCGCTGTCCACGAGCCGGCGGTAGAACGCATCGGTGGTCGTCGTCGGGCCGACATCGGCGAGCTCGGTGCGCGCGAGCTTCCAGGCGGCAAGCCCGGCCTCGAGCTCGGCCTGGATCGGCGCGAGCAGCGCGAGGCCGAGCGCGTCGATCACCAGCCAGGACGCGTCGCGCAGCCCGGCGAGCAGCTCCGCGAGCGAACGAGGCGCCGGGTCGAGCGGCGTGGCGGCGAGCGCGTCGAGCCGAGCCAGCCAGCGCGCCCCGAGGGCAGGCGCGAGCAACGCGTGGTGGCGGTACAGCCGCTCGGCGACGCGCGTCAGCTCCTCGGCCGAGCGCGGCTGACTCGGTGCGATCGTCTCGCAGACGGCGTCGACCAGCGGCGACCGGGTCGCGGGAGCGGTGACTTGCCCGTCGGCGATCAGGGTGACGATGCGCGCGAGCGACCGGTCGTCGAGGCCGAGCGACTCGAGCCGGCCGAGCGCGGCGGTGCTCAGCCAGCTCGGCTCGATCGCCGGCGCGGCCGCCGCGGTGCCGGCCAGCCCGCGCGGCAGCGGGGATCCGGTGCGCAGCGCGTGCTCGATGCACCAGCGCACCACGGGCCCCGGATCGTCGTCGCCGGGGCCCTCGATCCGGAGCCCGGTCGCGTCGCAGCGGCGGACGTAGTCCTCGAACGCGCGGACGAGCGCGGCCGGCTCCCAGGTCCGCCCGCCGAGCGCGCGCGCCAGGTCGGCGGCGCCGATCCGCCGGATCACGTCGACGCCGGCCATGTGCTCGTCGAACGCGGCGAGGTTGTGCACCTCCGGCCAGCCGGCCGTGCCGTCGAGGTAGGCGCGCGCCCCGGCCTCGGCGTCGAGCCCGGCGTCGAGCCAGCCGCGGACGCGCGCGCGCACCCGGTCCTGCGCGAAGAATGCGCGCAGGTCGCGCACGATCCGATCGGTGAGGTCGGCGACGGCCGAGAGCGCGTCCTCGACCGGTGCGCGCGTGCCATCGAAGCCGCAGTCGCACGCCACCTGGAAGTCGAGGTTCGCCAGGCGCGCGCAGCGGGCGCGCTCGGCGGTGGCCAGCGCCGCGGCGTGGCTGGCCACCGCCGGCGCCAGCCCGGTGTGCCGGCTCCTCGCGACCTCGGGAGGCCGCCACGGCCACGCGGGAGAGGCCGCGATCCGCTGCCAGTACGCTTCGTGCGCGGAGCGGTAGTGCTGCGTGTGGTCGCCGTGGGCGGCCCGCGCGCGCGACAGCCAGCGGTCGACCTCGGCAGCGTCCGCGTCGCCCAGCACGGGCGGTGGGCCGATCGCATCGGCCTGCGCGCGCAGCGCGGGGTGGGACAGCAGGTGCGCGAGGCGGCGCACCTCGGACAGCTGGCGATCGATCCGGTCCGCGGCGCCGGTCAGCTCCTGCAGCCGCGCGGTCAGCCTGCCCGGTGTGCCGATGTGGTGCAGGAACTGCTCGAACTGGCGCAGCGCGTCGGCGTCCGCGTGATCGTCGGCGAGCGCGGCGCACCACGTCAGGAGCTCGCTCACCCGCAGCGCGAGCGCGCCCTTGCCCTCGAGCTTGCGGGCCAGCGCCGGCAGCGGACGGGTGTGTTCCGCGAGCGCGTCGCGCAGCCGGCGCACCGCGTTGCGCTGCGCGGTCACCGTCCAGCTCCTGGGCGCATGGAGCCCGAGCGCCTCGCACAGCTCGTCGAGCTGCCGCAGCTGCGGGCTGCCGAGGCCGCTGCCCGGCACGATCCGGTCGTACTTGTCCGCGGTCGGTAGTGCCTCGTGGCCATCGCGGATCGACTGCGCGCCCTTGACGACGTCGATCTCGCCGAGCAGGACGAGGAACGCGAGCAGGACGTGGATCTGGTCGGGGACCAGGCCGTACACCGAGTCGGTGAGGTCGGCGTACACCACCGACGTGGCGGGGTGATGATCGGCGACGCGCAGCACCATCTGGACCAGCTCGTTGCGATCCACGTTTTTTGGCACCTCGTAGCCGCGGCCGGTCTTGCTCCGGGCGAGCAGGCCCATCGGCGCGAGGTAGCCCTCGCGGATCGCCATCACCCACGGGTCCTCCACCGGCTCGCCGAGGTCGTGCTCGGCGGCGAAGCGGTGAAACGCGTGGTGCGCCTCCAGCGGCAGCGGGCCGTGGCTGGGGGCCACGCGCTCGAACGAGCCGTGGCGCCGCCGCAGCATCCAGAGCGCGCACGCGTCGAGCCAGGCGTCGAGCCGGTGCGCGGTGTCGGGGCCGCCGGCCGGCGCCGGGACCGGCACCGCCTCGCCGCGGCCCTCGGGCGTCACGATCGACGCGCGCGCGTACGCGTCGCGCACCTGCAGCGCGAACAGCGCGGCGCGCTCGGCGATCCGGCGCTCGAGCAGCGCCTTCTCCTCGGGGCCGAGCGGGCGCTGGCGGAGCCGCACCATCGCCGCGAGCTCGGCCAGCGGCGGCGTCAGCTCGAGCGGCCGGGGCAGCACCACGCAGCAGCCCTCGGCCGCTCCGGCCTCGCCCCACGGCAGGCGCACGCACAGCGCGAGCCCGGGGCGCGCCGGCGGCGGGCCGGTCCCGAGGTAGACCGCGTAGGACCGCGGGTGGTGCTTCCACACCACGCTGCGCGCCTGCCACTGGCCGCGCGGCAGCGCGAACGGGTTGAACTCGGCGCACAGGCCGGTCTCGGCGAGCAGCTCGAACGCGATCTCGGGAGCCGACAGCTCGGCGAGCTCCGCCTCGATCTGCTTGTCGAGGCGCCCGGCGCTGTCGTCGTCGAGATCGAGCCGGTACCGGCCCTCCGTGCCGCGCACGTAGCGCCCCCGCGTGGCGAGCCGGTCGAGCACACGCTCGACGATCTCGCGGTTGCGCGACGGATCGACGCGGGCGACCGACATCAGCAGCCAGTAGGTCGCGTCGGCCGCGGACATCGCATCGCGCGCGGGCGACAGGTGGACCAGGACCAGCAGGCGCAGCAGCGCCTCGGCGAGCCGGCGCTGTGCCGGGGTCTCGAACAGCTCGTCGAGGTGGGCGCGGTACCACGGCAGCAGCCGGCGCGACAGCGGCAGGAACTCGGCCTGGACCGCGAGGACGTCCTCGAAGTGGCGGACGATCGCGTCGGGGGTGACGAACGCCCCCCACTCCTCGTCGAGGAATGGCGCGATGTGGCGCGTCGGATCGCCGGCGAGCTGGCGGGTGACGAAGTCGACGACGCCGCGCGCCTGCGAGAACCGATCGCGGACCTCCTCGAGCAGCTCGAGCGTGGCGGGATGGATCGGGTAGATCGCGGACAGCGCGCCGAAGTCGATCGGCGCCTCCGGCAGTGCCTGGCGGACGTGGCGCGCGATGTCCTGCACGCCCTCGGCGTACCCGGGGCGTTTGACCAGGACCCCGTGGGCGATCAGATCGCGGACGTGCGTCGCGCCGAGCCGCAAGACGAGCGGGAATCGGTCCTTGATCTTGCGGTAGTACGCGCGGTCGAAGTCCCCGATCTGCTCGATCGCCTCCTGCACGGCGGCGATCACGAACAGCCGGTGGTCCTGGCCGAGCTCGCCGAGGAACTGCAGGAACCGGATGTCCTCCGAGAACTGCCGCCGGTCGGGCTTGGAGCGCAGGAACTCCGACAGCTCGTCGATGACGAGCAACAGCCCGCGCGGGTGATCGGCCATGCAGCGCGCCCAGTGGATGCGCCGGTCGTCGCCGGCGAGCTCGATGTCGAGCGCGCCCGCGACCGCGTCCTCGAGGCGCGTCGTCGCGGGGTAGTTGAGCATCGACAGCGCGCGCACGTCAGGCGGCCGCGCGAACGAGCCGCCGTGCTGCAGCTCCTGGGTCAGGTACGCCAGGAAGTGCGACTTGCCGGCGCCGTACGGGCCGATCAGGAACGCGCCGAGGCCGGTATCGGCGGCAAGCGCGCTGCGCAGCGCCTCGAGGTGCCGGTTCACCTCGTCGGTGAGATAGTAGGCGTCGCGGATCCACGCCGCCGCGAGCGACTCCTCGAGGCGCACGACCGTCGGGTGGGCGCGCACCGAGACGAGCTCTCGGATCGCCGGTCGGTTTCCCGCTTGCACCGAGGTTTCGTATCATATGCAGCGCCACCATGCCGTCCCCCCCGATCGCTGCCCTGGTTCACAACCTGCGGCGGGCGCTGCGCGACGGCGACCTCGCCGAGGCGGCGATCATCCTCGCGCACCTCCAGCACGAGGCGCCGCTCGCCCTGGAGACCGGCGCCCTCGAGCTCGAGCTGCTGGTCCGCGGCAAGCGGCTCGACGAGGCCGACCGGCTCGCGCGCCAGCTGGTCAGTCGGTTCCCGAGCTCCGCCCACGTCCGCCACTGGAGCGGGCGCGCGGCGTATGCCGGCAAGCGCTACGCCGAGGCCGAGGCCTGCTTCCGGGAGAGCGGCAAGCTGGCGCCGCACGTGATGCACGACCACTGGCTGGGCAAGACCCTGACCCAGCTGCGGCGGTTCGACGACGCCGAGGCCGTCCTGCTGCGGGTCGCCGAGCAGCGCCCGTGGGCGCGCGCCGACCTGGCGTGGCTCTACGAGCTCCGGGGCGACACCGCGCGCGCGCTCGCCGAGGCCGAGGGCTTCCTCGCGGCGCACGGCGACGACGCCCGGGTGCGCGAGCAGCGCGACCGCCTGCGCGCGCGGACCATGGAGCACGGCCAGCTCGCCGCCGAGGTCGAGGCGCTCACCGAGCTCGGCGAGCAGGTCTCCGAGCCGGTGCTCGCCGAGTACGTCGAGGCGCTGCTCCGCGACGGGCGCGGCGCGGACGTGCGCGGCCTCGTGCGCGCTCGCATGCCGGCGCTGTCGGCGCGCGGTGCGCGCTCGCTGGCCTGGAAGACCTACAAGCTGCAGGCCTACGACGTCGCGTTCGAGCTGTTCGCGGCGGCGTTCGCGGGCTGCGACGACAAGCAGCTGTCGGCGCTCGAGGCGGCCGCGAAGCGGTCGGGGCGCGTGGCGGACCTGATCGCCCTCTACGAGGCAGCGGCGCCGCAGCGGCCGGCGCTGTACGGCAGGGTCCGCAAGCTCAAGCCCGCGGGTGACGCCGGCGGGTAGTGGTGTGGCGGCCGCCGGCTCTGCGTGAATTTCAACCGAGCTGTAGCGAACGGGGGGTACGCGAGGTCCAGGCCGCTGGGACGCGACGATAGGATGGCCGGGTACATGCATTTCCTCGCGCTCGGCACTCACGGATCGCCGCTTCCTGGTCCCGGTGCCCTCGCCGGATGCCGGCTCGCCGTGGAGCCAGCCGTGACGCCGTCGGGACGGGCCGCCGCCGTCTGATCGCCAGCAGCTTTCCGTGACGGAGCGCCGAAGCTGGCTTTGCCAGCGCAGCCGTCGCGCCGATCGCCGAACGGCGCGCCACGGACGAACGTGCGGTCGGTCGATTCAGCTCGTCGATGCTCGCGCGCGAGCCGTGTCCGGGATTTGTCCGGATCCCGGACGATCCCGGTCGCCGGCAGGACACTCCGGACACGCAGCGTCATGATTTCCATGGGATCCGTCGGCGCGATGCTTGCTGATGCCCTCCGCCGTCATGACCGCGCGCCCCCACGATGCGTTGTTCAAATCGGCGTTCGAGGCCCCGGCCCACGCCGCGGCGCTGCTTCGCGAGTTGTTGCCCGTCGCGCTCCGCGAGCTCGTCGCGTGGGACACGTTGCGCGGCGAGCCCGGATCGTTCGTCGACCCGGCTCTCGCCGATCATCACAGCGATCTGCTGTACTCCGCGCATCTGCGAACCGATCCCCCGTGGCTGCTGCATGTCCTGCTCGAGCACCAGAGCACCGCCGATCCGGGAATGCCGCTGCGCGCGCTGTCGTATCGCACCCGGATCTGGAACCGCTGTCGCAAGCAGCACCCGGAGGCATGGCTCCCGCCCATCCTCACGGTGCTCGTCAGCCATGTGCCGGGTGGCTGGACGACCTCGCGCTCGCTCGAGGACCTGTTCGATCCGGCGTTGCGGGCGATCCCGGACCTGGCGGTGTCGGTCCCTCGATGCTCGATGATCATCGAGGACCTCGCCAGCCAGTCCGATGACGACCTCCGGACGCGCTCGCTGGCCGCGTTCCAGAAGCTTACGCTCTGGCTGCTGCGCGACGCTCGCGCTCCCAGGCGCCTGCTCGACAGCTTCGATACCTGGATCGAAGCCTTCGCTGAGGCCGAGCGGGCGCCCGCGGGCATCGACGCGATCACGGCACTGCTGACGTACCTGTTCCGGGTGATCGGGCCGGTGCACCGCGCGGAGCTTCGTGCCAAGATCGGTCAACTGGGGCCCAGGGCCGAGGAGATTTCCATGACCATCGCCGAACAGCTGCACGAGGAAGGACTCGAGGAAGGGCTCGCGAAAGGGCTCGAGGAAGGGCTCGCGAAGGGGCTCGAGGAAGGGCTCGCGAAGGGGCTCGAGGAAGGGCGGATCGTCGCGCTGCAGTCGATGCTCGTCGCTCGGTTCGGGTACCAGGCGCTGGATGCGGCCTGGGAGGCCCGCCTGCGAGCCGCGACGCCCGGTGCGATCGACCGCTATCTTCAGCGCGCCGCGTTCGCCGAGTCGCTCGCCGCCGTGTTCGAGGACTGACGCGTCGAACCGCGGCGGCTTTTCGTGACGGGGCGCCGAAGATCGGGTACCTATCCGGGATCCCGGTGCGATGATGATGACCGAGGCCGCGCGACGGCTCGAACACCGCCTGCAGAGCGAGCTCGGCGCGACCTGCCGGCGCTACCAGCTGCTCGCTCCCGGCGACCGCATCCTGGTCGCGATGTCGGGGGGCAAGGACAGCTACACGCTGTTCCACCTGCTGACCCGGATCGCGCCGCGGCTGCCATTCCGGGTCGAGCTGATCGCAGTGCACCTCGATCAGGTCCAGCCGGGCTACGACGGCAGCGGGCTGCGCGCCTACCTCGAGGCGTCGGGCCAGCCGTTCGAGATCCTGCGCGAGGATACCTACTCGGTGGTGACGTCGCGGCTGCCCGAGACCGCGACGTACTGCTCGCTGTGCTCGCGGCTGCGCCGCGGCATCCTGTACACCGCCGCCGAGCGGATCGGCGCCAACAAGATCGCGCTGGGCCACCATCGCGACGACTCGCTCGAGACCTTCCTGCTCAACCTGTTCTACAGCGGCAAGCTGCAGGCGATGCCGGCGAGCTACACGACCGACGACGGTCGGTTCGAGGTGATCCGGCCGCTGATCGAGTGCGCCGAGGCCGACATCGCCGAGCTCGCCGCCGCGCTCGCGTTCCCGATCATCCCGTGCAACCTGTGCGGCTCGCAGGACGGCCTGCGGCGCGACGCGATGACCCGCATGCTCGCCGACCTCGAGCGCGACAACCCGAACGTCCGCGCGATCATGCTGAACGCGCTGCGCAACGTGCGGCCGACCCACCTGCTCGATCGCGAGGTCGCCAGGGCGTGGGCGGAGCGCGATCCGGAGATCCGCCCGGCGGTGGCCAGCGAGCCGCGGCCGCGCCACGCCGCCGCCGAACCGGTGGTGGACGGCAAGCGCCGGCTGCGCGTGGTCGACTGACGGCCGGGCCAGCCGCGAGGCCGACGCCAGGCCACGCTGACCCGTTGACGCCGGGCAGCGGGCGTTCCATTGTGAAGCGGATGCCAACGTACGAGTATCATTGCAACGCCTGTCACCGGGAGTTCGAGTATCAGCAGAAGATGAGCGACGCGGATCTCGTCCGCTGCGAGGCCTGCGGCGAGGACAAGCTGGAGCGGCTGATCTCGTGGACCTCGGTGCGAGCGAAAGCGGACATTCGAAAGGTCCACTACTCCCGCGACCGGATGGAGGGAGCACCCAAGCACGACCGCAGCACATCGCAGCGGTTCACCGGCGCGAAGCCGGCCGAACCGAGCGGCAACGAGTCGGCCGGCGCTGCGGCGACGAGCGACGCGGTGCCCGTTCAGGACGAGCAGACCAAGAGCACGGACTCCAGCGAGTAGCGACCACGGGCCGCGCCGGCGGCGAGACGTTGATCGGCGCCGCAGTTCTGCGAAGATACGGCGTGCCTCGCTGGCTTCTGGCCATGGCCCTGGTCGGCTGTGGACGCATCGGATTCGATCCGGTCGGCGATGGGGACAGCGGAGCGCTGGGGCGCTGGGCGCTGATCCAGACCGCGGGCGTGACGAGCTCGAACGTGCGCGTGGCGCCACTCGGAGCGCACCATCTCGTGGCGGTCGCGGCCGGCGACTACCAGGCGCAGTGGGATCAGCCGGACTCCGGCGCGTACTGCTCGGCCGCCGCCGCGTTCCGGATCGGGCCGTAGCCTGCGACGGGAGTCGCCGAGCCAGCTGCGTCACGCCGCCGCCGCCGGACCGCAGTCGCAAGCCGGCGTGTACTGCGCGAGCGCCGCGGCGCCCTGCGCTACGGGCAGAACGCGGTGCGGAACACGGCGACCTCGTCCTGAGAGGTGTCCTGAGGGTCCTTGCCGGTGCAGCGCTGGTTGGCGTGAGGATCGCGCGGGATCGGCGAGCCCAGCGTGCACGGCGCGGAGTTGTCGGAGCGACAGCTGTTGTCCCAGCTGCACATGCAGTCGCCCGGATCGATGGTCGCGGTCAGGCCGAGCCCGAAGCCGATCGCGCCGATCGTGGTGTTGATCGCGCGCTGGCCGGTGAGGTTGTCGGCGATCCACGCGACGTCGTTGGGGCGGGCGTCGCCGCAGTCGAGCTGGTTGACCGCCGCGCCGAAGTCGGACCCGACCATGCTCGCGGTACCGCCGTACACGACCATCACGTAGTTGCCGGCGCTCGGACGGATCCGCGTGACGGTGATCGGGAATCGCGCCAGCTGCCGGTTGACGCCATCGACGATGCTCTGGATCGCCAGGTCGCGGCCGGTGTCGTTGACGCGGTACGGGGGCGCCGTGCCGGAGGGGAGGGTCATCCACTGCGCCTGATCGAGCGTCGCGTCGCTCGGGCCCTGGATCAGCGCCTGGCCGTCGAAGTTGAGGTAGACCGCGCGGCGCGAGCATGCGGTGGGCCCCGCATCGCCGCCGCTGCCGGTGCCGGCGTCGGCGCTGGTCCCGGTGCCGGTGGCTGCGTCGGGCGTGGGGATGCCTCCCAGGCTGGGATCGCGACCGTCCGAGATCTGCGCACTGCAGCCGCTGCAAACCGCAGCTGCGAGCGCGATCTGTGCCGGCCTCATGAACGCGACTATGCGACCTGTGACAGCGCGACGACAACTGGGAGCCCCCGCCCCAAGGGGGTGGGTCTTTCCCTCCCAGGGGGCCGGCACCACCGGCGGCGCGCTCGGCGGGGCGGCGGCCGGATGCTCGGCAGCGGAGTCCCTCGCTCGGACGCGGTCTTACCACGTGGACAACGCGGCGCGCCGCGGGGTGCAGCGCGGCGCAACAACGAGTACGTTCGCCCCGCCATGGCCCGCATCAACGAGCACTACGCGAAGCTGCCCGCGAGCTATCTGTTCCCCGAGATCGGCCGGCGCGTCCGCGCGTACCAGGCCGCGCACCCCGACGCCCGGGTGATCCGGCTCGGCATCGGCGATGTCACCGAGCCGCTCGCCCCGGCGATCGTCGAGGCGATGCACGGCGCGGTCGACGAGATGGGCCGGCGCGAGACGTTCCGCGGCTACGGCCCCGAGCAGGGCTACGAGTTCCTGATCGACGCGATCCGCGAGCACGACTACGCCGCGCGCGGCGTGACGATCGGGGCCGACGAGGTGTTCGTCAGCGATGGCTCCAAGTGCGACAGCGGCAACATCCAGGAGATCTTCGCGCTCGCGGCGCGGATCGCGATCACCGATCCGGTCTACCCGGTCTACGTCGACTCCAACGTCATGGCCGGCCGCACCGGGCGGATCGGCGAGGACGGCCGCTACGCCGGGCTGACCTACCTGGTCGGCAACGAGGCCAACGGGTTCCAGCCCGAGCCGCCCCCGGATCGAGACGATCCGGTCGACGTGGTCTACCTGTGCTCGCCCAACAACCCGACCGGCACGGTCGCGACCCGCGCCCAGCTGGAGCGCTGGGTGCGCTGGGCCAAGGCGCACGACACGATCCTGCTGTTCGATGCGGCGTACGAGGGCTACATCGCCGACCCGGCGCTGCCGCACTCGATCTACGAGATCGACGGCGCCAGGGACTGCGCGCTCGAGCTGCGCAGCTTCTCCAAGCGCGCCGGGTTCACCGGCGTGCGCTGCGCGTTCCTGGTCGTGCCCCGGGAGGTCACCGGGACCGACCTCGACGGCAAGCGGGTGTCGCTCAACGCGCTGTGGTCGCGCCGTCACTCGACCAAGTTCAACGGCGCGTCGTACGTCGTGCAGCGCGGCGCCGCGGCGGCCTTCTCGCCCGCCGGGCTGGAGCAGACCCGGGCGCAGATCGCGTTCTACATGGAGAACGCGCGCCTCTTGCGCGAGGGGCTGGTCGCCGCCGGGTTCACGGTGTTCGGCGGGGTCCACGCCCCGTACCTGTGGCTCAAGACGCGCGACGGCGCGAGCTCGTGGGCGTTCTTCGACCGCCTGCTCGCCGAGGCCCAGATCGTCGGCACGCCGGGCGTCGGGTTCGGCCCGGCCGGCGAGGGCTACTTCCGGCTGTCGGCGTTCAACGCGCGGGCGAGCATCGAGGAGGCGATCGCCCGGATCCGCCGCGGCTTCGGCCGCTAGCCATGCGGTGGAGCATCGAAGCCGCGGGGCCCTCCGGGCGCGCCGCTGCGCGTCTCTCTGCCCCGGCCGCTCCGGCGATGATGGTGCGCCGGTCCGGCAGCGGCCCGGAGCTGGTGTGGATCCACGGCCTCGGCGAGCAGTCGCGCAGCCTCGATGCGATCGCCGCCCACCCCGCGCTCGCCGGGTTCTCGCACGTGCTGATCGACCTGCCGGGCTACGGCCGCTCGCCGTGGCCGGACGAGGACGTCCAGGTCGACGACCTCGAGCAGCTCGCCGACCGGCTCGCCGGCTGGATCGGCGACCGCCGCCCCACGCTGATCGGCCACTCGATGGGCGGCGTGCTCGCGACCCTGATCGCCGAGCGGACCGCCGTGCGCGCGGTGATCGACGTCGAGGGCAACCTGTCGCGCGGCGACTGCACGCACAGCGCTCTGGCCGCCGCGTACTCGCTCGACGACTTCGTCGCCCGCGGCTTCGCCACCATGCGCGCCGAGGTCTACGACGGCGGCCGCACCGACGCGGCGCTGCGCGGCTACCACGCCGCGATGACGATGGCCTCGCCGCGGGTGTTCCACCACCACGCGCTCCAGCTGGTGGCGATGAGCGAGCCCGAGACCCTGGTCGCCCGGCTCGCCGCGCTGCGCGTGCCGGTGCTGTTCGTCGCCGGCGTCCCCGGCGGGATCTGCGAGCACAGCCGCGCGCTGCTCGATCGCCACGCGGTCCGCTGGGTCGGCATCGAGCCGGCGGGCCACTGGGTCCACATCGATCAGCCCGACCGGCTGGCCGCTGCGGTCGCGGAGTTCCTGGGCCCGCGCGTGGAATAGTCTGGTTCGGGGCGTAGTACGATCGGCCATGGCGCTGGTGATCCGCACGTTCGCCCGGCGCGACGAGGACGCGGTCGTCGCGCTGTGGCGCGCCGCCGGGCTGACCCGGCCGTGGAACGATCCGCACGCCGACATCGCGCGCAAGCTCGCCGTGCAACCCGAGCTGTTCCTGGTCGGCGAGCTCGATGGCGACATCGTCGCGAGCGCGATGGCCGGATACGACGGGCACCGCGGCAGCCTGTACTACCTCGCGGTCAGCCCCGATCACCAGCGGCGCGGTCATGCGCGCGCGCTGATGGCCGAGGTCGAGCGCCGGCTGGAGGCGATCGGCTGCCCCAAGCTCAACTTCATGGTGCGCCGCGACAACACCGGCGTGCTCGGCTTCTACCACCGGCTCGGCTACGACGAGCAGAGCGTGGTCACGCTGGGCAAGCGCTTGATCGAGGACGCGCCGCCGCCGTGATGCGACGGCTCCCGTCGTGTGGTCACCGGCGTCGTGCTCGCCGGCGCAGCGTGTGGGCAGGCCGCTTGCCCCGAGGCGTGATGGCTCACAGCTCCAGTACGCGAACGGCATTTGTCGAGCTCGCGAACTCGAGGATCTCCGTGTCTGCTGTGACCAGCGAACCACCCAGCCGTCGCGCGGTGGCGACGATGATGCGATCGGAAGGGTCGGCGTGATCCCATGCGAGGTCGACCGCATCCACCGCGATCGCCGGTTCGAGCGATGCGACAGCGGCCGACAGCGCATCGAGCGCACCCTGGATCCATTCGAGCACGTCGCCGGCGATCTTGATCCTTCCTCGACGGACTCCGAGCGCGATCTCCCATGGCGTGATCGCCGAGATGAACAGCTCGTTGTTGCGGCCGGCCGCTTCGATCCGCCGGGCGATCTTCGCAGGAATGCGGATTCCCAGATGTGCCCAGATCAGGGCGTGAGTATCAAGCACCAGCATCCCACGGCTCCCCGGCCCCCAGCTGGAACAGCTCCTCGTCTGAGCACAAGATCTCGATCGAGCCCCGCCCTTTGCCCAGTCCGCGTGGCTTGCCGTGATCGGGGACCAGGCGCGCCATGACCTTCCCTCGCTTGGTGATGATGACTGGCTCCCCGGTCTCGGCCACGCGATCGATCAGCTTCAGGCAGGTGGCCTTGAACTTGACGGCGCTGATCTTCATAGGACCAGTCTATGTGGTCCTTTCATTCCGCGCAACGCGCGAACCGTCAGTGGTCGCTGCCGGATGGCTC
>DATAPF010000040.1:0-2051 GCA_036265355.1 Kofleriaceae bacterium | reverse complement strand
GCGAGCCGTTCGGGTTCGCCGGGTAGCTCGCCGCGACCTCGCCGCGGCCGTCGACGAACCGCGCGGCGACCAGACCGGCGCGCTCCACCGCCGCGAGTTGGGCGGAGTCGAGCTCCGCCCTGCCCTCGCCATGCGCGATGGCGACCGGGATCCGCGAGCCGGCCATGCCGCGCAGCAGGATCGACGGGCCGGGCTCGATCCGCAGCAGCACGAGGCGGGCCTCGAACTGCTCGGAGCGATTGCGCACGAACCGCGGCCAGCCGGCCGCGCCGGGCAACAGGTCGGTGAGATCGGCGAGCATCTGACAGCCGTTGCACACCCCGAGCAGGAAGGTGTCGCTGCGCGCGGTGAACCGGGCGAGCGCGTCGCGCGCGCGGGGGTTGTAGCGGAACGTCGCCGCCCAGCCGCGGCCGCCGCCGAACACGTCGCCGAACGAGAACCCGCCGCACGCCACCGCGCCCCGGCAATCGGACAGATCGGCGCGGCCGGCCACGAGGTCGGTCATGTGGACGTCGATCGCCTCGAACCCGGCGCGCAGGAACGCCGCGGCCATCTCGAGGTGGCCGTTGACGCCCTGCTCGCGCAGGATCGCGACCCGCGGCCGTGCGCCGCGCGCCACCATCGCGGGGACGTCGACCGGGGGCTCCAGCGGGAACGTGAGCTCGGCGGTCAGCCCGGGCGGATCGGGCGCCAGCCGCGCCGCGTGCTCCTCGGCCGCGCAGGTCGGGTCGTCGCGCAGCCGCGCGATCTGGTGGCTGACGTGCGACCACCGCGCCCGCAGCTCGCGGAGCGACGCGTCGATCACGCGGCGGCCGGCATGCGACACGATGACGTGCTCGCCGTCGACCGCGCGGCCGATCGCGTGGACCTGCGCGCCGGCGGCTGCGAGCCGGATCCGCACGTGGTCGACGTCGCCGGCCGCGACCTCGACGATCGCGCCGAGCTCCTCGCTGAACAGCGCCGCGAACGGATCGCCGGCGACCGATGCGGTGTCGAGCTCCAGGCCGAGGCCGGCGGCGAACGCCATCTCCAGCGCGGTGACGATCAGCCCACCGTCGGAGCGATCGTGGTACGCGGACAGCTTGCGCTCGGCGATCAGCTCCTGGAGCACGCCGTAGACCGCGGTCAGGCGACGCGGATCATCAAGATCGGGCGGGGTGTCGCCGAGCTGGCCGTGGACCTGGGCGAGGCACGAGCCGCCGAGCCGGTTGCGCCCGCCGCCGAGGTCGACGAGCAACAGCGCGCGGCCGCCACCGCGCAGCTCCGGGGTCACCGCCAGCCGCACGTCGTTGACCGGGCCGAACGCGGTGACCACCAGCGTGACCGGCGCGACCACGCTGCGGGTGCGCCCCGAGCTCGGATCCGCCGCGGCACCGTCGGGCGCCTGCCACACCGTGCGCATCGACATCGAGTCCTTGCCGACCGGGATCGCGAGGCCGAGCGCGATCGCGCAGTCGCTCGCGGCGCGCACTGCGGCGTACAGCCGGGCATCCTCGCCGGGGTGACCGGCCGCCGCCATCCAGTTGCACGACAGCTTGATCCGCGGCAGCGGGCCGATCGGTACGGCGGCGAGGTTGGTGATCGCCTCGGCGATCGCCATCCGCGACGCGGCGGCGGCGTCGAGCAGCGCGATCGGTGGCCGCTCGCCGAGCGCGATGACCTCGCCGGCGGTGGTGTCGAACCCGGCCAGCGTGAGCGCGCAGTCGGCGACCGGGACCTGGAACCGGCCGACCATCGGATCGCGCGCGATCAGGCCGCCGACCGTGCGATCGCCGATCGTGACCAGGAAGCTCTTGTCGGCGACCGCGGGCAGGCCGAGCACGCGGTCGAGCGCCTCGGCCACGCTGGTGCCGCCGAGCTGGAGCGTGGCGCGCCGCACCGGCACCGGCTCGGCACGGCGCACCATCCGCGGCGGCTTGCCGAGCACGACCTCGAGCGGCAGGTCGATCGGGTGGCGCGGCGGCTGCGATGCCGTCGCCGCGTCGCTGACCATCAGGTGGCCGCCGGCGGTGGCGGTGCCGAGCCGGGCCCACGGCGCGCGCTCCCGGGCG
>DATAPF010000039.1:0-39910 GCA_036265355.1 Kofleriaceae bacterium | reverse complement strand
CAGTGCTACTATTGAACCATGGTCCGTCGTGACGACGGCAACAGCTCAGAGTCGGTGAGACACGGAACCTACTAACGACCTTCAGAACGAAAGGCAAAGCCACTCATGTCGATCATGAATCTCAGTGTGTCCTCAGTTCCGTTTTCGATTGATGGAACTGCAGGGATTGATCTCATTGTCTCAGTCACCGACGCTGAGGGAGCGCCATACACCGGCCTTCAGAAGGGCAACTTCCACGTCCACTGGATCCTCGATGGTGGGCAGGATCGTGCCTTCGCTTCGATGACCGTGGAGGAGTTCAAGGCGGTGCACAAGCTTCCCGAGCTACCGGGCGTGTACGACATCGAGATTCGTTCGAAAGACATGACGTGGACACCCACGAGCTCGAACATTTCGTTCTTTTGTATCGCGGTGAAAGAAGACAAGAACCACGGCCAGACGCTCTACACGGTCGAGGATCCATCGATCGCGCTGGCGCCTTCCTGATTCTGCCACCCGTCCGATACGGATCGCACCCGGCGCGACCAGTGACAGCTTTCGGGCTCACGTTCCTGCCGATCGATCACGCGGAGACCGTGACGCTTACGGCGAGCGACGGAACCGTGAGCATCTCGACACCGATCGCCGTGTTTGGCTGGCCGACGTTCTTGGCGTGACCGCGCGGTCGCTCACCGAATCGGGGGATCCCCGACCGGGGTTGCTTCCGCAGTGTCTCCGTGTTCTCTCCGATCGTGATGGCTTCGATCCGCAGCGCGACGCTTATCGTGGGCTTGTCTGCCGTCAGTGCTCCTCGATGCCCGGTGCTGGAGGGTGAACGGGGCCAGTGCTGGCGGTGTCTTCGATGCCTGGGTGTGGTCTTTCTTCCGAAGCGCATACGCCGCCTCGGCGATCACGCGCCGTCATTGTGCACCCGCGTTGAGCTCGACTCACTTCACGTCTCTGCGACGACCACGTTCGCGAACCGGCGGAGCCAGTAAGTGCCCAGTGGGAATGCGACCATGTTGCCTTCGCGCCAGGCGTCCCGAGCGCGGATGTAGTCCCCGATAAACGCGCGGTTGCGCTGCAGCGCTTCGAGCCGGTGCCACTTGCTCCCGGTCGCCACTTGCGGTCGGAGGTTTCGCCGCGGTTCGACGCTGGACGGAAACCCACGCCACGACTGCTGGAGCACGGCGCGCCGTCCGAGCACCCGCCTGCTCGTCCGCTGTCGCTCCGTGTCGTACTCGGTCTCGACCGCGTGGACGCGATCCCGCAGTTCCGCGAGCACCTCTGCCTCGGACCCGAGCGCGGGCGGAATCGTGAGCCGCATCTCGACCTCTTCGGGCATGGGGCCATCTGGTCGGAAGAAGTGCCACGGCCGCCGCGCGCGAAGGCAGCGTCCCGCCAGGAGTGCGGCCAGGCCATTGACGCCCGGCCAGTGGTGCACCCGGTCTACCAGGTGGTCCTGCACCGGGTTGGTGGCCGTGTAAACCAGCTTGTCCATCACGGCTTCGCGGTCGATCAACCTCACGACACAGACTTGCTCCGACGACCAGAAGTTCTCCCACCGACCCCGGAGCGCGTTCTGGCTCCGCGCAAGGAGCTTGTGGAAGTGCTCGACGAACTCTGGGTACCGCCCATCTCGATCGTAGATCACCGTGTGGTGGTGGTGCGACATCGCGCACGGCAGCAGGACGTCGATCCCGTAGCGCAGCGCGGCTACGATCAGGCAGTAGGTGAACGCGTTGTTGGTCTCCCCGTCGGGCCGCAGCAAGAGCTGGCGCTGGGTGCACCGGCGGGTGATCAGGTAGAACTGGCGTGGCAGGACAGGACGAGGCAGCATGCTAGCCTCGCTATCAAGATCCTGGCCAGCGAACGACGACCCGATCTCGCGAAGTTGGAGTTCGAAGTGGCCGAATGCCGGCCAGCATGTCCGAATCCCGGACGAGGTTCGGTCAGGGTCGGGCCCATTGACCTTGGTGGGGTACCCAGAAATTAACCCCGGTGCGGTCTCTCCCCCGGTCCGGTCTCTCCCACGCGGTCATCACCGTGATGACCTTCGCCGCGATCGCTCGATCACCGCGTCGCGGCCGCTGGTGACCTTCGCCGCGATCCGTGGTGACCACCTACGCCGCGATCAACAGCTCACCGTCGCGCTCGAACGGCTGTGGTTCCGCTCCACGATATCCCCGAGGGTGCCGCGCGCGAGCGCTACCTGAACCAGGTCCCGGTGAATGCGCGGTTGATCGCCCTCGGGCGCGCGTGGTTCGGCGAGGAGGCGGTAACACCGCCGATCCTCGGTTGACCGTCAGGGCCGGGACGGTCGAGACCCGCTCAGAAGCCGCAGAACCTGAAGGAGCCGTTGACCGGGCTACCCGGCGCGGGCCTCAGCAGATCGTTACGCGTCCAGCCGGACACGCCGGTCCGGATGTTCTTGTTGTAGGTCCATGACCCGATATCAGAACAATCACTGGTGCACGTGAAGCAGAAGTAGAGAGCGTCATCGGTGGGCTGAAGTGCACCGAGCGCCGTGCAGCCGGTGGACGAGCCACTGCGCTGCTTGGCCGCTCCGGTGAACGCGGCGTCGTTGGTGCGCACGCTGGCCGATGTATCACCGGCTCTGCCGCAGGCCGCGGCGTGAGGCGTGATCGCCGCGTCGCCGATGATGGCCCTCCTGGCCTTTGCACCGGCTGCTGCACGCGCCGGATCAAAATTCGCGGTATCCGGCTCGTTGGCCACGTTGGCCGCTTCCTCGCTGGCGCTCTTGGCAGCATTGCTTTCCGTGCTTCCGGTCGAGGGGTCGCTCGCTTGACCTGCCTCATCACCACTGCCAGAAGGGTCGACGTCGGTGCTGCAGCCACCCATGTACAACATCGCTGCAAACACCAGGGCTCCTAGATTTCGGCTTGCATTTCTCATTTGATTCCCTTTCATCCGGAGTTGTTCGCAATCGCCGGAACTATGTCTACTACGGCGGAACGCTGCAGTCGACATATCTACGAAGAGCAAGCTAGCTCGAGATTCGGAGAATGAACAGATCCACTTCGCGATATTCGACGAGCGCCACTTTGGTGAAATCTTCGATGGTCACTTATTGCCAGGTATCCGGATTGTTGCCGACGCGCACACTGGCCGGCGAGATGCGGATATTTCGTAACATTGTAGTTGCGGCATTCGCTCGGCACCGCGGCGGGGATCCCCGACCGGGGTTGCTTCCGCAGCGTCTCCGTAGTCTCTCCGATCGCGATGGGCTTCGACCCCGCAGCGCGACGTTAATTGTACGCTCGACTACAGTCAGTGCTCCTCGATGCCGGGTTGGCGGGAGTGGAACGGGCCAGTGCTGGCAGTGTCTTCGATGCCTGGGTGTGGTCTTTTCTTCCGAAGCGCATACGCCGCCTCGGCGGTCACGCGCCGTCATTGTGCACCCGCGTTGAGCTCGACTCACTTCACGTCTCTGCGACGACCACGTTCGCGAACCGGCGGAGCCAGTAAGTGCCCAGTGGGAATGCGACCATATTGCCTTCGCGCCATGCGTCCCGAGCGCGGATGTAGTCCCCGATAAACGCGCGGTTGCGCTGCAGCGCCTCGAGCCGGTGCCACTTGCTCCGGGTCGCCACGTGCGGTCGGAGGTTTCGCCGCGGTTCGACGCTGGACGGAAATCCACGCCACGATTGCAGGAGCACGGCGCGTCGTCCGAGCACTCGCCTGCCGGTCCGCCGGCGCTCGGCGTCGTGCTCGGCCTCGACCGCCTGGACGCGTTCCCGGAGCTCCGCGAGCACCTCCGCCTCGGGCCCGAGCACGGGCGGGATCGCGAGCCGCATCTCGACCTCGTCGGGCATGGGCCCGTCTGGCCGGAAGAAATGCCACGGCCGGCGCGCGCGAAGGCAGCGTCCCGCCAGGAGCGCGGCCAGGCCGTTGACGCCCGGCCAGTGGTGCACCCGGTCCACCAGGTGGTCCTGCACCGGGTTGGTGGCCGTGTAGACCAGCTTGTCCATCACGACATCGCGATCGATCAGCCTCACCACACAGACCTGCTCCGATGACCAGAAGTTCTCCCACCGCCCCCGGAGCGCGTTCTGGCACCGCGCCAGGAGCTTATGAAAGTGCTCGACGAACTCTGGGTACCGCCCGTCTCGATCGTAGATCACCGTGTGGTGGTGGTTCGACATCGCGCACAGCAGCAGGACGTCGATCCCGTAGCGCAGCGCGGCCACGATCAGGCAGTAGGTGAACGCGTTGTTGGTCTGTGCGTCGGGCCGCAGCAAGAGCTGGCGCTGCGTGCAGCGGCGGGTGATCAGGTAGAGCTGGCGCGGCAGGACTGGACGAGGCAGCATGCCCGCGTCGCTATCAAGATCCTGGCCAGCGAACGACGAAGCGGATCTCGCGGAGTTGGAGCTCGAAGGTGGCCGGATGCCGGCCAGCGTGTCCGAATCCCGGACGAGGGTGGGTCATGGGTCGGGCCCAATGACCTCGGTGGGACGCCCGGAAATTAACCCCGGTCCGGTCTCGCTCCTCATCGCCGCCGGGATGCTCACGACGCGGCAGCTTGGTGAGCTGCTCGGCGTCAAGCACACGACGATCAGCCGATGGCGAAAGCAGGGGCTCATCGAAGGGCCCCATGTCTCGGGCGGATCTCGCCGATCCTTCGCCGCCTCGACGGGGCTCGCCGAGCCAGACGACGGCCTGCGGTGCCATTGGCGCTGGTGATGCGGAAACAGACGGCGCGCCGGCCGGGTCGGATCGTCGGGGCCGCCGCGGCGTCAACAGTCCTTGCGCTTGAGCCGCTTGGGGCTATCGACCACGGTCTCCTCCATGGCCTGACGCTGCAGCTCCGCGAATCGTTCCCAGTCGACAAACAGATCGCTGTCGGGGTCGTTCACCAGCTTGAGGAGCCCGGACAACCCGGGGTGGGCCGACGAGAAGGTTTCGCGCTGCTCGGTCTCGGGGGGTGGCTTCTTGACCGTGTCGGACTGCTTTCTCCACTCGGCAAACAACATCTCGAACAGATGGTGGTCGAAGATATCGAAGAATGTGAGAGCGATATTGGCCCCAAGCTGCCTCGCCGACATGAACTGTTGCAGCTGGGACACGCGCTTGGCGATGCCGGGCACCTTGAAGATCATCTTGGTGTCGATGACCGTGCCGTCGTCGCCGAGCTTGTGCAGCAGGGCGGTGAACGCGGAGCGGGCCAGCATCAACCGCGCCTCCTCCTCGGTGCGGGATTCCTCCTCGAGGAATTGCTGGTACTCCTCCCAGGCTGCGCGATGGCGCTCCTGCGCTTCGCGCCGCTTGATCTCGTTGTTCGCATAGTCCTTCACGCCATTCAGCATCAAAGGAACCAGGATCCGGCAATTGCCGCACGACGGCACGGAATGGCCGGGCCAGAACGGGACCAGCCGGTTCCCGGGGCCCTCGATCGAGATCGGCTTGTCGGACATGTCGAATAACTTCTCGCTGGCCCACCGGGGCACCAGGCCCTTCGCCTGGCAGTGCATGATGAGCTTGGGGAGCGCGCAGGTGCCCGGGATCGTGTCGACGACTTCGCCCAGGGGGGTCTTGCCCACCGGCAAGAGGTCGTGCGGCAGACAGTCCCCTGCGAAGTCGAGCACCGAGTCGCCGACCAGCTTGGTCTTGCCCACGATCGCGCCCGCCGCACCCGCGTACACGATGACTGCCTGGCCCTTGAACACGTGCGTGTTGATGGCTTCCAGCGCCGCGCGCTTGGCCACGCCCTCCGGCTTGCGGGAGCTGAGCTTGCCAGAGAACGTGATCAGCACGACCCCGTTGGCCGCGTAGAGCACGCCCAGCATCGACCGGAAGCCCTTGGCGCCCATGTACTTGTCGCGCAGGTACGCGAAGGCGGCTCCGGCCATGGTTTCACACGGCCCCTCCTGCAACTCGCCGGTCTGGATGAGCCCAAGCTCGTCCGGCGTCACAAAGCTGCGCAACCGCTCGGGCGCTCGCAGCCCGTACCACAGCTGATCCACCACGCCGATGGTTCCGACAAACCTCCGCCATTCAGAGCAAACCATCGAGAGCGATGCGCGATCGCGCTGGGTCCGGATCGCCAGCCACAGGATCTTCTCGATCGGCTCGCGCGGTGCGATACGGAAGAAGTCGATCCTGGGTACGAGCGGGACCCACACGACGGTCTGGGATTGGAACGGACGGTTGAAGATGACGTCTACCCAGCACTCGAACCGAAACTCCTTGCCGGCGAGATAGCCTTTCACGCGTCTCGTGATGTCGGCGATACGGTCCTCGGTGTGGAGCTCGATGCAGGTCTGCTCGACCCGCCGTTCGATCTCGGCCTCGGCGCCCTTGACATAGGAGATCACGCCGACGATCAGCACGTCACGCCACCCGTGCCACGAGCTCTCTGGGTCACCCGGCGATCGTACGCAGCGGGAGCGATCCTGGGACGGGACAAAACGTCCGGGCGCCGAGACGAATCGTCCTCCCCGATCGGGCTCCGACGCCGGCGGTGAGCGCGCCGCGATCGCCTACACGATCCTCGGCTCGTGCCGTCTCGCAGGTGTCGATCCGCGTGAGCACCTCGCGGACGTCCTGCCGCCTGACCGGACGCATCCGCCTCATCGACCTGCCGTCGCTCCTGCCGTCGCGCTGGGCGGCGCAGCGCGCGGCGGCCGCGACGGCCGCTGCCGCCGCGCAGCCCTGAGCCTCGCGCGCCTGCCACGAGTAGGCGCCGCGCTCAAGCGCCGGCCAGGAGCTTCTGCCCGGCCTCGGTCGGACGCTCCCGGCGCAGCGGCGCACCGGCTCGCAGCGGATCTCGGCAGGCAGGGCTGCGCGTCGCCGCGGCGGCGATCGCCGAGCTCCTTGTCGCCGCCGGGGCGGCGCTGTGCTCACCAGCCGGCGGGGGCGCGCGGGGCGGGACCGAGCATGTCCATCGTGACGTCGAGCGCGTCGTCGTGGTCGACCACTACGTCCTGTATTGCCTCGGTCCGGTCTCGCTCCGGCGCGTCGCCCGGCGTGCTCGCCGCGTCGTCCGCTCGGGACGCCTCCGGCGGGCACCGCATCCGCTGCTCGATCCAGCGCTCAACGCCCGCGAGGCGGTACACGACGCTAGCCGCCGAGCGCCTCGAGCGCCTTCAGCACGGACCAGATCAGATAGCCGGTAACCAGCAGCACCGCGATCGCCGGCTCGATGAAGCGCAGCGGCGAGGGGCCGCGACCGACCTGGTCGCGGGCCCGGCGGGCGATCTGCTCGGCGGTCGTGGCGTCGAGATCGAGCGCGGGCAGCTCGCGGCTGATCTCGGTGAGCCGGGCCGCATCATCCTGATCGGTCATGCTGTCCTCCACGCGGCGGGAGCGTGCTCGCCGAGCGCGGCGGCGAGCTGGGCCCGGGCACGCGCCAGGCGCTGGCGGATCGCGTCCGGCTTCTGGCCGAGGATCTCGGCGACCTCGGCCGGCTGGAGCCCCTCGACGCCGACCAGCAGTGCGACCTCGCGATACGGTGGTGCGAGCTCGGCGAACGCGCGCTCGAGCGCGAGCTGTGCCTGCGAGTCGACCAGCGCGCTGAGTGGCGAGCGGTCATCGGCCTGGACGTCGCGCGCTGGGAAGTCGCCGGCGAGCTGGGCGCGCACCGCCTGTGCGCGGCTCCAGCTGATCACGCACCGGTGCGCGACCGTGAACAACCAGGCGCCGAGCCGCGTGTCCGGCGCAAGCCGGCGCGCGTGCTGCGCGAGCCGGAGAAACGTGTCCTGCAAGAGGTCCTCGGCGACATCGCGGCGCCGTGTCATGCGCACGAGGTAACCGTACAACCTCCGCCGGTACGCGTCGAACACGGCATCGAACGCCGCGGGCTCGCCGCGGCGAAGGCCGTCGATCCATGCGCGCTCGTCCTCCGCCACACCTGCACAACGCACCATGGACTCCGGCGTGACAAGTTTTTGCAGGTGTCCTCGCAGCGGGAGCGACGCCCGATAATCCAGGCGGCGGTCGGACCGCGTGCGCAACCATGCGCCATGGATCGTGCCGCTGTTTTTCCTGTCACGTGCGCGCCCCGAGCGCGTTCGCCTGGTCGGAGGTCACGATGCTCGGTTTCATGCGCGCCGGCGGTTTCAACATGCTGGTGCTCGTTGCGCTTGCACTCCCCGCGCTGTGGACCGCGATCCGGTTCGCGCGCAACGCCGACCCGCATCGGCTGTCCATTGTTCGTGCGCTGACCCTCGCGCTCGCGTTCGCCTCGATCACCGGCTGGGTCAGCAACCTCGTCGCCACGGCGCGCTTCGTCATCGGCGATGCCGAGGCGCTGCGCGATCCGGTGCCGGTGCTGCTCACCGGCTTCGCCGAGGCGTGCGCCAGCCTGATCCTCGGCGGCGGAATCCTGGTCGTGATCTGGATCCTCGTCGCCGTCGGTGTTCGTCGGATGCCTGCTGACTCGTAACCACAAGGAATCGCCATGACCCGATGCCAAGCTCTGCTCTTCGCGCTGTGCTCGCTCGCCGCCGCGTGCGGCACCACCTCGGACGCCCCGCCCGTCGCGCCCGCCGCGCCGCAAGCCGCGAGCCCCCCGGCTCTGCAGCAGCAGTGCGTCGCAACGATGACGCGCAGCCGCGCGTGCACGGACCAGTATGTCCCGACGCTGGTCGACGCGCGCGCGCGGCTCGATCGGCCGAGCGGCATCGCCGCGGCGGTCCAGAGCGATCGCGACGGGGTGATCGCCCAGGCCCGCTCGGAGTGGATCAAGGACTCGACCGACGAGGCGATCGCGGAGCGCTGCCAGGCGATCGTCGCCCACCTGACGCCGGAGGCCCAGGCCGATGTCTCCAGTGCGCAGCGATGCGTCGCGCAAGCCGACTGCGGCGCCTTCGTCGCCTGCGTGATGCCGATCGTCGAGCAGCACTTGGCCAACTAGGGGATCCCCGACCGGGGTTGCTTCCGCAGCGTCTCCGTAGTCTCCGATCGCGATGGGCTTCGGCCCGCAGCGCGACGCTAATCGTAGGCTCGACTACAGTCAGTGCTCCTCGATGCCGGGTTGGCGGAGTGGAACGGGGCCAGTCCTGGTCGTGTCTTCGATGCCTGGGTGCGCTCTTCCCTTCCGAAGCGCATACGCCGCCTCGGTGGTCATGCGCCGTCATTGTGCACCCGCGTCGAGCTCGACTCGCTTCACGTCTCTGCGACGACCGCGTTCGCGAACCGGCGGAGCCAGTAGGTGCCCGGAGGAAACGCGACCAGATCGCCTTCGCGCCATGCGTCTCGAGCGCGGATGAGTCCCCGATGAACGCGCGGTTGCGCTGCAGCGCCTCGAGCCGGTGCACACTGTTCCAGCCGAGGCAGAACACTCCGACGTGGTCCCGCCAAAGGCAGCGGGCGCGAGGTTGCCGGATCTTTCCAGCGTATGCGATGCTCTTACATGCAGGACCGGCCCACAGTATCGTCTCGGGTTAGAAGGGGATGCGCTCGCAAGTCCTTCCGTCGGCGGCCGGGGTGATGATCGCGGTAGCGGCGTGCGCCGGCCCCGCCGCGCCGGCGATGTCACCGCGCCGCGGCGCGGCGCCCGCGGTCGGGTTCGCCGAGCTCGGCGCCGCGGTGGTCGAACACGTGCGCACCCGCTTCTTCGATCCCGTGCGCAGCGCGGCGTGGGCCGAGCGCCACGCGGGCTATGCCCGGCAGATCACCGAGCGCGCGGCGTTCGTCGCGGAGACCAACCGGCTGCTCGCCGAACTCGGCGCGTCGCACACCGAGCTCATCGACGCTGGCGATCCGCGCGCCGCGGAGATCCGCGCGATCTTCAGCCAGGCGCTGGGCAGCCGCCCGCGCATGAGCCTCGGCCTGCAGGTCGAGCCCGACGAGGCGGGCCTCGTGATCGTGACCGCCTTCCCTGCCGGGCCGGCCGCGCGCGCGGGGCTGCGGCGCGGCGATCGGCTGGTCTCGATCGACGGCGCGCCGGCGAGCCCCGCGCGGCTGGCGGCCGTCGCGGCGCGCACGAGCCTGGGCGTGCAGCACCGCCGCGGCGGCCCGATCGAGACCATGGTGGTCGCGCCACGGTCGATCGAGCCAGCGGAGGAGTGGGCGCAGGCGCAGCGCGCAGGGACCCGCGTGCTGACCGGGCCCGACGGCGTCCGTGCCGGATACGTGTGGCTGTGGAGCTGCGCCGGCGATCGTCCGGCGACGCAGCTGGCGGACGCGCTGCAGGGCGAGCTCGCCGCCGCGGATGGCCTGATCGTCGACCTGCGCGATGGCTGGGGCGGCTGCGATCCGGGGCTGGTCAGCCAGTTCGATCGCGACGTGCCGGTGATCACCTCGATCGACCGGGCGGGCAAGCGCGCCACCTACGCCGCGGCGTGGACCGGTCCACTCGTCGTGCTGGTCAACCGGCGCACGCGCAGCGGCAAGGAAGTGGTGGCCGCGGCGCTCCAGAGCCACCGGCGCGCCATCGTGGTCGGCGAGCGCACCGCGGGCGCCGTGGTCGCCGGGCAGCCGTTCGCGCTGGCCGATGGCTCGCTGCTCTACCTCGCGGTGGCCGACGTCCTCGTGGACGGTGCGCGGCTCGAGGGCACGGGGGTCGTGCCGGACGTCGTGGTCGCCGATGACGTCGCCCAGAGCGAGGGCCGGGACCCGGTGCTCGAGCGTGCGCGCGCGGTGCTGAGCGAGGAAGTGCGCCGCGCGCGCGATCCGTTGCGGGTCGATCGGTAGCGCGGCGATCGCTGCGCGGGTCGGCCCGGTGTTCCAAGTCAGGGAGGAGATAGAGAATGAAGAAGACGACCAGAGCCAGGACACTCAGCGCGGAGGCGATCGCGAGCGCCCAGACGACCGACCACGGGGTGCTGCGCGTCGCGCTCGACGACGAGCTCGCGCGCGTCAGCGGAGGGATGCCGGGCGGCGGCCGGCTATGCGGCGGGACCAACACCTGCCTCGCGCTCCACCCGATCGAGGAGTGATCCCATGACGACGGCAGATGCTTCCTCGCGCGAGCGGGGCGGGTTCGTGACGTCCCGCTACAACTTCGCGGTGCCCACCGTGGAGACCGCGGTGGTGTTCAACGCCCTGCACGGCAGCGCGGTCCGGCTCGGCGGCGCGCGTGCGCTGGCCGAGGCGCTCGCCGAGCCAGGCGTCCTGGTCGGCGAGGAAGATCTGCCGCCGGCGCTGTTTCTCGAGCTCGTCCGAAGCCGGGTGCTGGTCTCGGCGGACACCGACGAGCTCGCCATCGTCGCCGAGCGGTTCCACCGGGCGCGGGCCGACGCGGCGATCGTCGTGACGGTCACCACCACGATGGACTGCAACCTCGGCTGCTACTACTGCTACGAGGACCGCAGTGGCGCGGCGCTCGACGGCGCCAACGGCGATGTCGACGCGCTGGTCGCGCTGGTCTCGGCCACACTCGCGCGCAGCGGCAAGCGCTCGCTGCACGTCGACTGGTATGGCGGCGAGCCGCTGCTCAACGTGGCCTTCCTCGAGGAGGCGTCGCTGCGGCTGCAGGCGCTGTGCGCCGAGCGCGGCGTCACCTATCGAGCTTCGATCATCTCGAACGGCACGGTGTGGCCCGAGGACGTCGGCGGCTTCGTGGCCCGCCATCGCATCGGTCATGCCCAGGTCACGTTCGATGGCCTGCGCGCCAACCACGACCGGCGCCGCCACTACCGGCGCGAGCACCGCATTGGCGACGACCGGCCGTCGAGCTTCGACCGCATCGTCGAGCTGCTCGATCGGCTGCCCGATCACTGCCGGGTCGACCTGCGCTGCAACGTCGATGGCGGCAACGCTGATGACTTCGTCGAGCTGGTGCGGTTCGCGCGCGAGCGCGGCTGGTTCGATCGCCGCTACCCGGTGGCGATCCAGCCCGCGCGCCTCATGAAGTTCTCGGACCACTCGTCGTTCATGCGCGACGTCGCGCTGGACCTGCCCGCGTTCGAGGCGGTGCGCCGGCGCATCGAGGCCGCGGCGCCCGCGCACGTCGAGGTGCAGAACACCTGCGCGCCCGACGGCTTCCCGGTGCCGCGGACCAGCGTGTGCGCCGCCCTCGCACGAGACTCGGTCGTCGTGGGCGCGGAGGGCGCGCTCTATCGCTGCGGGCTGCAGGTCGGCGAGGCGTCGCGCCAGGTGGGCAAGCTCCCGCGCCGGCGGCACCTGCCCGTGGTGGAGGCGGCCGGCGACCACGCGTTCTGGGCCAGCTTCGATCCGACCCGGCAGTCGCGGTGCCAGAGCTGCTCGTTCTTGCCGATCTGCTGGTCCGGCTGCCCCAAGAATCACCTCGAGGGCGACACCGCCGCGATCCTCGAGCAAGGCGCGTACTGGCGCGCGAACCTCGCGCGCCTCGTGGCGACCGGCCTAGGGCTCACGCTCGATGGCGAGGTGACCTACGAGTGCGCGCAGCAGTTCCCCGACGGCGAGCCGGCGCCGTACGCGAACGCGTAGCGGCGGCCGCGCCCTCGGCCGCGCGGTCGGGCGATCCCCGACCGGGGTTGCTTCGGTAGCGTCTTCGTAGTCTCTCCGAGCGCGATGGGGCTTCGACCCGCTGTGCGACGCTTATCGTGGGCTTGTCGACCGTCAGTGTTCCTCGATGCCACCTGCCGGGAGGGTGAACGGTGCCAGTGCTGGCCGTGTCTTCGATGCCTGGGTGTGCTCTTCCTCTCGAAGCGCATACGCCGCCTCGGCGGTCACGCGCCGTCAGTCCCCACCCGCACACCCGGCAGACGCATCCCCACCTGGAGCACGAAATGGGTAGCCGGTGGAGCCGCTCACGTTCCCCGGCTACCGCCATGTTCCCGCCCGGATGCGTAGGGTAGCCAGCACGGGTCGCAGCGGCGGCATGCAGTCCGCCCGCGTCGCCGCCCGCGGGCCCGCAGAGAGGTCCGAACATGAATGGCGAGCTGGTGTGCCAGTTGTCGGTCGCGTCCGAGGAGCCGATGGCGCTCGCGGTCGCACTCGCAGTCCCCGTATCTGCGAAGAGTTCCGTGCGCGTACCGCGCGTGTTGCTGCCGCTCGGCGCGTTCGTGCGCGTGCAGATCGTCGACGCGCACGGCGCGACCGTCTACGAGACGAACCCGCCAAAATTCACACCGAAGCTGTCCCCCGAGTCGCCCGACGCGTACGTGGTAGTCGCGCCGGGTTCCGCGCATGGCGAGCGCTTCGTGCTCGACGGCGCAGCTCTCGCGGCAGGCGACTACGAGATCCGCGCCACGTATTCGAACCTGTACTTCCAGGGACCCAAGGGAAATCCGATCGGCGAGCAGGGCTGCACGGCCACGCTGCCCTACCACAAGCACTGAACGGAGGCGGAGATGAGCCACGGGAGGGAATACCGTCCAGGAAAGTCGTCGCTCTCGAACGCGGAGCACGCGGCAACGCCGACGGTGGCGCCGGGCAAGGCAACACGGACGGCGCCGCCGGCGCGGCACGCGACACGATCGATCGCTCGCGCGGCCGACGCAGCGTCCCGGATGCGGATCGGCGTCGACCTGTGGTTCCGCGACCGGCAAGCTCCTCACCAGGGCCTGATCGCCAAGCGGGTGCAGGGCGTGCGGGTATGGGACGGCCGGATCGATCTCTCGCAGCTGTCGTTCATCGGGCCGTGAGCCTGATCGGCGGCGCGGAGCCAGCAACGGCAAGGTGTGGCAGTGGCACATCGCCTGCATGGCTGGCGATGATGGACTTATGGAGGTTGTTGCCATGAAGACCCGCCAAGTACGTCATTCGCAGATCGCCGGAATCTGCAAGATTACAGTGCTGCAACGGGGCAGCAGGCCGATCGTGCTGGGCACGGCTGCGGCGGCATGCGCGGCACTCGCCGCCGCGGCGTCGATGGCGTCCGCCGCGCCGGTCCCACCAAGCGGCGGCGACTGTCCGAACGGCTATGAGGCCGTGGAAGCGAACAAGTCGTATTACGGCATGGCCGCCGGGGGGCGAGGCGCAGACCGGGGCGCGGGAAACTCGACCACCGTCAAGTCCCCCACGCAGGATGAGATCATCGGCCTGGCCTGCTTCAAGCGCACCTCACCCACGCGCGGTACGATGCAGTTCCGCTGGAGCGCCGTCGGCCCGCTGTACGACGGCATCTTGTTCTACCAGCTGTACGACTGCACTGCCCGCACGATCGCCCGGCAGCACTCGAAGGCGCTGGAGTACCCGAACGGCAGCAAGTCCGCCACCAACGGTCATGTCAGTGCTGAGTTCGTGTTGGACCCGAAGCACAAATACGCCGCTCGGGTCACCGGCCAGGGCGCGTACAAGCGGCCGAACCCGGTGCTCGCCGGCTCGATTGGCTACTTCCAGCGGTTTGGCACGTCGGCATCGTTCTTCGCCCAGAGCTCCTGCCAGTAACGGGACTGGCCCGGGACACCGGCGCGGTGGTAGTGTCGAAGTATGGCGTGTCGGATCCTGTTCCGCGACTCCGGGGGGCAAAGTGCCAGCGTCGAGCTTGGTTGGTACGCGGTCGAGATCGGTGCCGCACCGGCGTGTCAACTCCGTACCGGCGATCCGAGCGCGGCGCCGGTGATCGCGCGGATCGAGCTGCGGAACGACTACTACTGGATCGTGAACGTCAGCGGTGACTGCGAGATCGACGGCAAGCGCTTCGATGCGCGACAGCTCGCCCACAACGACGCGGTCCGCTGCGGCCCGCTATGGATCCGTTTCATCGCTGACCACGCCCCGGCCCCCTTGCGCTTCGAACCACCCGGCCGGGCCCACCCACTGGCCGATCGCGTCATCCAGCCACCGGTCGACCTCTCCGGCTCGATCGTGAGCATGCCGAGCGGCCCCGACGCCAGCCCACCCGGGCGAAGACGCTGATCTTGTCGTGAGGAGGGGATCCCTGGGATCCCCGACCGGGGTTGTACGTCACCAGCGATTCGCCAAGGATCGCCAGCTTGGAGGAGACACGGTAGCGCGCCGCGATCGCCATCGTTGCGCTGCAAGTCATGCCGCCGCGCGGCTGCAACGCCGCGCGCGCCGGGTTACGATGCCGCCATGCTGGAAGGGGCAATCATCGGGGCGATCGTCGGCCTCGTCATGGCGTTCATGGCAATGCAGCAGCGGCGCGGCTTGCTGACCAAGGTGCTCGCGGCGCTCGCCCGCGGCGGGCAGACCGCGGCCAGGGCGCAGCTCGACACCAGCGCGCGGCCGACGCAGGAGCTCAAGCTGCGCGACATCGACAAGCAGCGCCAGCGAATGGCGTGCCTCGCCCTCATCGGTGACGTCGAGGCGCTGGCCCGCGAGATCGAGAGCCACCGCGGCCCGCTCACCGCGGTCGCGCAGGTTAACCGCGTCGGCCACCTCGGGCTCGCGCTGCGCAGCCAGGGCGAGCAGCGCGCCCGCACGATCGCAGCGCTCGACGAGCTCGCCGCCCGGATGGAGCGCGAGGGCGGCGCGTTGATGGGCATCGTCAAGAAGCAGACCCACGCGATCGCCTCCGTCGGCCGCGGCCTGCTCGGTCAGCCGATCCCGACCGAGCTGTGGGTGACGGCCAATACCCTGTCGAAAGAGAAGTCGGTGGTGGGGCTCGTCATCTCGCAAGCGCTCGGTGAGGCATTCGCCGCGATCAACCGGCTGGACCGCGCCGAGCCCTACTTCGTGCGCGTCCGCGCGGCGACCCAGGCATTCGAGCGCCGGGCCGACGCCGCGTAGCGTCTCCGCGATCATCACCGTGATCGGGCTCGATCGCGTCAGTTCCTGGCTAACCCCGGTCCGGTCACCGCTCGGTCCGGCTGCCGCTAGCGCTGCCGCTCCCGCTACCCGCCGGTGCCGATCGGGATGGTCGTGCCGTTGACCTTCACGCTCACGATGGTGGAGTCGGTGAACGCGCCGGTGCCATTGAAGCCGGTGTAAAAGCTCTGGCCGACCTGGATCGGCCCGAACGGCAGCCAGGCGGGGCTCGTCGCCGTGTAGTTGCCCGAGCTGTCGGCAGCCGTGATGCTGCCGTTGAATGCAATCCCGGCGCCGGCGTTACCGCCGAGCTTGAACACGATCTCGTACGTGCTGATCGGGCTTCCGAACCCGGTGTTGGTGACCTGGACCGCACCGAGGAAGCCACTGCCTGGCCAGCTTACGGTGGGGAGCACGTCGACGGTGACACCGCCGCCGGAGACTGCGACGGCGCTGACGCTCTCGTCGGACAGATCCTGTGGGCCGCTGGTGCAGGCGGCGAGGGCGAGCGGGAGCCCGAGCACGGGCAGGAACCATCGAGGAGCTGTGGGTCTTGTCATGAAGCGTTCTCCATTTCGATACTCGAAAGCGATGCAATCTGCATGATCGCATGCGCATGGCCCACGTCTGGCGAGACCGGTCAGTTCGCTCATCGGCGGGCCCGATTGGCCGGCGGAATCAATAACGCGCAGACAGATCGAATTCCATGGGCTGTTCTTGCGGATGCATGGGCAGTTCTTGCGTCTGATCACATAATGTTCACGAGTACCGACCACTCCCGCGCTACGGGTCTCCACCTCGAATGTGGCAGCGCGGCTCCGGCGCAGCGGACCGAACCGTACGAGCTGTCGCGCCGATCGCAAATGCGCAGCGCACTGCGGCAGTGGCGGGCAGCGACCTACACCGAGCCGGGGCGGCCTTCGTGGTGATGCGCTGAAAGCGCAACCCTTGGAGGTGGTAGTGGCTCCAACCAGGGATTTCACGAGGCCGACCGCGGCGTCCCGTTCGGCCCGCCCCGAGGGCTCGCGTGGCCGGACGGTGTGCGCTGACGCCACAGCGGGTCGGCACGTAGCCGTGTATCGAGTCTCGACACGCGCCCGCTGCTGGTAGCATCGTGCGCACGCGACCATCGTGTTGTGTGGTGGTGTTGTTTGCGATCGCCGGGTGCAAAGGCTCCCATGGCAACCGGCCCGACGCCGGCCCGGGTGCGCCGCCTGACGGCGCATCGGTTGACGCCATGCCAGATGGGCCGAGCGACGCTCCGCTCGACGCGCCCCGCGACGGTGGCGTGCCCGTCGTGTGCGCGCCGCTCATGGCGCCTCGGATCGCCACCCCCAGCCCGCCGAGCGCGGTCGCGGTCGCCGACGTCAATGGCGATGGCAAGCCAGACCTCGTGTTCACGCTCGCCGGGGACAGCAGCGCCGACCCTGTGGTGGGGCCATCGCTCAACGTGATGCTCGGGAACGGCGACGGTTCGTATCAGGCTGCGCGGCGCACGGTGCTCGATCCCGATCCGCACGCGATCGCCGGGCCGCCGTTGCTCGCAGATCTCAACGGCGATGGCGCGCTGGACGTCGTGATCAAGAGCGCCGACGTGCAGCTCGTGCTCGGCGATGGCCGGGGCAATTTCGCGCTCGGGGACCACTTCGCCGCACCGGGGAGCTCGTTCCGGCTCGCCGATCTCGACCGAGACGGCAATGTCGACATCGCCCTGACGGGCAACGGCGTGACGCTCGTGTTCGGCACCGGCGGCGGCAACTTCGCGGCACCGATATCGCTCGACACCACCAGCGTCTACCAGGCGCTGGAGATCGCCGACATCAATGGCGATCACATCCCGGACCTGGTGGTCGTCGGGAGCTCGCTGGCGGTGTTTCGCGGGCGCGGCGACCGCACCTTCGAACCGCCGGTCAAGGTCACGCCGGCGGGCGATGACGGCCTCCATGGCCTCGCCGTCGGAGACCTCAACGCGGACGGCTTCGCGGACATCGTGACCTCGGGGCTGGTGGTCTCCAGTGGGACGGCGACCGTCGAGACCTGGCTCGGCGCCGCAGACGGCAGCCTCACGAGGCGAGGCCAGCTGAGTCTGTTTGCGGACCACCGCACCGATCTTCCGCCGCCCGCGTTCGTCCCGCTGCTCGCCGCCGGCAACTTCGATCGCGACACCATGCTCGATGTGGCCGTCACCTACGCGAATCGCGACGTCATCTACCTCATCAAGGGCAACGGGACAGGCGATCTGACGTCGTCGACACAGATCGCGACCGATCGCGGTGTGGGCACGATCACCAGCGCCGACGCCGACGGCGACGGTCGCCTCGACCTGATCGTCGCGAACACGGCGATCGAGGTCCTGCTGGCGACACCGGACGGAGGGTTTCGGGCACCGTTCGAGATCCGGAGGTTTTCCGATTTCATCGACCACCATGGCAGTACGGTCCTGTTCTAGTCGCGGTCGCGAACATCGACAACGTCCCGCCGCTCGACATCGTGGGCCACAATGGCATCATCTACCGGGCCGGCAACGACGTGCGAACGGAGCCGTGGTCGATGTACGCCACCGACGTTCGCGATACCAACGGGGACGGACATCCCGACGTGCTCGGCATGGGCTTCCACGGCTTCTTCGACGTGCCTCGGACCCACGCGGCGTTCGTGCTCGTGAACCCGTGCCACTGACCGACGTATCCCGGCGCGGGGTCGCAGTTCAGCGATGTAGGTGCGCCGCCCGGGTCTGGCTCTGGTCCGCACGCGTGCGCCACGAGTGAGCGGTAGCGCTCGCCTGCCGGTGTCGGTGTGGCGCGCGGCTCCGGCCATGGCGATCGTGCTCCGGCGCTCCGCTTGCAAGTCACTGCGAAGATGCCGGACGCCGGCGTGGTTCTCTGCAGCTATTGCGACACGGTGCATCGCCAGATCGCGCCGGTGGGCCGCGAGACCATGCGGTGCGTCAGCTGCGGATCGCCGATGTCCCGCGGGAACGGCGATCTGGGCGCGATGCTCGCCGTCACGGTGACCGCGGCGATCGCGCTGGTGGTCGCGAACGCGCTGCCGCTGCTGACGCTGACCTCCGGCGGTCATCAGACCCGGGCGACGCTGTGGCAGGCGATCGGGGCGTCCTACGACCGCGAGCTGCCGTTCGTCGCGATCGCGCTGAGCATGACGCTGATCGTCGCGCCGGCGGTGGAGCTGGGGCTGCTGGTGTGGCTGCTCGTGCCGCTGTGCTTGCGCGCGAGGCCGCCGGGGTTCGTTGCGACGATGGGGCTGCTGCGGGCGCTGCGTCCGTGGCGGATGGTCGAGGTGTTCTTCCTCGGCGTGATCGTGGCGATCGTCAAGCTGTCCGCGCTCGCCACCGCCGTGCCGGAGTGGGGGGTGTTCGGGGTGGCCGTCGTGGCGGTCTCGCTCACCGCGCTGGCGTCGTTCGATCTCGGGGCGCTGTGGCGGCGTGCGGAGGAGGTGGCGGCGTGATCCGCGGCGTCGACCTCCAGCTCGCCAGCTGCCACGGCTGCGATCTGGTGATCCGCATGCGAGGCATCGGCCGCGATGCAAGCGCGGTGTGCCCGCGCTGCGATGCGCCGGTGCGGTTCCGCAAGCGCAACGCAAGGAGTCACGTGCTCGCGCTCGGCGTCGCCGCCGCGGCGCTGTACTTCCCCGCCAATGCACTGACGATCATGTATACCGAGCAGTTCCCGGAGCGGCGCGCCGATACCATCCTGTCCGGGGTGAAGTTCCTGTGGGACCGGGGCTCGTGGGCGCTCGCCGCGATCGTGTTCACGGCGAGCATCCTGGTGCCGGTCCTCAAGCTCGGGGCGCTCGGGTTCCTGGTGATCTCGACGACGCGACACTGGGCATGGCGGCCGCGCGCACGCACCCGGCTGTATCGCGTGCTCGAGGTCATCGGTCACTGGTCGATGCTCGACGTGTTCGTGGTCGCGCTGCTCGCCGCGGTGGTGCAGCTCGGACAGTTCGCCCGGGTCTCGCCCGGTCCGGCGGTGCTGCCGTTCGCAGGCGTCGTCATCCTCACGATGCTCGCGTCCGCATCGTTCGATGCGCGCGCGATCTGGGACCAGGGCTGGGACCGCGGACCTGGCCGCGGTGCGTATGAGTGAGCCGGTGGACCCCCGGCTCGAGGATCTGCCGGTCCCGGTGACCCGCCGGCGCAAGCGCGGCTGGCCGTCCGCCGTGTGGATCGTGCCGGTCCTCGCCGTCGTCGCCGCCGGCACGCTGGCGATCCGGGCGTATCTGGAGGCGGGTCCGACGATCGAGATCACGTTCGACAGCGCCGAAGGGCTCGAGGTCGGCCAGTCGGACGTTCGCTACAAGAATGTGCCGGTCGGCAAGATCAGCAGTATCGAGCTCGTCCCGGACCAGCCGCAGATCCTCGTGACGGTCAAGCTCCAGCGCGGCGCGGCCAGCCTCGCGGCAAAGGACTCGCGGTTCTGGGTGGAGCGCCCGCGGATCGGCGTCGGCGGCGTGTCGGGGGTCAGCACCTTGCTGTCGGGCGCGTACATCGGCGTCGACCGCGGAACGTCGAACGAGCGGGTCGATCGGTTCGTCGGTCTCGAGAAGCCGCCCGGCGTGACTCACGACCAGGTCGGCCGGCGATTCCGGATCACGGCGGACGACGCCGGCTCGCTCGGCGTGCAATCACCGGTGTACTTGCGGCGCCAGCAGGTCGGCTTGATCTCGGAGCTCGCGCTGACCCCGGACGGCAAGCGGGTCGACATCGAGGTGTTCATCAGCTCTCCCTACGATCGCGATGTCACCGACACGGCGGTGTTCTGGAATGCCAGCGGACTCGATGTCTCGATCGATGCCTCGGGCCTGCACCTCGATACGCAATCGCTGGCCACCGTGGTCGCCGGTGGCATCGCGTTCGGGTTTCGCGACGGCGACCCGCCGGGCCATCCGGCCGCGGACGGCGCGGAGTTCAACCTGTTCGAGGATCGCGGGCACGCCATGGCGCGACCGGACCGGACGCGGCTCCCACTCGCGATGCGGTTCCACGAGCCGCTGCGCGGCGTGGGGCCGGGCACGCCGATCGACTTCGAGGGCCTCCGCATCGGCCAGATCGACACCCTGAACCTCGGCTACGACGCGATCCGCCATGAGTTCTTCTCCGACGTCGACGCGACGGTGTACCCGGAGCGCCTGGGCGCGGCGTACGCGGCGCTGGTCGACGAGGGCAAGCGCCGCGACCGGACCGGGCCCCAGATGCTGCAAGCGCTGGTCGCGCGCGGCCTGCGAGCGCAGCTCCGCTCGGCGAGCCTGATCACCGGCCAGCTGTTCATCGCGCTCCGCTGGTTCCCGAACGCGCGCAGCCCGGCTCCTGTCGTCGAGCGCGACGGGGCGTGGGTCGTGCCGACCGAGCCCGGCGGGACCGACCAGATCCAGGATCAGGTCGAGAGTATCGTCGCGAAGATCGACAAGATCCCATTCGATGCGATCGGCAGTGATACCCGCGACGCGATGCACGCGGCCACCTCGCTGCTCGGCCACCTCGACCGCGAGGTCGTCCCGACCGCGCAGCAGCTCGTCGGTCAGGCCGGCGCTGCGATGACCGCGCTGCGCGACAGCCTCGGCGCGTTGCGCGACAACGTCGCGGCGCCCGATTCTGCGATCCAGCAGACGGCGCGCTCCACGCTCGAGCAGCTCGAGTTCGCCGCGCGCTCGCTGCGCGGGCTCGCCGATTACCTGCAGCATCACCCCGAATCGATCTTGCGCGGCCGCGCATCGGGCTCGGAGCCGAGATGAAGTGGATCACGCCGATCGCCCTGGCGTCGCTCCTGGTCGCCTGCCGCTCCGCGAACACCGAGTACTACACGCTGGTGTCACCGCCGAGCGAGCGGTCCGCGCCGGTGACCGAGGCGTTCCAGCTCGACGTCCTGCCGGTCGACGTGCCGCCCGAGGTCGACCGCCCCGAGATCGTCGTGCGCGAGGGCCGCGGCAAGGTGACGCCGGTCGACACCCGATCGTGGATCTCGCCGCTGGCGCGCGAGCTGCGCCACGCGCTGTCGGACGACCTCAGCCACGCGCTCGGCGCGCGCGATGTCGCCGGCGCGACCCCGGTCGCGGGCATCCCGACGTACCGGATCAAGCTGGTCGTGCAGCGCTTCGATTCGAGCCTCGGCAGGCAGGCGTCGATCGAGGCGATCTCCACGATCCGGAATGCGGCCGGCCCGGCACCCGCGCTGGTGTGCTCACACCGGGCGAGCGAGGGCGCAGGCGCTGGCTACGAGCAACTCGCCGAGGCGCACCAGCGCGCCGTGGCCGCCATCGCCGCGCAGATCGCCGCGACGATCCGCAGCCTGCAAGCCGGTACCGCCGCGTGCCAGCGATCGGCGTGATCATCGGGGATCCCCGACCGGGTTGCTTCCGCTGCGTTTCCGTCCGTCGCTGCGGGCGGGTGCTCAGCGCGCCGTCGGTGCCGGGGACATCTTCGTGCCACCGCTCATGGCGCCGTGGACCACGATGATGCCGAGCCCGCCGGCGCCGCCGCCCGCGCCGCCGGCGTTGCTGCTGCCGTCGACGTTGCTGGTGGCGCCGATCGCCGTGCCGGGCGCGCCGTTGCCGCCGGGGATGCTGCCGCCGCCGGTGCCCCCGGTCGCCGGCGTGTTCCAGCTCGCCGTGGTGCCATCGCCGCCGGGTGAGCCGCCGACCTCGCCACCACCACCGCCGCCCGCGCCGCCATTGGCGGCCACGCGGCCGAGGATCTCGAGGCCGGGTGCATCGAGCCCGATCATCCCACCCGCGCCACCGCCGCCACCGCCTTGCTCGCTGCCGAGCCCGCCCTGGGTAGCGCCGCCACCCGCGCCCGACGCGAACACGTCGCCGGAGAGGTGGATCGTGGTGCCGGCGATCAGGTACACGGCGCCGCCACCGTCGCCACCGGGACTGCGATGCTGCAGGTCGCCGGCACCTCCGTCACCGCCACGACAACCACCGCGAAGCACGGTGAGTGCCTGCGGTGGGCCTGCGACACCGCCTCGCGCCTGGCCGGCCGGCGGGCCGCTGTCGTTGAGGTCGCCGGTGCCGCCGGTCCCGCCCTTGGTGCCCAGCCCCCCGCCGGCGCCACCACCCGCTCCTCCGGTGTCGTCGGCGCCGGCGATCGGATCCGGATCGACGCAGCTTCCCTGGTTGGCCGCCGCGCCGAGCCGGCCGCTGCTCGTGCTGGACGCATCGACCGCCCCCGAGACGGTCAAGCTGTCCGCCGCGACGAGCACCAGGGCGCGCGAACCGATCACGGTCAGCGTGCCGCCGATCGTCACGGTGGTTCCAGCGAGGATGCAGAGCTCGGGGCCTCCAGCCTGTGCCATCGTCTGGGTGCAGCTGGCGCTGCCGGTGGTGTCGAGCAGCGTGTCGGTGGGATAGCTGACGGCCCGGCTCGGCGCGCTCGACAGGCACACGGTGACCAGCCCGCTGCCGAAGCACAGCTGCGCGTCGGTGCTTCCCGGCATCGCGTCGCCCGGATCGACCCCGCCATCGCCGGCTTCGCAGAAGCCGGTCATGAGGTTGCATGCCTGGCCGGGCGGGCACGCGTCCGCCGGACCACACATGGGATGGTCGAAGACCGGATGGAAGCAGCCCGGCGCGAACGCCACCAGCGCGACGAGCCAGCGTCGGGCATTCACGGCAGCGCTCCCGACACGACCAGGCCGGCGGTTCGCGAAACGACGAGCGGCGCCAGCGACACCCGCGCGCCCGCGCGGCCCTGCAGGTGGCCCCACCAGTACAGCGCAGCGCCGGTCGCGATCAGCGCGGCGCCTCCTGCGATCCCCACGATCGCGATGGTGTTCGCGCGCTCGCCCGCGTGGATCTTGGCCGGATCGTAGGCCGCGTTGTGGCGCGACAGATCACTGGACAGCGATCGCGCATGAAGGCCGAAGCCGATGCCGGTGAAGATCGCGGCGGCACCGCCCGCGCCGGTTGCAAGTCCCGCGATCCGCAGCAGCCTGCCGGGCTGCGGCGGTGCCTGGGACGCCGTGTCGCGCACGTCGCCGACGGGCGGGTCGGCGGCGGTGGCCGTCGAAGGAGCTGCCGCTGCGACCTCGATCGCGCGCGCGTCGTGCGCGTCATTGGCCTGGCGCGCGGCTTCGGCATCGCGCGCGGATTCCGCGTTGCGCGCGGCTTCGGCGTTGCGCGCGGCCTCGGCGTTGCGCGCGGCCTCGGCCTTGCGCGCCTCGTCGGCCTTGCGCGCGTCGTCGGCCTTGCGCGCCTCGATCTCGCTCACGAGCTCGCGCGCAGTCCTGGCGTGCGCGCCGCCCGGATCCTCGGACAGGTATTGCTTGTACAGCGATAGCGCCTGGTCGACGTGCCCGGCGAGCCGGTGCGCCTGCGCCATGTTGAACAGGAGCGCCGGATGCGGCACGAGCCGATACGCCTTGAGGTAGAACGTGATCGCCGTCTCGTAGTCTCCGGAGTCCTGTGCTGCCAGGCCCGCGTCGACGTACTGCCTCGCCAGCTGCTTCTTTTCGACCGGCGCCGGCGCGGATTGCGCCAGTGCAGCTCCCGGCGCAACACCGGCGCCGATCGCTCCGAGCAACAGCAAGCGCAGCACACGGTTCATGATCACCTCAGTCGAACGGGTTGAAGCTGCGGTCGCGCTCCGGCGTCGAGCGCTTCGGCACAGCGACCGCTGGCTTGCGGGCCAGCGTGACGCGCTCGCGGATCGGCGCGGTCGGATGCACCAGGATCGTCCGGTCGACGTACCCGACGAGTCGGATCACGAGCTTGACATCGCGATCACCACGCGGGAGGTGGCCCACGAAGGGCGTGGTTCCCTGCACCGCGCCGTCGAGCAGGATTTCGGCATCGGAAGGAGCGCTGTCCACGACGATCTCGACCACGGCCGGCGGCTCGGCCGGTGGTCCCGGTGGCTGCTCTCGTGGCGTCTGCACCGCCGGCGATGCCGGCGTCTGTGCAACCGGTCGGGCCGGCGCACCCCGCGGCTCGTCGGGCCGCACCGCCACGGCCAGCTCGGCTGTCTGCGGCGGTCCTGCCGCTGCCGGTGCCGCGGCATCATCGTCCCGGTGCATCCAGAGGGTGAAGATCGCGATCGCAACCGCCGCCACGAACGCAGCGGACGCCGCGATCGACCAGCGCAGCCGAGCCGTCCACCGCTGCTGCGCCGGCATCTCCACCGAGCCGGACAGCGTCGTCATCGCCGATCCGGTCATGACCAGCCCCGTCGCTGCGGGCGCGGCGGACAGCGGGGTGGTGGCCAGCGGCCGCTCGGACAGCAGCGCGTCGATCGCGAGGATCACCCGGTCCGCGGTCTGCAGCCGATCGCCGGGCGCCTTCGCAAGCAGGCGGCGGACCAGGGTTTCCACGATGTGCGGGATCTCGGGATTGGTGTTCGACATCGCCGGAACCGGCGTCGTGATGTGCGCCACGAGGACATCGCCACTCCCCTCGCCGACGAACGGTGGCCGGCCGCAGCACAGCTCGTAGATCACGCAGCCCAGCGCGTAGAGATCCGCGCGGTGATCGACGGAGACGCCGCGGCATTGCTCGGGCGCCATGTACGTCGGCGTACCGATCACGGCGCCGGTCCGCGTCACGCTGTGCGACGGCGAAGCAGTCACCGCGAGCTTGGCGATCCCGAAGTCGAGCAACTTGATGCGCTCGCCGCCGGGCACTTCCGGATCCGGGACCAGGAACACGTTGTCGGGTTTGAGATCGCGATGGACGATGCCCTTGGCGTGCGCGGCGGCCAGCGCACCGGCGATCTGCCGCGCGATCGCGAGCGCCGCTGGCCAGCGAAATGGCGTGCGGGCCGATCGCCGCGTCAGGGACTCTCCCTCGAGATGTTCCATGACGAGGAACGCCGCGCCGTCGGGAGTCCATCCGAAGTCGTAGACGTCGACGATGCCTGGATGGTGGATCGCGGCCAGCGCGCGCGCCTCGTTGAAGAACCGCGTCACGGCGTCCTGGTTCTGCGACAGCTCGGATCGCAGCACCTTGATCGCGGCGCGACGCCCGAGCAGCGTGTGCTCCGCGACGTGCACGACTCCCATGCCGCCGCGACCGATGGTGCCGGTCACGCGATACTGTCCGAGCATCGCGTCCATATCGCGCATCTCGATAGTACAGCAGCGATCCGCAGCGACAACGATGATGGCGGCTGTGGCACGTCGGCACATCGTCACCGAGCGGGACGGCTCACCCCCACGACGAGCGCGAACGTTGCACCCTGCAAGCCTGCGTGTGATCCCGCAGCCATCGCCGTGGACGAGCGTGACGATCGTTACGCGCAGTGTGCGATCCGGATCCGTGAACATCGCGTGATCCGGCCGACGCGGCGCTCGGGTTCATGACAGCTTCGCCGCAGATCTCGAACCAGAGGCCACGACCAGGATGGCGGCCACCACGGCGCTGCCCGCCAGCTGGAGAATGCCTGCCGTCGTCCACCCCAGCGGTCCTTTCATCCGCCCGAGGAGATACCCCGCGAACGCGGCGGGAATGTACAGGCTGGCGACGAACAGCCCGGACGCCTGCGACGCCTTCGCGCGGATGATGGATTTGATCAGCCCGGCGGAGAGGTTGGCGTATCCCATGCCGCTGATCGCCGCGCCGAACACGAAGGAAACCACCGCATGCAGGGATACGTCACTGCCCAGAGGCGTGAACGCGAGCCCCCCGGATATCGCCGAGATGATCAGGGAAATGAACAGCAGCTTGCGATAGTTGTATTTGTCGCCCAGCCAGCCCCCGATCAGCGAGAGTAGCGCGCCCAGTCCATAGAAGCTCACGCACAACCCCGCCTGCTGGGGAGTGAAGTGCAGACCCTCGCGCAGATACGTTGGATAGAGGCCGAGGTAGCCGTAGATCGCCAGCCCGGTGAAGACCGTGGCCAGGGCGAGCAGAAGTGGCTTTCGGGCGGTCAGCGAGCTGGCGGCGTTGGCCTCGTCGCGATCGGATCGGGCTGCCGCTGCCGCAGGTTGCGCGCCGGTGGCGGGCGCGGCCTCGGTGAACCACGATCGCACGAACAGCACGATCAGGATCAGGGCAGGCAGACCGGCGATGCCGAAGGCCATGAATGGAGCCTTCCAGTCGTGGTGGTGCAGGATGGCGGCCCCGATATTGGGGCCGAGAATGGCACCGATGCCGAAGGTGAAATTGAGGGCACTCGCTGCCACGGCGCGATGCCGGTAGAAATAGGTGGTGCCGATGGCCAGCAGGGCCGTCAATTGCATGGCCTCGCCGAGACCCGACAAGAATCGGTAGATCAATAGATCGCCGAGACCCTGGGAACTGGCCGTCAGATAGGTTGCCACAGAAAACACTGCCAACCCGATGACGGTCACGTTTCTGCGCGACATCTTTGCCAGCAGGTACCCCGTCGGCAGGCCGGCCAGTCCCATGCCCAGCGTGAAGATGGTCGCCGCAAGACCGATGCGGGGCAGGTCGATCGACAGCGCCTGTCGCACGTCCGCCGCCAGGACCGAGAAGATCTGGCGATCCATGGCGTTGATGACGTAGGACAGCAAGAGCACGACGAACATCGCCAGGGCGGCGCGGGGATGACGATTGTCGCGTTGCATGAGTCGAGCTCCTTGTCGGAATCCGTACGTTCTGTGCGTGCCCTGATCGATCAGGTGGTCGCGCCCGCCGGGGAGTTCTTGAAATAGTCCAGGATCTCGCCTCCGGTTGCCATGATCACGTCGTCGTGGCCCAGGATATGGTCGTACAGAGCCTCGAGATATCGGATGCGATGCGGAACGCCGGTCAGGTAGGGATGAATGGTGATCGCCATGACCCGGGGAATCGACTTCCCCTCCTTGTACAGCTGATCGAACTGATCGCGGCCGCGCAGGAAGATCTCGTCCGACCGGTGCAGCTGGACGGCGCTCATGACGACATCGTTGATCTCGACCGTGTAGGGCACGGAGACGATACTGCCGGAGCGGGTCTTCAGGCGCACCGGCTGGTCATCCAGCACCCAGTCGGCCACGTATTCGATCCCCGCCTCCGCGAGGAGGTCGAGCGTCACAGCGGTCTCCGCCAGGCCGGGACTTTCCCACCCGCGCGGGGGGCTGCCTGTCAGGTCACGAATGGCTGCCATGGTCTGCGCAATGGCCTGCACCTCGTCTTCGACCTTGTGCATGGGCTTCTGTACAAAACCGTGTCCCATGAATTCCCAGCCGGCTTCGTGCGCCGCCCGGCATGCTTCGCCATAGACCTCGCAGGCACTGCCGTTGACGGCAAGGGTCGCCTTGAGGTTGCGCTGTTGCAGGACCTCCAGAAAGCGCCAGAACCCGCACCGCATGCCGTACTCGTGCCAGCACCAGTTAGGAATGTCGGGGAGCAGCGGAACCCCCATCGGCGGAGGCAGCACGGTCCTCGGTTGAGCTTGTTCCGGCTGCCAGTTTTCCACGTTGACGATGGTCCATACCGCGATCCGCGCTCCGTCCGGCAAGCGGAACTCGGGCCGGTTCCCCATGCGCTGGTAGGACAACCGATCTCTGGAGGTCATGGGAGTTCGCGCCTGGTCCATACTCTTCTCCTGACGGGCGTCATTCTATTCGCCGGCGCCTGCGGTTCCAAGGCCGGCGCGGACCGCTCGCCTGCCGGGCGACTCGGCCACCGTGTGACCCGGTCACGACCGGCTACTGGACGACTTTCAGCCCACGACGCCGATCACAGGCCGGCGACGCGCTCGAGCATCCAGTAGATCGCCAGGCTGCCGATCGCGTAGGCCGGGACTGCGGTGACCGGCCGCGGCCAGGCGAGCGGGAGCCGGCGGAGCACGGCGGTGGCCGCGACGACGCAGGCGATGAAGGCGAGCTGGCCGAGCTCGATGCCGACGTTGAACGAGAACAGCGCGAGGGGGATCTCGGCCGACGGCAGGCCGACCTCGGCGAGCGCGCCGGCGAAGCCCAGGCCGTGGAGCAGGCCGAAGCTGCCGGCGACCAGCCACGGGGCGCGCTGGGTGAGCGTGCGGTGGCCGGCGCGGCGGCGGGCGAGCTCGACGGCGAGGACGTAGATGCTGAGGGCGATCGCGGCCTCGATCGGGGTCTGCGGGACGTGGACCAGGCCGAGCGAGGCGAGGGCGAGGGTGACCGAGTGGCCGAGGGTGAACGCCGTGACGGTCCACAAAAGCGAGCTGCCCCAGCCGACCAGGAGCACCAGGCCGAGGACGAACAGCAGGTGATCCCAGCCGGTCAGGATGTGCTGGACGCCGAGCCGGGCATAGTCGCGGAACACGCCGGTCTTGCCGCTGCCGGCGCGGATCTCGAAGCTCGGCGCGGCGGCGGTGAGGACCTGGCGCAGCCGGCGGCCGTCGCCGAGCGTGATGCGGAGCAGGACGTCGGCCTGGCTCGAGGCGATGCCCTCGACGCCCACCGTGGTGCCGGCGAGGCCGTCGGGGCAGCGGATCCGCCAGGTCGCGCGCAGGCCGGTGCCCTCCTGGCGCACGGTCGGATCGCCGACGCCGGTGCACGCGGGGGGCAGCACGGGGCGCAGCCGGCTGCCCTGGACGCGGACGGCGGGCTGCTTCCAGCTGACGTCGATCTGGTCGGGCGAGACCTCCTCGAGCTGGAGCAGCGCGGGAGCGAACGGGTGGGCGCGCACGGCGCGCGGCGCGGCGAGCAGGACGACGGCGAGGACCAGCACGCGGCGGATCACGAGCCCACCTCCGGCGCGACGTCCGGTGAACGCTCCGGCACGACGATCTCGAACTCGGTGCGCAGCTCGCGCAGCCGCAGCTTCAGCCAGTCGTCGGCCAGCTTCTCGAGCACCTGCTGCTCGACCTGATCGCGGACCTCGGCGAGCCGCGGCACCGCGGCGGCGAGGCGCTGGTGCACGAACACCAGGTGGTGGCCGTAGCGCGAGGCGATCGGCTCGGACCATTGCCCAGGCGGCAGCGCCATCACGGCGGCGGCGAAGTCGTCGCCGAGCTCGGCGGCGAGGCCGCGCTCGGTGGTGAGCGGCAGGTCGGCCGGCACGAGCGACGGGTCGGCCAGGGCGAGCGCGGCGGGCAGGTCCAGCGCGCCGGTCCGGATCCGGGCGAGCAGCTCGCGCGCCCGCGCCTCGGTGTCCCTCCACTTGAAGCCGTTGATCGCGACGTGCGAGATCCGGACCTCGGCGGGGCGGGTGTACTCGGCGGTGTTGGCGGCGAAGAACTGCTCGACGAGCTCGGGCCGCGGGCGCTGGAGCAGCACGACGGCGCGGATCAGCCGGCGGGCGCTGTCGGTGAGGATGCGCCGGACGATCAGGTCGCCCTCGTGCAGGCCCAGCTTGATCGCGATCTGCGCGCTCTGGTCGGGCGACGTCGCCTCGTGGGGGTTGGCCTCGACGAACTCGGCGATCTGCGCGAGCCGCGCCCGGGCGGCGGTGTTGTCCTGCATGCCGAGCGCGAGCGCGTAGTGCAGCAGCACCTCGTCGTCGATCTGCGCGTCGAGGATCTGCCGCCACTCGGCGTCGCTGGGCGGCCGGCCGTTGGCGTCGACGAAGTCGCCGGCCATCTGTGCGATGCGGCTCGCGGCGATCTCGATCCGCGGCCGCCGGTGCAGCCACCCGCCGCTGCCGGTCGCCAGCGTCACGGCGGCGAACGCCAGGGCCCCGAGCACCCCCATGTGCAGCGCGGGCGATCGCAACCAGCGCATCGCCGTCACGGCTTCGGCTCGTACCAGATCGGCGAGGTCCAGGCGCGCTCCTGGATCACCGGCTGGACGAAGGGGGTGGTGGTCTGGTCCGAGCAGCACATGGCGCCCTGCTGGGCCTTGATCTGCTGCTCCTTCGTGCCGGCCTGCAGCTTCGCGAGGTCCTGCTTGCACTGGCCGTGGTTCAGCGGATCGACGCCGATCCACGTCCGGCACCACAGCGTGCTGTAGCGGCAGACCGGCTCCTCGAGCACGCGGACGTAGTAGAACGCGTGCTGGGCCGGATCGAACTGCGGGTCCTTCCACGTGCTGCACAGCCGCGGCGCCCCGAGCTCTGGCCTGGCCTTGCACGACTTCGCGTCGAGCGCGGCCTCGAGGTTGAACGGATTGGCGTCGGTGCCCGCCACGGTGAACACCTGCTCGTGGGTCGACTTGTCCTTGCGCACCCAGCCCTTGATGACCTGGATCTGCTGCAGGTTGGTCTTGAGGGTGTCGTCGCGCCAGGCGGCGACGATGAACGTGGGCGCGCCGCTGCCCGTGCGCGCCGGCAGGTCGCCGCCCATCGGGACGCCGTCGCGATAGCCGAGCTCGACGAAGTCCTTCTCGCAGGCGTCGGCGGGGAAGCCCCAGCCGCCGAACAGCCGCACGATGATCCGGGTGCCGCTGGTGCCGTAGGTCTCCTTGCGCTTGAGCGCGGCGAAGATCGAGTCGCGGCTGTTCTCCTCGGCCCACACCACGGAGTGGCCGCCGGTGCTGTTCTGGATGTTCGAGGCGCTCGCCATCGGGTAGGCGTCGTCGATCCCGAGGTGGCCGGGCCACTGCTCGTTCTCGGGGGTCCAGCCCATCACGCCGGTGTGCGAGTCGGTGGCGGCGACCACGCCCATCTTGAACGGGTTGATGCCGCCGAAGTCGCCCTTGGCGGCCATCCGGATGCCGTCCTTCCACACGTTGCGCACGTAGGCGCGCTCGCCCCAGCTGCTGGGCGGCGCCGCCCCGCCGTCGCCGCTCGCGCCGACCCCCGAGGCCGATCCCAGGGTCTTGCCGTCGAGGATCTCGAACGCGCACTGCTCGTCCACGGTGTCGGTGCCGGCGAGGAACCGCGGATCGTAGCGGCACTCGCTCGAGCCCTTGTCCTGGTAGATCTCGACCAGCGGCTCCATCGCCTGGTGGCGCTTTGCGTCCTCGGTGTTGAACGGGTCGAGGAACAGCGGCGGGAACAGGTTGCTGCCGCCGCCGAGGTTGGAGTTGTGCGGGATGGTGAGGAAGTCGCAGCGCCGGGCCTTGCCGTCGGTGACGTTCTTGCCCTGGGTGCAGTCCTCGTCGAGCTTGTTCCAGAACGGCTGCGGCAGCGGCGAGCGGACCGTGGTGCCCACCGGGACCGGCCACACGCGCTTCTCGTCGGCCTTGGTCACGACGCCGGCGGGGATGGTGTTGATCGGGAGCTTCGTGGGGTCCGGGTTGACGTGCAGCGCCATGTCGATCGCGGTGACCGGGCGCTTGACCACCCGGTCGTTGCGGAAGATGACGTTGCGGTGCCAGTTGTTGAGCAGCGGCGTGGAGGTGTTCTCGTAGGCGATGAAGCTGGTGAACTTGCAGTCGGGGGTGCGGTCGTAGGCCTCCTCGGCGGCGCGCTGCATCTCGGTCCAGACCTCGAGCTCTGCCCGGTTGCACAGCGCGGGGTTGTTCTCGCACACCGGCAGCCTGGTGTTATGGCTGATCGCCCCGTCGCTCGTGATGGTGAGCTGGGTGAACGCGTTCGCGGCGAGCGTGCTGCCGAGCACCGGGTTGACCGCGCGCCCCGGCTCGTAGAAGAAGCCGTTGATCATCCGGCACTCCATGGACAGCCGCTCGGGGATGTCCTTGCCGGCGAGGTCCTTGCAGATGCCCATGACGCCGAAGTGCTCGGAGTGATCGGTGACGGCGCCCCAGTCGATCGGCCGGTCGATCTTCGGGGTCCGGCTCGGTCCGCCGCCGATCGGAGGCCCGGGCCGCTGGGCGCCCGACGGATCGGGCAGCTGGATGGTGCCCTTGCCCTGGGCGAAGCGGTAGGCGCCGCGCGGGCTGTTGCCGGACTGGTAGTCGACGAACCGGATGCTGGCGTCGAACGACAGGCCGGTGTGCAGATGGGTGGTGCCGAACAGCGCCTGGCGCCGCGGCTCGTAGTTGCTGCACCGCGGGCGGTCCTCGGTGAGCTCGAACGGCGGGTTGGCGGGGGGCGAGGAGCGCTTGCCGGCCGCGGGAGCCGGCGCGGGGGGCGCGGGCTGTGCGCCCGGCGGCGGTGCCGGTGGGCGTGGCGCCGCCGGCGAGCGGGGTTGGCGGGCCAGAACGGGGACGGCAACGACGACCAGGCTCGCCGCCGCCAGACAGGAAGCGACCGAGATCGGCCGCGGACGCCAGTGCATTCTCGCTTATCGCCCGGCGCAGCCGCCGCAGGCAATGACGGCCCATTACGACTCTGACCCGGACACCGTGATGTGCGTCTGTTGCGGAACGCACGGAATCCGGACTGGACGTCACCCGGCCGCTGCGCCCCGCGTGTAACGCCGGCCGGGCGGCGGCGACTGACGGGGCATGCACGAGATCCGTACATGGGCTGCGGCGCGCGCCGTCGGGCGGGCGCGCCGGGGTGGCAGCCATCACCACCATCACCACCATCACCACCACACCTTGCCCCGGGCCGCGACCGACACCGAGGAGCTGCGCAGATACGCGGTCGTGCTGGCGCGCAAGCTTTGCCGCGGGCAGTTCGATCCCGAGGATCTCGCCCACGAGGTGCTCGAGCGCTGGCTGCGCTACGCGCCGCGCATGGCGCCGGTGGTGGACGCGCGGGCGTGGGTCACCGTCGTGCTGCGCCGCCTGGTGGTCGATCGGCTGCGCCGGCGGCGCGCGGCCGCCGAGGTGTCCGCCGAGGGCGTGGTGCTGGCCGTGGTCGAGCCCGAGCCGGTGCCCTGGTGGTGCGACATCGAGCTCGGCGTGCTGCGCCGGGAGCTCGGCCGGCTGCCGCCCGCGCTGCGCGAGACGTTCGAGCTGTTCAGCTTCCAGGCCCGGAGCTACCAGCAGATCGCCTGTGAGCTGAACATCGCGATGGGGACGGTGGGCACGAGGATCAGCCGCGCCCGCGCGCTGCTGCGGCGCCGGCTCCGCGATCACTGGGCCGCGGGCCGCGGGGCCGCCGACAGTGTTAGAATCGCGCCCGGTGGATCCCGATCTCAGGCTGCTGCAGAGCTGGCGAGCCGGTGACGGCCGCGCCGGCCAGGATCTGTTCAACCGGCACTTCGCCGATATCTACCGGTTCTTCGAGTACAAGGTCGGGGCGGACGCCGATGATCTGGCGCAGCGAACGTTCATGGCCTGCGTCGACGCGCGCGACCGGTTCCGCGGCGGCTCCAGCTTCCGGACCTACCTGTTCGCGATCGCGCGCAACCAGCTGTACTCGTTCCTGCGCCGGCTGCCGCGCGCCGAGCACGTCGACTTCGAGCACACCTCGATCGCGGATCTGGTCCCGTCGCTGACCAGCCAGCTCGGGCGGGCGCGTGACATCGAGCGGCTGCGGCTCGCGCTGGCGACCCTGCCGGCCGAGCAGCAGCTGCTGCTCGAGCTGCACTACTGGCACGAGCTCGACGCCGATGCGCTCGGCGAGGTGTTCGAGGCCGCGCCCGGGACGATCCGGGTCCGGCTGCTGCGCGCCCGGCGGGCGCTGCGCCAGCGGATGGAGCAGCTCGACGTCGAGCGGCGCGACGGCGCCTCGAGTGAATCCAGCTCTGGCGAGGCGAGCGGCGAGGCGAGCAATGACAGCCTGCTCAGCGCGCTGAGCCAGCCCGAGCTCGGCGGCGAACCCTAGATCTGGCCACTGGTTTCCGGCTACGGTGGGAATTGCTGCGGGCGCGATGTAACGCCTGTGATCGCCGCGCGACTACCCTGCCGAGGAGTGATTGCCATGTCCACTGTCACGAGGTTCGCGCGGGTCGCCGTGCTGTCCGAAGTATTCGCCGGGTGCCTGACGGTCTCGACCGGACCGACCGGGACCGGCGCGCCCGACACGGCCGGCACCAGCACGGTGAGCTCGGCGGGTGTGGTCGGCGATCCGAGCTGCCCCGAGTGGGGATGCGGGATGAACTCGCCGACCCTGGCCGATGGCGTGGTGTTCGACGAGCTCGACTCGTCCATGACCCAGCGGGATCGCCACGGGATCAAGATCATGTCGGCCAAGCAGGGCGGACACGACGTCAGGCTCCACATCGATCGCCACTTCATCACCGCGCTCGCGACCGACGGCTCCGGGGCGGTGTACGAGGGCTACGGCGTGATCGGGACGCGGGTCGAGCTCGACAGCAGAGGTACGGTCTACGACCTCCTGATCGCCGACTTCCAGCCCCAGGCGCTGACGTTCTGGGCGGGCGACACCAAGGAGAACGTCCCGTTCTATCTGATCCAGGTCAAGCTGCCGAGCGAGCCCCAGTTCAAGACGCCGATCTGCATGCCGGACCGGCCGCTCGAGAACGTGTGGGCGCCGGTCGAGCACCACGCGATCGCGTTCACCGGCGATCGCTACATTCCCGAGGCCAAGACCGTGACCGACGCCGCGCGCGGCACGCCGTGGTTCAACCTCGCGTGCGCCGGGACGGCGACGGCGAAGATGCACCTGGTGCGGCACACCAACGCCGGCGCGTGGACCGCGGCGACCTGGCACACCGGCATGGACGTGCTCGACCCCGGCGCGCCGTTTCACACCGACCCGGGTCAGCGCCAGGCGATGCTGAAGATGTACACCGCCGACTACTGCGGCAACGGCACGGCGTTCACGGTGGACGGCCAGCCGCTGCTGTACGACGACTCGAAGCACTGGTACGTACCGCCGGCCGGCGTGCCCCGGTTGATCGAGGCCGGGGATGGCACGCTGTTGCCGGCCGGCGCGGCGCTCGAGGCGCTGTGGACGCCGGGCGGCGCGATGTGCGTGAGCGCGCTGCGCCTGGTGTCGCGCAGCATCGTGCCGTGCCTGAGCGGCACCAGCCCCACGCGGCCGGCGTGCACCACCGCCATGGTGAGGCAGTGGCGCGTCAACCCGGGAACCACCCACGTCATCTCGGCGAAGGCGCCGTGACCGTGAGCTGCGCCAGCTCGGCGAGCTCCGCGGCGGGCGCGCCGGCGGGGCGCAGCCAGGCGAGCGCGTCGGTCGCGAGCGCGCGGATCGCATCGGGCGGGCCGCCGAGCGCGGCGCGGACCCGGGCGAGCTCGGCGCGGGCGCGGCCGAGCCGGCGATCGATCGCCACCTGGCGCTGGTCGCGGGCGAGCGGCTCGAGCACGGCGAGCGCGCGCTCGAGCGGGTCCGCCGCCGCGTCGGGCCGGTGCTGCGCGGCGAGCGCGCGGCCGAGGCCGAGCGACAGCCGGGCGCGGGCGTAGCTGCGGTACCACGGCTCGTCGGCGCGCGGCGCGAGCTCGGCGAGCTGGCCGGCGAACGCGGCGGCCGCGGCGGCGGGGTCGCCGCGCCACAGCGCCTCGTAGCCGGCACACTCGCGGGTATCCGGGTTGGCGGTGCCGCCGAACCGGCGCGCGCGGGCGAGCGCGGCGAGCGCGGCGGTGCGATCGCCGAGCTCGGCGTCGAGGTCGGCGGCCTCGAGCCAGCACGTCGCGGTGACCGCGGCCAGCCAGCTGTGCAGCTCGCGCGCCCGGCACACCGCGGTGACCAGCTCGGCGGCGCGCGCGAACGACACCACCGTGGTGCTGGCGCGGATGAACTGGGCGGACAGCGCGTCGGGGTGATGCTCGCCGAGCAGGCGGGCGAGCTCGGCGTGCGCGCCGGCCAGCAGCGCGTCGCGCCGCTCGGGATCGCCGAGCGCGAGCGCGGTGTTGATCCGGATCGCGATCAGCTCGACCGCGCTGGCGCCGGTCACCGTGCGAGCGTCGTCGAGCGCGCGCTCGAACAGGCCGCGCGCCGCGTCGCGGTGGCCGCGGCCGAGCTCGACGCTGCCGACGTTGTTGTGGAGCAGCGCGCGGGTGAACGCCGATGGCGTGCGCCCGGCCAGCGCGTCGATCACGGCGAACCCGTCGAGCGCTGCCTCGGGGTGCGGCCCGGTGCCCTCGACCCAGGCGCGCCGCGCCCAGGCCTCGATCGCGACCGCCTCGCTGCCGGCCGACAGGCCGAGCGCGGTCGCCTCGCCGAGCCGGAGCGATGCCGCGGCGGGGTCGGCAAAGGTGACCCAGGCGCGCCCGTCGATGAGCAACGCCTCCGCGAGCACCGGGCGGTAGCCAAGCGCGCGGGCGGCGGCGACCGCGCGGCCGGCCTCGCCGCGGGCGTCGTCGGTCCGCCCCGCCGCGAGCTGGATCCCGGCGCGCTCGACGTCGCGCTCGATCGCCGCGATCGGTCCGGCCAGCGCGGGCGGCGGGGGCTCGACGTCGTCGGTCAGGGCGCGCACGTCGGCGCAGCCGTCGGGGTCCGGCAGCGCCCGCGCCGCGCGCGCGACGCCCGGCAGCGCGCGGGCATCCGCCGACCCCGCGATCTCGGCCAGCGCGCCGAGCGCCGAGCGCCCGCGATCGAGGCACCCCATCCGGCGATCGAGCAGCGCCGCCGACTGCTCGCCGCGGCGGTGCGCCAGGCACGCCGCGCGGTGCCCCGCGGCCCACCGCCGCGCGTGGTCGTCGAGCTGGCCGTGCAGGCTCGCCGCGAGCTCGACGCCGTACGGCGACAGCCCCGCGATCCGTGCGAGCCCGACCTCGCGCGCGAGCGGGGGCCACGCCGCGGCGATCAGGCGGCCGCCGCCGCTGCACGGCTCGTCGGCCGCGATCAGCCCGCTGCGGCCGATCGCGAACGCCGCGGCGACCACGCCGGCGATCACTGCCGCGGTTGCGCCGCGCCGCCGCAGCCGCGCCGGATCGGCGCCGAGCGCGCGCAGCAGCGCCGGCATCGAGGGGAACCGCGCGCCCGGATCGGCGGCGGTCGCGCGCTCGATCACGAGCTCGAGCCAGCGCGGCACCGGCCGGCCGGGGTCGCCGCGCAGCGCCTCGCCGAGCGACACGCCGAAGCTGTACTGATCGGCCGCCGGGGTCGCGAGCGCGCCGGCCGCCTGCTCGGGCGCCATGTAGCGCGGCGTGCCGCCGACCCGCACCGGCGACGACGTCTCGCCGCCGCCCGCGCCGGTGGCTGCGTCGGTGGCCGGATCCGGCGCGGCCTCGCACGCCAGCCCGAAGTCGACCACGCGAGCCCGGCCGTCGGTGCCGACGATCGCGTTGTCCGGCTTGAAGTCGCGGTGGACCAGCCCGGCGGCGTGCGCCGCGGCGAGCGCCTGGCCGGCCTGGCGGTAGACGTCGAGGATCTCGGGCAGCGCCTTGCCCTGGACCCAGGCGCGCAGCGTCTCGCCGCGCACCAGCTCCATCACGATGTAGACGTGATCGCCGGACGCGCCGACGTCGAACACCGGCACGACGTTGGGGTGGGCGAGCCGGGCCAGCGCCTTGGCCTCGGCGAGCGCGATGTCGCGCCCGATGTGCGGCACGTGCACGGTCTTGAGCGCAACGCCGCGGTCGAGCTCCGGGTCGTACGCCGCGTAGACCACACCCATGCCGCCGCCGCCGAGCCGCTCCAGCACGCGGAACCGGCCCAGTCCGACCGCGTCGCCGAACAGCGCGCCGCCGACCCGCGCGCGGGCGAGCACCAGCGCCGGCGATTCGACCGGCCGGGCGCGTGCGATCTGCGCCGACATCACGCCGCCGTCCGCCGCCAGGTCCCGGGCCGGCCGGTCCTCCACCGTGGTCTGCTCGGCGAGGTCCTTCGCGCTGTGTTCGCCGGTGCTCAACGGCGCCATGATATCGAGCGCCGCGCGACCCGGGGTGGCGACCTCGAGGGCCGGCTTTGCCGGCGGGGCCGGTGTCCCCTGGGATCGCCCGCCGCGACCCCGGGCCGAGCCGCGTGGAATCGCCGGTGGGCCGCGGCGCATTGCGTTAACGTACCGGGCGATGTACGCCGACCTCGCCGCCGACACCGCGGTGCGCCGCGATCCGGACATTCCCGGGCGCTATCACATCACCCTGCCGGACCACTGGGACTTCCTGATGCCGTCGGGCGGCGTCGTGATGACCTGCGCGCTGCGCGCGGTGGCCGCCGAGCTCGCCGATCCGGACCTGCGGCTGGGCTCGGCGACGACGATCTTCTGCACGCCGATCCGCAACGGTCCGCTGGTCATCGACGTCGCCGTGCTGCGGCGCGGCGGCGGTGCGGCGCAGGTCCGCGCGGCCCTGCGCGACGGCTCCGGCGAGCCCGGCATCGAGGTCCTCGCGACGTTCCTGCGCGAGCGCAAGGGGCCCGACGTCAAGGGCGTCGCGTTCCCCCGGGTGCGCCCGCTCGACGAGGCGCTGCCGGTCGACAACAGCTCGCGCTCCAGCCCGCACGTGCTGCTGCGGTTCCACAGCCAGCTCGAGTACCGGATCGCCGACGGCGAGCCGTTCGGGCAGCCGAGCGACGCCGGCGGCCCGGCGCGCTACGCCCGCTGGGTGCGCTACCGCACGCCGCAGCGCGATACCGAGGGCCGGCTCGACCGGCTCGCGCTGCCGCCGCTGATCGACATGATGCCGGGCGCGCTGCATCGCGCGATCGGCCCGGGCAACTACCGGTTCTTCGCGCCGAGCCTCGACCTCACGACCTACACCATCGACGACACCCGCCGCGACTGGCTGCTGTTCGTGGTGACCGCGCGGCGCGCCCGGGCGGGCTGGGCGATCGCCGACACCGAGGTGTGGGACGACGAGGGCCGCTACATCGGCCACGGCTCGCAGGGGATGTTCATCCGCGGCGCCGCCGGCGAGCCGCCGGTGGTCGACGCCTCGAACCGCTGAGCGACGCCGTCCGCCTCACGTCGGTGCAGGTACCCGGGTCGGGACGGTCGGATCCGCAGCGCCGCGATCGCGGACTGCGTGATCATTCGCGCGTCCCATGTCCCGCTGCTGTCCCTGTGACGGTCACGGTACTTCTTGGTCATTCGGAGGCATCGTGTTATGTTATGATTAATAATCATCTCTCTGGCAACGATTGCCAGGGGTCCGACGCAGCGCCGAGCGTTGCACGGCGTGGCGGGTTCACTGCGATATTCAGAATATTGTCTGTCTGGACCGTATACGGTAAGAGATAATCGATCCGCATGGGGCGGGTCGGGCCCGAGAGGATGATCATGAAGAAGCTGAACGAGAAGGTCGCGAAGGTGCTGGTCAAGGATCTCGATGCCAAGGCGCTCGACGCCGTCACCGGCGGCACGCTGCCCACGGTGGGCGGCCCCACCGGCTGCCGCACGTGCGGCATCATGGTGACGACCGCCACCTGAGCAGCGATCGCACCTTCGAGACGGAGGCGAACATGGGCAGGACACCGCCGCGCGTCGGGCTGAACCTGATCGATGAGGAGGCGTTCCGCGTGGCGGCCCTGCCGCTGTTCGAGGCCGGGCTGGTCGACGCCCTCGAGGTCGACATCGACAACGAGTGGGGTGGAAGCCGCGGCCGGATCCTGCCGCGTCCGGCCTGGCAGACCGAGCTGCTCGACGTGTTCGCCGAGGAGGATGCGCTCTACGGTCACGGCGTGTGGTTCTCGTTGCTCACCGCGCGGCTCGACGATCGCCAGCGGCGCTGGCTCGAGCTGCTCGCCGAGGAGTGCGGGCGCCGGCGCTATCGCCACGTCACCGAGCACTTCGGCTGGATGACCTCGGGGCCGTTCATCCAGAACACGCTGTTTCCGCTGCCGTACACCC
>DATAPF010000038.1:0-7389 GCA_036265355.1 Kofleriaceae bacterium | reverse complement strand
TGCCGTGCTCGTCCTCGTCGCGTGCTCACCTCCTGCGCCGCCGGTTTCGCCATCGCCGCCGCCCGCGGCTGCGGTCCGCGCCGCGCCGGTCGATCGCGGCCTGGAACCACCCGAGCCCAAGCTGCGCTTGCCGCGCAACTTCCTGCCGGCGAGCTACGCCGCGACCCTCGCGATCGATCCGGCGGCGACCGGGTTCGACGGCACGATCGCGATCACCGGCGAGGTCGCGCAGCGGTCCTCGGTGATCTGGCTGCACGGCCACCAGCTCGCGATCAAGCGCGCGTCGGCCGCGCGCAGCGGCGCCGAGGTCGCGCTCACCGCGACACCGCACGGCGACGAGCTGCTCGAGCTACGCGCACAGACCCCGCTCGGGCCGGGGACCTGGACGCTCGCGATCGACTACACCGGCAGCTACGACCTGCTCAACACCACGGGCGCGTTCAAGCAGGTCGTGCGCGGCGCGCCCTACGTGTACACGCAGTTCGAGGCGCTGTACGCCCGCCGCGTGTTCCCGTGCTTCGACGAGCCCGACAACAAGGCGACCTGGCAGCTGACGCTCGACGTCCCCGCGGATCAGGTCGCGGTGAGCAACACGGCGGCCATGCGCGAGGAGCCGCGCGCCGGCGGCAAGAAGCGCGTGACGTTCGCGCGGACCAAGCCGCTGTCGAGCTACCTGATCGCGTTCGGCGTCGGGCCGTTCGACGTCGTCGACGCCGGCAAGACCCGGCGCGGCACGCCGGTCCGGATCGTCGCCATGAAGGGCCGCGCCGGCGACACCGTGTGGGCGGCGCAGACCAGCGCGCGGCTGATCGATCTCGAGGAGGAGTTCTTCGGCTCGCCCTACCCCTACGACAAGATGGACATGCTCGCGGTCCCGGTCACCGTCGGGTTCGGCGCGATGGAGAACGCCGGGCTGATCACGTTCACCGAGACCCTGATCCTGCTCGACCCGCGCCACGGCTCGCGCGAGCGCGAGCACGAGTGGATCCGGGTCGCCGCGCACGAGATCGCGCACCAGTGGTTCGGCGATCTGGTGACCACCGCGTGGTGGGACGACATCTGGCTCAACGAGGGGTTCGCCAACTGGGTCGAGGCCAAGATCGCGGCGCGGTTCGAGCCGGTGTGGCGCGAGGATCTGGCCGAGGTCGGCGAGCGGGCCGGCGCGCTCGACGCCGACAGCCTGGTCAGCGCGCGCCAGGTCCGCCAGCCGATCGTCACGCCCGACGACATCCTCAACGCGTTCGACGGCATCACCTACAACAAGGGTGCGGCCGTGCTCAACATGTTCGAGAGCTTCCTCGGCCACGATGTGTTCCTGCGCGGCGTGCGCAACTACATCGCCGAGCACGCGCTCGGCAACGCGACGTCGGTCGAGTTCGCCGCTGCGATCAGCAAGGCCGCCGGCACCGACGTCGGCGCCGCGTTCGCGACCTTCCTCGAGCAGCCCGGGGCCCCGGAGATCACGGCGGCGCTGGTCTGCGATCGCGACCGGCCGCCGCGCCTCGCGCTGAGCCAGCACCGCTACGTCCCGCCGGGCTCCCCGCCGCCGTCCGCGACCCGGCCGTGGATCGTGCCGGTGTGCGTCGCGTTCGATCGCGGCGGCAAGCGCGGCGAGACGTGCGGCACGCTGTCGGCGGCGACCGGCGAGATCGAGCTCCCGGCGCCGTCGTGCCCGCGCTGGGTGATGCCCAACCTCGGCGGCCACGGCTACTACCACACCGCGTACACCGCGCCGCAGGTCACGGCGCTGCGCGATCAGGCGTGGTCCGAGCTCCAGCCGACCGAGCGCCGGGCGGTGTTCATCGACACCGCGGGCGCGGCGGCGCTCGGCAAGCTGCCGCTGGCGCTCGCGCTGTCGTTCGTGCCCCGGCAGCTCGCCGCCGGCGATCGGTTCTCGGTCGGCGAGGCGCTCGGCGTGCCGCTCGGCGTGCGCCAGTTCATCCCCGACGAGCTCCGCCCGCGCTACGAGGGCTGGCTGCGCACGACGTTCGGCCCGGCGGCGCGCAAGGCGGGGCTGTCGCCCAGGGACAGCGACGGCCTCGACGTCGAGACCGCGCGCGCCGAGCTGGTCTATGTCGTCGCCGGGATCGCGCGCGATCCGGCGCTCAACTCCGAGGCGATCAAGCTGTCCGAACACTGGCGCGATCTGCCGCAGGGCATCCGCCAGAGCGTGCTTGCGCTCGCCGCGCGCGCCAGCCCGGCGGTGTTCGACCGCCTGTTCCAGGAGGTGTTCCACGAGGAGGATCGCGCCCGGCGCGGCGAGCTGCTGATCGCGCTGGCGACGGTGCGAGACGTCAAGCAGCAGACCGCGGCGCTCGGGCTCGTGCTCGACGACCGGCTCGACATCCGCGACACCGCGTTCGTGTTCTTCGGCGCCCAGGACGAGGCGAACCGGGTGGTCGCGCAGCGCTACTTCCGGGACCACCAGGACGCGATCCTCAAGCGGATCCCGTCGGACGGCACCTCGAACGGCCAGGCCTGGCTCGCCGGCGTGTTCACCTCGAGTTGCTCGCCCGAGCGGCGCGGCGAGATCGTCGACTACGTGACCCGGACGTTCGCCGGCATGCCGGGCGGGGCGCGCTCCGTCCAGCAATCGATCGAGGCGATGGACCACTGCATCGCGCGCCGCCAGCTGCTCGGCCCGGAGATCCGCGGCTGGCTCGGCGGCAAGCCCGGCGCGTCGGCGCGGGCTGGGAAGTAGCGCTCACGCGGCGCATCCCGGGGATCGGTGCGTTACGCCCGACCGCGCGTCACCCAAGAGCCCCACTGCTGAACGCGTGCCAAAGTCCGGCGGCTGGTGGCCCAACGAAGGGAAGATCCGGCCGAGCCGACGCTGGCCAGCCCATTCAGTCGGTCAGCACCTCGGCGAGTGTGGCGGCCGACAGCACGCGTCCGGTCCCGGCTTCGACTTGCTCCAGGGACGCGGTCGCGATGCGTTGCTCGACCTGCGCGCTCACTGCGTCGCCGAACCGCTGTCGTAAGAGACGCAGAAGCACCCCCTGCACGCCCTGCTGGCGCCCTTGTTCGATCAGTCGCTGTCCGGCGGTCATGATGGCGTCATGGCTCCTACGTAGCTGCCGCCAGGGTTCAGTCGGCGCTCACCTCAGCGAGCGTGGCGGCCGACAGTACGCGCCCGGCCAGGCTTCGACTTGCTCGAGAGATGCGGTCGCGATGCGTTGCTCGACCTGCGCGTTCACCGCATCGCGCGAAGCGCTGACGCAGGAGACGCAGGAGCACTCCCTGCATACCTTGCTGGATTGCGCTGCTGGCGTCCCTGCTGGATGCGCTGCTGGTGTCCCTGCTCGATGCCCTGTTGGCGTCCTTGTTCGATCAGTCGCTGTCCGGCGGGCGAGGAACGCCACGTGCGATCGAACGGGCGTCGGTACGGGTGCGATGTCGGTCGACAGGTCGAGTCGCGAAATAGGTCATTATGTCGACTCGGCGCAGGTCCATCGGGCTTTGACGTCGACCTTGATGCGTTTCGCGCAACGGTCGTGACCTGTCACAGCGCATCCGGTGTTGCAGTTTACCCCAGCGGGCGGCCCCTGCATACCCTGAGCATCTTTCGTGGGGCCCATGCTCAACGAGCTTTTACGAGCTCGCGGAGCTCTCTGGCGTGCTGCCGAGTGCGTTCGCGGACTGCGGCTGGATCGTCCCGCGCTAGAGCGGACCACTTGCCGCCGAGGACAAGACAGGTTTTCAGACCAGAGTCGCTGTCCAATGTAGCGGCAACGTCGAAGTGATTGCGAACAACACGCAAATGTAATCGCGATGTAGGCGATACATCAATATGAATAGGAATTTTAGATCCCGTTGGAACCTGAGAAGACCCAGTTGCGGTCTCATCGATGACACAGGTACCAAGCGGTGTATGGTCCAAACGTGTACAGCTGTTGACCTTGACCAACTCACCGCTCTGAACCTGTTTCTCGCGGTTACTGGGAGGCCAATGGGTCTCGATCCGGAGATCCTTGGTCATTTTGGGGTCTCCTCCAGGTTTAGTGGGAGCGCGATCGCCGCGTGCTCGCCGCCAGGTGCAGGATCCTGAGGTACTCGAGGTCGCCCCTGGTCCCCGGCTGCGCGGCCTGGATCGCGTCGTACGCCACACGGAACACCAGCGACGGGAACATCTCCTCGCGGTACACGTAGCGCGCGAACCCGCCTGGCTTGCGCACGAGCGACCAGATCACGTGCCGATAGTCGATGCGGTGCAGGCCGCGACCGCGGAGCCGTTCGCACGCGAGCTGGAGCTCGTCGGCGAACCTGACCTCGAGCCGGTCCTCGAAGATCCGGACGCGGACCCACTCGAAAGAAGCCGTCGCTATGCGCTGCTCGACCTGGGTGTCCACCGCATCGCCGAAGCGCTGACGCAGCCAGCGCAGCATGATCTCCCGGCAACGCTGGCGCGCCAGCTCGAGGCCCTCCTGGTCTCTGTCCGGCGGTCATGATGACGTCCTTGGCTTCGGGTCCGAGCGCGCGTTCGAAAGATCTGGCAGCGCCTCGGGGCCGACCGTGCTCCTTGACCTCGAGGGCATGGCATCCCAGGAGCCTACTCGGCTGACGCGAGCGCGAAGCCCGAGTGCGGGTAGCCGCGACGCGCCGGCCAGCCCCGGTTCAGTCGGCGAACAACTCGGCGAGCGTGGCGGCCGAGAGCACGCGCACGGACCATGCCTCGATCTGCTCGATGGAGGCCGTCGCGATGCGCTGCTCGACGTGAGCGTCCACCGAATCGCCGAAGCGCTGCCGCAGGAGGAGCAGCAACAACTCCTGGATGCCCTGCTGGCGACCCTTCTCACGCCCTTGCTCGAAGATTTGTTGTCCGGCGGTCATGATGGCGTCCTTGGCTTCGGGTCCGAGATCGCGTTCGAGTAGAGCTTGTAGCGCCTCGGGTCCGACGTGCTCGTTGACTTCGAGAATATAGCGCATCACCTGCGCCAGCGCCTCCAGTCCATGCGGGGCCCGGACCACCTCGCGGACGACGTCGATCCAGCGGCCGAGGATCTGGAGGAAGTCCGCGCGTGTCCGCGCGTGCTTGAAGCACATCGCGACCAGCTTGGCGAGGGCGGTTCGCATCGCACCATCGCGCAGCTCGTCGTCCGAGATCTTCGACAGATCGTGGAGCAGGTACGTGAACCGAACCAGGTACGGCTCGACCGTGGGCCGCAGGCCGGCGGGCACGTCGAGCAGCGCGTCGAACGACCGGGGCTCCGACCAGGACGACGCGCCGTGATACATCACGATCGGCAGGATCATCGGCAGCGTCTTGGCCTTGGGGTGGTCGGCGCGCCAGCGGTCCCAGATCCGGATCTGGTAGCCGAGAAGGCGCTCCGCCATCAGGCCCTCGGTCGGGGGCGTCGACTGGTGCTCGAATAGCAGGTAGACAAGCGCCTCGCCGCCGTTGCGCCACGTCGCCGCGTACAGGAGGTCAGTGTGCTGATGCGTCAGCGTCGCATCGACGAAACTGCCCGGCTGGAGCGTGAGGGTCGACCAGTCCAGCGCCTCGGCCAGCGCCGGCGGCACGATGGCGCGCAGCGCGCCGCGGGCGTGCTCGGGCTGGCCGAACACGGACTTGAAGAGTGCGTCGTGCGGGTTGGAAATCATCCGCGAAGCCACCCTAAGAGGCCGCTGCGAGGAAGGCAAGCGCTCCTCGGGTCTGCCGCGTACGGGCGGCCGATCCCGCCAGCATCGATGAACGCGCGACCCCATCGATCTTCGCGCAGTCGCTTGTGCAAGGCGGCCTTCTGCGTCGAGGGTGTGCAAGGTCGATGCGGCTCGCTCGAGGGGACGCTCGCGCGTTGCTGCGGGAATGCAGGCCGTCCTGACGAGGCCATCCGCGAGGTCGGTCACGCGGCGTCGTGGAAGATCACGCCGAGCGTGTGGCGGTGTCCCGAGCGGATCCGGCTGACGCCGTGCCGCAGGTTCACGCGGTAGACGCCGCGCGTGCCGCGCACCGGGCGATGGTGCACGGCGAACACCACGGCGTCGCCCTGCGCGAGCGGCACCACCATCGGCCGCGACTGCATGCGCGGCCGCTGCTCGGTCATCACGAACTCCCCGCCGGTGAAGTCGCGCCCGGGCTGCGACAGCAGGATCGCGACCTGGAGCGGGAACACGTGCGCGCCGTAGAGATCCTGGTGCAGGCAGTTGTAGTCGCCCTCGCCGTAGCGGAGCAGCAGGGGCGTCGGCCGGAGCTGGCCCGCCGCGTGGCAGCGCGCGAGGAAGCTCGCGTGATCGTCGGGGAACGCGGCGTCGCCGCCGAGCTCGCCGGCCCAGCGGCGGGCGATCGGCGCGAGCTGCGGGTACCAGCTCGCGCGCAGCTCGGCGACCACCGGCGGCAGCGGATACGCGAAGTACTGGTACTCGCCGCGGCCGAAGCCGTGCGCCGCCATCACGACCCGGCTGCGGAAGCCGTCGCCCGCGTAGCGCGCGGCCAGCGCGCAGCACTCGTCGGCGGTGAGCAGCTGCTCGACCACCGCGGCGCCCTGCGCATCGAGCTCGCCGGCGAGCCGCGCGGCGTCGACCGCCGCGACGCGCTCGGAGATCGATCCCACGAGAGCCGCCGCCCCGCGCCCTGCCGGCGGAGCCGTCGGAGGCCTCACCCCCTGGCTTGCTGCGCTCGGGGGTGCCGGCGGTGTTGCGCGAGCGAGCGCGGTCACAGCCGGGCCTCGCGGCGGGCGCCGGGCGCGCGGCCGGCTTCTCGATCGAGCAGCGCGCGCTTGCGCTCGACGCCCCAGCGGTAGCCCGACAGGTTGCCGTCGGTGCGGATCACCCGGTGGCACGGGATCGCGACCGCCAGCGTGTTCGACGCGATCGCGCGCGCCACCGCGCGGACCGAGCCCGGCGCGCCGACCCGGCGGGCGATCTCGGCGTAGCTCGCGGTCTTGCCGGCCGGGATCCGGCGCAGCGCCTTCCACACGCGCTGCTGGAACGCCGTGCCGCGGATGTCGAGCGGCAGCTCGGTGCCCAGCCCGGGATGCTCGACCATCCCGACGACCTGGGCGACCAGCCGCTCGAACGCCGGGTCGGCGCCGACCAGCTGCGCGCGCGGGAACTTGCGCTCCAGATCGTGGACCAGCGCCTCCGGATCGTCGCCGAGCAGGATCGCGGACACGCCGCGCGCGGTCGCGGCGACCAGGATCGCGCCCAGCGTGCACTGCCCGATCGCGAACCGGATCTCGGCGCCCTTGCCACCGGCGCGGTACGCGGTCGGCGTCATCCCGAGCACCGCGTTCGACGCCTCGTAGAACCGCGCCGACGAGTTGTAGCCCGCGCCGTAGATCGCCTCGGTGACCGTGGCCCGGGTGGCGAGCTCGCCGCGGACCCGGCGCGCCCGGTGCGCCGCCGCGTACGCCCGCGGCGTCACGCCGGTCACCGCCTTGAACAGCCGGT
>DATAPF010000037.1:0-11046 GCA_036265355.1 Kofleriaceae bacterium | reverse complement strand
GATCGTCGATCTGGAGATGCCCGGGACCAATGGCCTCGACGTCATCCGCAAGCTCAAGGCCATGTTCGGGCCCGCGGTGCACGTCGTCGTGATGACCGGCAACGACGACGAGGTCAGCCACGCCGAGGCGTTCGAGGCCGGCACCGACGACTTCGTCGTCAAGCCTACGGGAATGTCGGAGCTCAAGCGGCGGCTCGCCGCCGCGACCCGCAACCACCGCGCGTTCGTCGAGGTCCGCGTCGCCAAGGAGGCCGCGAATCGGAGAATGGCGTACGACCGTGCGATCGCTGCGCCGGATGTCGAGCCTGGTCGCCAACTTCGTGGACATCGCGCGGTTCGAGGACGCCGCGGTCAAGCCGATGGTCGCTCCGACCCGGGTCTATCAGATCCTCGAGTCGGTGCTCGAGGTGAGTGCGTCCTCGCTGGGCCGTGGTGTCACGCTCGCGATCGACTGCAAGGCCGACCTCATGGCGCGGTTCGCCGCGGCGCTGGTCGAGCGCGTGCTCCACAACCTCGTCGGCAATGCGGCGCGCTATTGCAACCAGGGCGGAACGATCGTGGTCGCCGCGCGGCGCTGGAACGACGACGACAGCGTCGAGCTCTCGGTGACCAGCTCCGGACCGCTGATCGCCGCCGACATCCGGTCCCAGCGGTTCGTCAAGTACGTGCGCGGCAGGGGCGGCAAGCGCGGGATGGGCCTGTATTTTTGCCGGCTGGTGGCCGAAGCCCATGGTGGAAGGATCGATGATGAACCGGCCGAGATCGGTCCTCGCTTCATCGTGCGGCCGCCTGGCTGGGCGGGCGTGACGCAAACGGCTCCGCACACGCGCCGGGCGGCCGCTTTCGATCAACCGTCCGGCCGCGCGGCGGGGGGTTGGGGTAAGGTCGATCCCAGGTAGTAGATGATGGTGCGGGTCGCCCATACCCCGAAGACTCACCTCGGACGGGTTCTTGTCGTGGACGATGACGCGGCGATGCGCCGGCTGTGCGCACGGACGCTTGGCCACGAGGGCTGGGACGTCGTGGTCGTCGACGGCGGCAAGGCCGCGCTGGATTGCGTCGCCGCCCGCGGCGCGCCGTTCGACTGCGTCGTGTCCGACGTCAACATGCCGGAGATGGACGGCTTCGCGCTGATCGCCGAGATCCGCCGCCACGACGACGACCTCCCGGTGCTGCTGATGACCGGCGACCCCTCGCTCGATGGCGCGGTCCGCGCGATCGACACCGGCGCGGTGTCGTACCTGTCCAAGCCGTTCGATCACGAGACCCTCGCGGCGGCGGTCGCGCGCGCGGCCCGGCGCCACGGCGTCGCGCGGATGCGGCGACGCGCGTCGTCCGAGCACGATGCCCACGACATCGCCCAGCGGTTCGATGCCGCGCTCGCGCGGTCGTGGATGGCGTTCCAGCCGATCTTCGACGTCGCCGCCCACCGGACGTTCGCCTACGAGGCGCTGGTCCGCACCGACGAGGACTCGCTCAAGCGCGCCGACGTGCTGATCGCGACCGCCGAGCGGCTCGGCCGGATCCACGATCTCGGCCGCACCGTGCGCGCCGCGGTCGCGCGCGCCGCGCGGGACATCCCCGGCGACTCGCTGATCTTCGTCAACGTCCACGGCCTCGAGCTGACCGACGAGGATCTGTTCGCCGACAGCTGCGCGCTCGCGCCGCTCGCGCCGCGGGTCGTCCTCGAGATCACCGAGCGGATCGGGCTCGACGCCGTCGCCGGACCGGCGCGGGTCGCGATGCTGCGCCAGCGCGGCTACCGGATCGCGGTCGACGACCTCGGCGCCGGCTACGCCGCGCTCGGCGCGCTGGCCACGCTCGAGCCCGACATCGTCAAGCTCGACATGTCGCTGATCCGCGACATCGACGCCCACCCCACCAAGCGCCGCGTGGTCGGCGCGATCACCACGCTGTGCCGCGAGCTCGGCAGCCAGGTCATCGCCGAGGGCGTAGAGACCCCGTCCGAGCTCGCCGCCGTCCGCGAGGTCGGCATCGACCTGATCCAGGGCTACCTGCTCGCCCGGCCGACCCGCGAGATCGCCGTCATCCCGCTGATGTGACCGGCTACGCCGCGGTCGCCAGCACGAGGTCGAGGATCCGGCGGGTCAGCCCCCAGATCATGTGGCCCTCGTAGGTCCAGCACGGGAACGTCACCGACGTCGCGGGGTAGGTGTACGTGCCGTCGAGCGCGCCCGACGCGGCGAGGTCGAGCGGCAGCCAGAACGCGGCGAGCGCCTCGGGGCCGCACACCGGCTCGAGCGCGACCGGGGTCGCGAACACGAACGGCGTGACCTCGATGCCGGTGGGGCCCGACGTCCGCGGGTGCAGCGGGTCGAGGTTACCGAGCAGGTGCGCGCCGTCGAGCTCGATGCCGAGCTCCTCGCGGGTCTCGCGGATCGAGGTGATCCGGAGGTCGCCGTCGCTCGCCTGGTAGCCGCCGCCCGGGAGCGAGATGTGACCCGACCACGGATCGGAGGCGCGCTCGACGCGCTTCATCAGCAGCACGCGGGGCGCCGCGGCGTCGTGCAGGACCACCGCGACTGCGGCGCGGCGGCGGCCGTCGCCAGCTGGGCGGACCGCGCCGGGCGACAGCCGCGCGGCGAGCGCCTCGGTCAGCTTCGACACACGGGACAGCATAGCGCCTGCCGCCGGGAGGAGTAGGATGCCGGCCATGCACGCGCGCCGGTTTGGCTCCGCCGGACCCGAGGTCCCGGTGTTCGGGATCGGGACGTGGAACATGGAGCACGATGACCGCGGCGCCGCCATCGCGGCGATCCGCCGCGCGCTGGATCTCGGCATGGTGCACGTCGACACCGCCGAGCTGTACGGCAGCGGCAAGGTCGAGCGCATGGTCGGCGAGGCGATCGCCGGCCGGCGCGACCAGGTGTTCCTGGTGTCCAAGGTGGTGCCGCGCCACGCGACCCACGCCGGCACGATCCAGGCCTGCGAGGCGAGCCTCGCCCGGCTCGGCACCGATCACCTCGACGCCTACCTGCTGCACTGGCGCGAGGAGCTGCCGCTCGCCGAGACCTTCCGCGCGTTCGACGACCTGGTGCGCCAGGGCAAGATCCGGCGGTGGGGCGTATCGAACTTCGACGACGCCGACCTCGCCGAGGCGCTCGCGCTGGTCGGGCCGCGCCGCGCCGACAGCCAGCTGGTGTGCAACCAGGTGCTCTACCACCTCGGCGAGCGGGCGATCGAGCACCGCATCGTGCCGTGGTGCGAGCAGCGCGGCATCGCGGTGGTCGCGTACAGCCCGCTCGGCAGCCGCGGCGGGTTCCCGGACAGCCGCGCGCTCGATCCCACGGGGGGCTCTGCCCCCCGCCCCGCCGGCCGAGCCGTCGGGGTCCCCACCCCCCGTCTCGCTTCGCTCGACGGCGTGGCCCGGCGGCTCGACGCCACGCCGCGCCAGGTCGCGCTCGCGTTCCTCGCGCGCCGGCCGTCGACGCTCGTGATCCCCAAGAGCTCGCAGGCGCGCCACGTCGACGAGCTCGCCGGGGCTGACCGGGTCGCGCTCGACCCCGCCGCGATCACCGCGATCGAGGCCGCGTTCCCGCTCCGGCCGTGGCGCGGCCTGCCCACGTTATGATCCGCGACGTCACCCGAGACGGATGACCCGATGACCCGCGAGCTCGACATCGTGCTGTTCGGCGCGACCGGCTTCACCGGCCGGCTGGTCGCGAATTACCTCGCCGGCGCCACGAACCGCGAGCCGCTGCGCTGGGCGATCGCCGGCCGCAGCCACGACAAGCTCGCCGCGCTGGGGCTGGGCGTGCCGATCATCGTCGCCGACGCGCTCGACACCGACGCGATGCGCGCGCTCGCCCAGCGCACCACCGTCGCGTGCACCACCGTCGGGCCGTTCGCGCGCTACGGCAGCGAGCTGGTCGCCGCGTGCGCCGCGGCCGGCACGCACTACTGCGACCTGGCCGGCGAGGTGCCGTGGATGCGCCGGATGATCGACGCCCACCACGACCGGGCGCGCTCGACCGGGGCGCGGATCGTCCATACCTGTGGGTTTGACTCGATCCCGAGCGACCTCGGCTGCTGGGCGGCGCAGCAGGCGTTCAGCGCCCGGTTCGGCGGCCCCGCGGCCCGGGTCACCGCGGTGTTCGGCGAGCAGAGCGGCCGGCTGTCGGGCGGCTCGTTCGCCAGCGCGTTCGACATCGCGCGCGAGGCCGACCGCGATCCCGCCGTGCGCACGCTGCTCGCCAACCCGTACGCACTCGACCCGGCGATCTCGTCCTCGGCTGCGGAGGCCCGCCCGCCGGCTCCCGACGAGGCATCGATCCACTGGCAGCCCGTGCTCCGGATGTTCACCGTCCCGTTCGTGATGGCCCCGGTCAACACCCGGGTGGTCCGCCGCGGCCACGCGCTCGCCGGCTTTCCCTGGGGCAAGAGCTTCGCGTACCGCGAGGTGATGTCGACTCCCGGCAGCCTGCGCGGCGCCGCGATGGCGGCCGGCATCACCGCCGGGCTCGGCGCGCTCGCGCTCGCGATCAGCCAGCCCTGGCTGCGCGACCGGCTCGCCCGGCGTGCGCCATCGCCCGGCGAGGGGCCGTCCGCCGAGGCGCGGGAGCGCGGTCACTGGATCGCCCGGCTGGTCGCCGAGGGCGACAGCGGCGAGCGCCTGGTCTACATCGCGTCAGATCGCGCGGATCCGGGCTACGGCTCGACCTCGAAGATGCTGGGCGAGGCGGCGCTGTGCCTCGCGCGGGATCCCCTGACCTCCGCGGGCGGCGTGCTCACGCCCTCGGTCGCGATGGCACAGCCGCTGCTGGACCGGCTACGCCGGGCCGGCCTGACCTTCGGCCCGGCCTAGGAGTCGTGTTCACACCGGAGATGGCCGCCGGGAGTGGGGAAAGGCCCCTGCCGCGTGACGGCGCGGTCGCGGCCGTGTTACACGCTCGCGCAGGAGCTTGCATGTTCGGTCGGTTCTTGCCCCGCGAGACCAGCTTCTTCGACTTCTTCGAGCAGCACGCCGCGCTGACGATCGAGGGCGCGAGGGAGTTCCTGTCGCTGGTGACCACCGGCACCAACATCGCGGCGAGGTGCCGTCGGATCTCGGACATCGAGCACGAGACCGACACGATCACCCACCGCTGCGTCGAGGCGCTGCACAAGACGTTCATCACGCCGATCGATCGCGACTCGATCCACCGGCTGATCACCCGGATGGACGACGTGATGGACTTCGTCGAGGCCGCCGCCGAGCGCCTCGATCTCTACGAGCTGACCGTGATGACCGGCGACGTCCGCGACCTCGCCGACGTGCTCCACCGCTCGGCCCAGCAGGTCGAGGTCGCGGTCCGGGGGCTGCGCTCGCTCGGCGATCCCCAGGCCACGCTCAAGCTGTGCATCGACATCAACCGGCTGGAGAACGAGGCCGACGCGATCCTCCGCCGCTCGGTCGCCCGGCTGTTCAAGGAAGAGAAGGACCCGATCATGGTGATCAAGTGGAAGGAGGTCTACGAGAACCTCGAGAGCGCGACCGACCGCTGCGAGGACGTCGCCAACATCATCGAGGGCGTGATCCTCGAGCACGCGTAGCCGCGCATGATCTCGGCCATCGTCATCGTCACGATCGTCACGGCGGTGATCTTCGACGTGATCAACGGGTTCCACGACGCCGCGAACTCGATCGCGACCGTGGTCTCGACCCGCGTGCTGACGCCCAAGATCGCGGTGGTGTGGGCGACGGTGTTCAACTTCATCGCCCTGTTCATCTTCCACCAGGGCGTCGCCGACACGATCTCGAAGATCATCACGATCGACAAGGGCCCGTCGTACGTCATCGTCGTGGTCTGCGGGCTGACCGGCGCGATCCTGTGGAACCTGCTGACCTGGCTGTGGGGCCTGCCGTCGTCGAGCTCGCACGCGCTGATCGGCGGGCTGTCGGGCGCCGGCATCGCGTTCCGCGGGGTCTCCGTGCTGCAGTGGGACAACCTCGGCAAGACGCTCGAGTTCATCGTGCTGGCCCCGGTGATCGGCCTGGTGCTCGGCAGCGTGCTGATGTTCGCGGTGTTCTGGCTGTTCCGCGGCTACCGGCCCCAGCGGGTCGACCGGATCTTCCGGGTCGGCCAGCTGGTGTCGGCCGCGGCGTACTCGATCGGCCACGGCGGCAACGATGCGCAGAAGACGATCGGCGTGATCTGGGCGGTGATGATCGCCGGCGGCATGCTGGACGCCAGCGCCGACAGCGCGCCGGCCTGGGTCGTGATCGCGTCGTACACCGCGATGGCGATCGGCACGGCGATCGGCGGCTGGCGGATCGTCAAGACCATGGGGATGGGGCTCACCCACCTCAAGCCGGTCGGCGGGTTCTGCGCCGAGATCGCCGGCGCGATCACGCTGTTCACCGCGACCGCGTTCAAGATCCCGGTGTCGACCACCCACACGATCACCGGCGCGATCATCGGGGTCGGCTCGGTCAACACCGCGCGCGGCATCCGCTGGGCGGTCGCGACCCGCATCGTGTACGCCTGGATCTTCACGATCCCCGCGGCCGGCATGGTCGGCGCCGCCGGCGTCGTCCTCGCCCAGCTCGCCGGCGCGCTGTGACGCCGGCCGTTGCCGTGCGATACCTCCCGGCCTGAGGCATTGATGAGCGAGCGCTGGGACGCGATCGTGATCGGCGGCGGCCACAACGGCCTGGTCGCCGCGGGCCTGCTCGCCCGGCGCGGCCGCCGGGTCTGCGTGGTGGAGCGCCGCCCCGTGGTCGGCGGCGCGGCGATCACCGAGACCCCGTGGGGCCCGGACTTCAAGGTGACCGCGCTGTCCTACGTGGTGAGCCTGCTGCCACGCACGGTGCTCGACGAGCTCGAGCTGGTGCGGTTCGGCTACAAGATCTATCCCCAGTTCCCGTACTTCGCGCCGCGCCGCGACGGCCGCTACCTCATGATGTGCGATGACCCGGCGCGCCGCGCCGCCGAGATCGCGAAGTTCTCGGCGCGCGACGCCGGCGAGATCGCACGGTGGGACGCCTGGCTCGGCCGGCTCGGCGCCGTGCTCGGGCCGATGCTCACCCAGGTCCCGCCCCGGCTGGGCAGCAAGCGACCGGCCGATCTGCTCGCCGCGCTGCGCGTCGCGTGGCGGCTGCGCAAGCTCGACGAGCGCGGGGTCGGTGACGTCACCCGGCTGATGACGATGAGCGTCGCCGACCTGGTCGAGGAGCGGTTCGAGTCCGACGCCGTGCGCGGTGCGCTGGCGGTGTCCGGCGTGATCGGCACCTGGGCCGGGCCGCGCTCGCCGGGCACCGCCTACGTCATGGCCCACCACAAGATGGGCGACGTCGGCGACGGCCTGGGCCATGGAAAGACCGGGTCGTGGGGGTTCCCCGAGGGCGGCATGGGCGGGGTGACCGGCGCGCTGCGCGCCGCGGCCGAGGCGTTCGGCGCGACGATCCGGACCGGGGCCGAGGTCGCCCGGATCCGCGTCGTCGACGGGCGCGCCACCGGCGTCGTGCTCGCGGGCGGCGACGAGCTCGCCGCCGACGCGGTGATCGCGACCGCCCACCCCCAGATCACGTTCCTGCGCCACCTCGATCGCAGCGAGCTGCCCGGCGACTTCGTCACCGCGATCGAGCGCTGGAAGACCCGCAGCGGCGTGGTCAAGGTCAACCTCGCGCTCGACCGGCTGCCCGAGTTCAGCTGCAAGCCGGGGTTCGATCCCGAGGTCCACGGCGGCACGATCGTGCTCGCCGAGTCGCTCGACGACCTCGAGCACGCGTTCCAGGACGCGGTGGCCGGCGCCCCGGCGCGGCTGCCGTTCGCCGACATCTGCATCCCCAGCGTGTTCGACCCCACGCTCGCCCCGCCCGGCAAGCACGTGATGTCGATGTTCACCCAGTGGGTGCCGCACGGCTTCTCGGCCGCGCCGCACACCGCCGAGCTCGAGGCCTATGCCGATCGCCTGATCGCGCGGCTCGACGAGCTCGCGCCCGGGTTCACATCGTCGATCCTGCACCGCCAGATCATCGGCCCGCACGCCATGGAGACCACCTACGGCCTGATCGGCGGCAACATCTTCCACGGCGAGCTGTCGGCCAACCAGCTGTTCCACATGCGGCCGGCCCCGGGCTACGCCGACTTCACGACCCCGATCCGCGGCCTGTACCAGGCGTCGTCGGCGACCCACGGCGGCGGCGGCGTCACCGGCATCCCCGCGCTCCAGGCGGTCCGCCGCCTGCTGCGCGACACGTGACCGGCGGCTACTCGTTCAGCGCGCGGTGCAGCAGATCGAGCACACCGTGGCTCGTCGCGTGACGCTCGAGGTACGCGGATCAGCATGATCGCCACCCGGCAGGATCACCGACCTTGCAGCTCGGGGTCCCAGCGGAACGCGCGGATCATCGTCTCGCGATCGAGGTTGCGCGCAGCGAGCCGGAGCTCGATCTCCCGCGGCGTGGCGTCCGGGTAGCGCTTCCGGATCTCGCCGCGCACCAGCTCGTTGACCATCTTGCCCACACCGAACACCTTGCGGAGCTTCTGGGCCGGCGACGCCTGCCGCCACAGCCGGAACATGACCGCGTCCGCTTCGGGCGAGGTGTCCGAGGGTCCTTTGGCGGTGCCGTCCATGTTGATTTCCTACGTCGGAAATCAATCTACCCTGCGCCCTTGCAGATGTCACCCTGGATCTAGGGTCACTGCCGGAGCGAAGCGCTACCCGGCCCGGCCGATGCAACACCTCTCAGGCCAGGCGGGCATCGGCGAGCTCGAGGGCGCGGCCGACGCCGACCTCGACGTCGAACGCGTGGACGTCGAGCACCGCGGCCCAGTGATCGAGCCGGTGGGCGAGCGCGGACAGCGCGTCGGTCGCCGCGCGCGCGAGCGGCTCGCCGAGCTCGCGATCGAGGTCGGGCGCGCCGCGGACCAGCGCGTGGTAGACGGCCTCCTCGGCGAGCTCGAGCCGCGGCACGTCGTTGCGAAAGAACGCCTCGACGTAGCCGCCCTCGAGGTAGCCGCGCAGGAACGCGCGGGCGCGGTCGAACACGCGGGACAGCGCGAGGCCGATCTGGTCGTCGGCGGCGCGCTGCAGATCGCCGACCACGTCGACCCCGAGCGCGGCGGACAGCGTGCGGGCGGCGGTCTCGGCGAGCCGCGACGATGCGGTCAGCTCGGCGGCGACCCGGCGGCGGCCGCCGTCGATCGCGGCGTCGAACCCCGAGGACAGCAGCGCGATCAGGTAGTCGCGGTCGGCGACCGTGGCGGTGTGCGACGAGAACGGCAGGCGGCGCGGCCGGACCAGGTCGAGGACCTCGCGCGCGGCGCGGCGGTACAGCGCGGTCGACGCCTCGGACAGCGCCGTGCGCTCGGCGATCACGGTGCCGCCGGCGAACGCGTGGGCGGCCGCGAGCAGCTCGTCGCGACCGGCGCGGGCGGCCTCGGCGGCCTCGCCGGCGCGCTGGCGGACCGCCTCGATCGCGCCGCGCGCCTCGCCGACCACCGCGCGCAGCGCGCGGGCGCAGCCGTCGCGCTTGAGCTGGCGCGCCTGCTGGAAGAACCGCTGCTCGAGGGCCGCCTCCAGCACCGTCCAGTTGCCGTTGCCGGCCAGGGCGTCGCCGCCGCCGCCGCCAGGGGCGGTGGCCGGCGCGCGCTTCCACGCCAGCGCTCGGCGCGCGGAGAACGGCACGACGATCTCGACCAGATCGCCGAGCTCGCCGGTGATGAACTGCACGACCTCGGCGGTGTCCTCGGGGCTGAGCTGGTCCGCCTTGTTGAGCACGCCGAGCACGCGCTTGCCCTCGTCGCGGATCGAGCGCAGCGCGCGCTTCTCGCTCGCCTTGCCGCCCTGCGAGGCGGTGAACACCCAGATGATCGCGTCGGCGCGCGCGATGAAGCCGCGCGCGGTCGCCTCGTGCTCGGGCTGGATCGAGTTGAGGCCGGGGGTGTCGACGATGTGGATCTTCTCGAGCTGGGGCAGCGGCACGAGGATCTCGACCCGGTCGATCGCGCGCGCCGCCTCGGGGGTCAACGCGCGGAGCTGCGCCATCAGCGCGTCCCAGCCCAGCTCGGCAGTCGCGCCGTCGGCGCCGACCATCCGGCCGCCGCGATCGCGGCCGTAGCGCACGACGTTGATCGTGGCGGTGGTCGGCGTGATCCCGGTCGGCGCGACGTCGGCGCCGATGAACGCGTTGACGAACGACGACTTGCCGCTCGAGAACTCGCCCATCACGGTGACCAGCAGCGGCGTGTCGAGGCTGGCGGCCGCCCGCGCGACGTCACCGACCAGGTGGCCGAGCTCGCGGCGCGATCCGACGACGTTCTGGACGAACCGCGCGAGCTCGCCGATGTCCGCCGCCTCGCCGGGCGCGCCGAGCCGCGCGGCGTGGGTCTCGGTGAGCAGCTGGCGAGCGGGGCCGTGGCGCGGCGCGACCCGCAGCGCGGCCAGCGCCGAGGCCTGGGCGGCGGCGGGGTCGCGGGCGAGCGCGAGCCGGGCGAGCCAGACGTGGGCGTCGACGTCGTCGCGCGCGGCCGCGAGCTCGAGCAGCGCGCGAGCCGCGTCCGGCTGATCGGCGGCCATCGCCGCGCCGCGCGCGACGATCGCGCGGACGTCGGTCGGATCGATCGCGAGCAGGTCGCTCGCCCACCGCGCCTCGCGCAGCGGATCACCCGCCGCGAGCGCGGTGTCGACCGCAGCGCGCAGCGTGTCGAGGCCGGCGCCCAGCGCGAGCGCGCGCTCGAAGCTGGCGAGCGCGGCGTCGAGGTTGCCGATCGAGCGGTGGGTCTGGGCGAGCTTGGCGTGCAGGTCGGCCCGGCGCGGCTCGACCTGGAGCGCCTCGAGGAAGAACCCGTGCGCGCCGTGGGCGTCGCGCGCCGCCAGCGCGGCATCGCCCTGCGCGACGATCACGTCGAACCGGAGCTGGGCGCCGAGCGGGGTCGGATCGCGCTCGGCGATCGCGCGCGCCCGGCCGAGCCGCTCGATCGCGAGCGCGCCCGCGCCCTCGACCAGCGACATCCGGCCCAGCGCGTACAGCGCGAGCGCGGGCGGGGCGTCGCTGGCCGCCGCGCGCTCGAGGTGGCGCAGCGCTTCATCATACGGCCC
>DATAPF010000036.1:0-45907 GCA_036265355.1 Kofleriaceae bacterium | reverse complement strand
CGCGCCGATCAGCAGCTGCTTGTCGCGGGCGAGGTCGGCGATGATCTCGATCGCGCCCGGGGTCGATAGCGTGACCTCCAGGACGCGGAAGCCGCCGCGCACCGCCGCCGCGAGCGCGTCGCGGGCGAGTGCGTGGTCATTGGCGCGGAGGATCGCGATCGCGCGCGCCTCGCGCAGGTTATTGAGCGTCGCGTCTGACATGGCCCGCAGCGTACGACTGGATCCGGCACCAGTCGAGCGTTCAGACGTGCACCGCGAGCACGACGAGCCCGACGGCGATGCTCGCGAGCGCGAGCCCGAACGCCGGCAGTGAGCGCGCGATCGCGCGCTGGCGGAGGATGATCTCTGGGATGCGGCTGATGGTCGACATGGCGGGCCGGAACATGGCCATCGACCCGCGCTCGCGCCACGTGGCGTTTCGTCGCGTGCAGCCGAAATAATCTCGTACATCCGTACAGTTAGGCCCCTACTCGCGCACGTGGATCGACGTGCGGAGTACCCGGGACTACGCGAGCGCCCGCGCCCCGCACCCGCTGCGGCGCCGGCGGGGCGCAGGCCGCGCAGAGCCATGGCGGCGCTGCGACGGAGCTGCCACCCCGTGCCACATCCGCGGCGCAGGCATGCCGCCGGGGCGGATCGCGCTCCCATGACGCGATCAGATCGCGTTCAGCGCTCGCAGCAGCGCGGACTTGTCCGACGCGCTGAGCGCGTTGAACGCCGAGGCCGCCGCCGCGCCCTGGCCGGCGTGGGCCTGGATCGCCGCGGTGGCGGTTGTCGCGCGCCCGTCGTGGAGGAAGTGGTTGCGGAACCGCAGGCCCCACAGCGGCGCGGTCCGCATCATCCGGGTCCGGGCGACCGTGTCGCCGTCATTGCCGATCTGGTCGCCCAGCGAGCCCATGTCATGCAACGCGAAGTCCGAGAACGGGAAGAACCTCGTCCCGCCGGGCACGCCGTTGGGCGCCGGGTTGGGCGTCGTCATCGGGCCCGGGAAGTGGCAGCCCGCGCAGCCCGCGCTGAGGAACACCTGGGCGCCCTGGATCGCGACGTTGGGATCGATCGTCGAGTCGGGCGGCGGCGGCGCGAGGAACGTCATGAAGTCGGTGAACAGCTCGACGTCGTCCTGGATCTCGGTCAGCCCGCCCGCGCAGCTGCCGACGCCATCGTCGGTGCCCGCCGGGATCCCCGCCCCGCCCGGCCCGCGGTCGTCGCAGCCCGACGCCATCGCCACGCCGTTGGGCTTGGACTCGGTCGCGAACGTCAGGATCGACGTGCCCTTGAAGCAGTGCTGGGTCGTGATCCCCATCTCGTTGAGGTACGCATCGGCCGCGAACTGCACCAGGTTCGCGATGCCGGCCTTCCAGCCGAACCGGCCGACCCGGGTCGAGTTGATCGACTGGCTCGCGTCATCGGGGTTGGGCAGCAGGACCTTGACGCGGTTGACCGTGCCGCGCACCGCGGCCGGCTCGTTGGCGACGATGTTGTCGAACGTCGAGTCCGGCATCGCGTCGACCAGGCCGAGGCCGAACAGCGGCGTGGTCAGCCGGCCGACGTTGTGCACCGTCGCATCGGACGGCTCGTGCTCCAGCGGCGCCGTGCAGCTCTGGCCGTTCTTGCCGGTGAACGTCCCGATCGTCATCAGCTGGCGCAGCGAGCCGCCCTCGCTGGCCAGGCTGTTGAAGATGCCGTTGACGAACTTGCCGAACCGCCGCTCGATCTGCGTGCCGGCGCCGCCGGCCGCGCCCTGGGTGTGGCAGTTGCCGCACGCGCGCTCGTTCATGATCGGCCCCAGGCCGTCGTCGATGGTCTCCACCGTGTTGAACGCCGTCCTGGCCGCCGAGAAGTCCGCTGCCGTGATCCCGCCGAGCTGATCGCCGATCACCAGCTGCTCCGTGCTCGACGTGGCCGCGGGCGCCGGGTCTGCGATTGGCTCGGTCGCGCAGCCGGCGAGCAAGCCGCCGACTGCCGTGGTCGTCACGAGCACTCCACTGCGAATCCATCGTGTCCGATTCATGTGCGTTTCTCCGGGTACAGGGGGACACAGCGCACGACGCGCAGCGTCGTACGTCAACCTCCGACGGATCGACCACGAGCACGATCACCTCGCCGCGATCATGAAAGACCGTCGATGACCGCCGTTCGGAGATATCCAATCAACGCGATACTCCGTTCGGCAAATGGACCCTAAAGCTCTCCACACAAAACTGTCAATGCAGTTCTTGCCAGGTAGTGCATAATTCGGCTAGCTCGCTCATTCCAGGTATGGTGACAAACAGAAATCAATCGATTGCTCAAAAAACTGAGGACAAATAGAATTGATTGAGATCTACGCCTCAACAAACTGATGCGATTCGAGTGAACCTCCGAATCGTCGCCGGACAGCTGGACCAGCGGACCGGATTCTCGTGCCGAACATCACGGTTTTCGGGTGCAGGTGCGGGGAATCACGCGCGCTGGGTCGTGATCGCCGCCGGCCTGTCGCCACTACGTGGAATCACGCGAGTGTGAGTTTCCTCAAGCAGAATCGCATTGGCGATCCGATCGGACAGACATTACGAATGATCCTGGCGCGCACGACCACCGCTGATCGATCCACCAAGCCGGTGAGGTCCAGTCGACGGATGAGAGCGCTCTCTTCACACGGTTCGTCGTGCCGTGATCGCGCTTGTTCAGAGCCGCACGGGGAGCCGCCCGGATGCAAAGCGGCTCACATCGCCCACAACCTCTCCCGCGCTGCTCGGAGCTCACCTCGGATGGATTGTCGAGCAATTTTCAGGGGTCCGGCTGCGAAGCGGCGCCCCGGCGCTCCGCGCCACGGGTTCGAGCGTATCCTCGCGCGCGCGTGGCGCCGGCCACGTCCAGCTCATCGCAACGGAGGACCGCATGACGCCCATCATCCATGGCACCGAGTTCAGTACCTACGTCCGCAGCGTGCGAATGGCCTTCGAGGAGAAGGGCACCGAGTACAAGCTCAATGACGTGAGCGTGCTCAAGGGCGAGCAGAAGCAAGCCGCCCACCTGAGCCGCAATCCGTTCGGCACGGTGCCGGCGTTCGAGCACGACGGCCTCGAGGTGTACGAGACCTCACCGATCCTCCGCTACATCGACCAGGTGTGGCCGGCACCGGCGCTGACTCCCGACGATCCCAAGCAGCGCGCGCGGATGAATCAGATCCTCAGTATCATCGATTACCACGGATATGCATCGATCATCGGCCAGATCGTGGTGCAGCGGCTGTTCACGGCGCTGCTCGCCAATGGCACCGACGAGAACGTCGTCAAGGCTGGAATCCCACGCGCCAGGCTGTGCCTGCAGGAGTTCGAGCGGCTCAAGGGCCACCACACGTTCCTCGCCGGCGACCAGGTCAGTTTCGCCGATCTCTACCTGGTCCCGATCATCTTCTACCTCAAGCTCACCCCCGAGGGCGAGCTGCTCGCCCCCCACAAGGGGCTGACCGCGTGGTGGGAAGCGATGACCGATCGCAAGAGCGTCAAGGCGACGGCGCCCAACCTCGGCTGACCCGCCGGCTTCACCGGGTGCGCTGCGACCGCGGCGATACCTCGCGGGCACGGACGTTGGCGAGCCGGCAGATCTCCACATCGAGCTCGAACCCGAGGAAGCGGTGGCCGAGCATGCGCGCCGCGCGCGCGGTCGTGCCGCTGCCCATGAACGGGTCGCAGACGATCGCCCCGCGAGACGCCAGGCCGGCGGCCCGGATGCACTGCACCGGCAGGTCGACCGGAAACGTCGAGTAGTGCGGCGTCAGGTTCGGGGTCTGGCGCAGCTTCCACACCGAGCCGACCGGCGGCCGGGTGCAGAACGCATGCTGCTCGTCCTTGGCGAACACGTAGATCCCCTCGTGGCGGCGATGCGGCCGGCGGCACAGGCCTTCCGGCATCGGCCGCGACTTCTCCCAGATCACCTCGCCGCGGAACAGAAAGCCGCGATCGCACATCGCCGCCACGACGCGGTACGGGATCGCGAGCAGGTTGCCGTAGCTCAGCCAGCCGACGTCGCTGCGCACGAACGCGCGCCGCCGCCCGCGGTTCTTGACGTACGCCGAGTTGGTCGGCGGCAGCCCGGTGCCCTCGGAGCCCAGCGAGCTGTACACGTGGTCGGTCTCGCGCCAGTTGATCGGCGTGTTGTAGGCGTCGCCGACGTTGAGCCACAGCGTGCCCGACGGCTTGAGGCAGCGCATCGCCTCGGCGAGGATCGCGGCGAGCCGTGCGATGTAGTCGCGCGGGTCGGCCTCGGCGCCAAGCCCGCCGGCCCCGCGCTGCCCCCAGTACGGCGGCGAGGTCACCACGACGTCGAGGCAGTCCGCCGGCAGCTCGCGCAGCCCGAGCTCGCAATCGACGTTGTGCACCGTGTCGAGCGCCCACGGCCCGAGCGCGTCGCCGCCGTCACCGGCGGGCGGGCGGCGGCGAGACCGAGGCTGCGCGCGGGCCATGGGCCCATGTGAACGCGGGGCGGTCGCCGAGGCAAGCGCGCGAACGCCGGTGGAATATTTCATCCACGGAACACCTGAGCGGCCGGCCTCACAGCCCGAGCTCGGTCAGTCCGGTGGTCGGCCGGCCGCGGCCCCTGTGGCCACAGGAACTTGCGGTCGGCGGCCTGGATCGGCACGTCGTTGATGCTGGAGCGGTGGGGGGATGTCAGCGGGCGGCGGTGGCCAGGACCGGAGCCGACGACCGAGCGCCGAGCGCCGTCAACCGTGCACCGGCCCGCCGATGCCGATCACCATCAACCGTGCGCCGACCGCCGATGCCGATCACCGACCGCCGATGCCGACCGCCGTCAACCGTGCACCGACCGCCGATGCCGAGCGCCGTCAACCGTGCGCCGACCGCGGTATCGGTCGTCGGCCGCCGGTGGTCGGTGATCGGCAGGCAGTGCTCGGCAGCCGGTGATCGGTGATCGGAGATCGGCAGCCGGCGCTCGGCAGGCGGTGATCGGTGAGCGGCAGCCGGCGCTCGGCAGCCGGTACCGGTCGTCGGCAACCAGTGGGTCGGTGATCGGCAGGCAGCGCTCGGCAGCCGGCGATCAGCAGGCGGCCGCCGGTGGTGAGCACACGGCAATCAGCGGTCCACAACAGCGGACAGTGGACACAGCTCACGTCGCGGTGCCTCCTCCCTCCACGGCTGGGCCGCCCTGCGCCCGTCCGCGCACGCCCTCGCGCCGGACGCCGAGAGCTTGAGGCGGCGCCCACGTGGGCCGCAAAGACCCGCGTTTGGGAAGACCAACCGCGTCAGTGACGGCGTTCGTCACGGGTCGTGGCGCGGATCGGTCGCGACGGGCGGAGCCCAGCCGCGGAGGTCGTCGGCAGCAGGCATTCCCTTTCCAGAGATGAAGGCCCGACAGGAGAACACATGCTGGTTGCATATGACGTCGCCCTGGATCTGATACGCGCCCTGCGCCCTGTGGTCGCACAGCTTCGGAGACACAGCCTCGAGGCAGCCGACCATGTGGAGCGCGCCGCCAGTAGCATCGTGCTCAACATCGCCGAGGGAGATCGCCGCCGCGGCCGCGATCCGCGAAGATTCTTCGACATGGCGCATGGCAGCGCCGGAGAGATCCGCGGTGCGCTCGACCTGGCAGACGCATGGGGCTGGCAGATCGAGAGCGAGCAGGCGCGTGCTCTACTCGATCGCGAGCTGGGACTGTTGTGGGGACTCACCCGCCGAGGCCGCGCCAAGGACGCGCCGGACGCCCCACAGTCGGGGACAAGGCGCGGTCGTCACGTTGATCGGCAGATCGAGCGCAGTGTCTGGTGCGTGAGCGCCGCAGAATGGCATTTAACGGCACAATGCGCGTGTGGAGTCGATTCCACTTGACGGCCTGTTCGCGACCATCGAGTACGTGGGCGAGAACTGCGTATCGACCACCCCGCCAGGCACGCTGGCATGCGCTGCAAGCGCGAGATCGTGTACGGGTCTCATTTTCTCGATGGCGACCTCTGATCATCGCGCAGAGCGCAAGCCACGGCGCCGAAAACTCGTGTGCTAGAAGCGATACGCGACAAGAGCAGGAGACTGTCATGCTGGAGTATGGAATCGAAGATGCAGTGATCGACACTCTGCAGGCCCCCACGTGGGCGCCCGATTCGCCGCGGAGCGCCGGGCTCGACTGGAAGGCCGTGGACCGCGCACTGCGTTCGATCCGGCGGCGCCGCGCCGCGCTCGACGCCGAGGAGGCGCGCTGGCTGCGGGCGGCCGAAGGGCTGCAGATCTGGCGCCCGCTCGGCATGGTCTCGATGCTCGACTACCTCGAACGTGTGCTCGGCTATGCGCCGCGCACGGCCCAGGACCGGCTGCGCGTGGCTCGGGCACTCGGTGACCTGCCCCGGCTGACGGCGGCGCTCACCGCCGGAGAGCTGCCGTTCTCGGCGGTGCGGGAGCTGACGCGCATCGCGACGCCGTCGACCGAGGCATCGTGGGTGGCCGCAGCGCAGGACAAGACCTTGCGGCAGATCGAGGAGCTCGTCGCAGACCGGCGCCCGGGGGATCGGCCCGATGATCCGCCGGCCCCCGAGGCGCGTATGCACGTGGTCCGGTTCGAGCTCTCCGCCGAGACCTTCGCATTCCTGCGCCAGGCCCGCACCGTGCTGGACGACGAGCACGGCACCAACCTGCCGGACGATGCGTTCATCGCCGCGCTGTGCAGCGGGGTGCTCGATGGTGCACGCGGCGGCGAGCCAACTGGTCGCGCGAAGTTCCAGATTGCGGTCACGGTGTGCGAGCGCTGCCGCCAGGGCTGGCAGGAGGGCGCCGGTGCGCGGATCGCGATCGACCCTGCCGCGGTCGACCGCGCGCTGTGCGAGGCTCAGCACATCGGCTCGATCGATGGCGAAGGCCCGGAGCGCGAACACCAGGATATTCCGCCGAGCGTCTCACGCTTCGTGTGGCGCCGCGACGGCGGCCGCTGCCGCGTGGATGGTTGTCGCTCGTCCCGCGGGCTCGAGCTCCATCACCTGATCCATCGCGCCGACGGCGGTAGCCATGACGCTTCGAACATCGTTCTGGTCTGCAGCGCATGCCACCTGGCGCATCACCGCGGCGCGCTGACGATCAGCGGCACCGCTGGCGATCTGCAGGTTCGTCGGCCGGGCGAAGCAACGGCGACCGGCGCGCAAGATGAAGCGGGGACGCTCACCACCACCGATCCGGACGCCCACGTGGGCGCGGGGCCGCGGCCGCCGGGTTCCATGGTGGAGGTCGATGCGAGCATGGCTGCGTGCGGCGTGTCCCCTGTCGCTGGGCCGGACGCCCACGTGGGCGTGGGGCCGCGGTCGCGGGGTTCCATGACGGAGGTCGACGCGAGCATGGCTGCCGGTGGCGCGCCCACCACCACCAATCCGGACGCCCACGTGGGCGCGATGAGCGCCGCAGGTCCGGTAGAGGACAAGAGCGTTCGCGCGAGCGGCGCCCGCAGGCTCGACGCGGCGATCCTCCGCACGCAAGCCAAGGCGGCGCTGACCGGCCTGGGCTGGAAGCCCGCGATCGCGCACGCCGCGGTCGCGGCCGCGGTGGAGGCGCGGGGGGAGGACGTGACGCTGGAGCACCTGATCTTCGAAGCATTGCGACGATGTCCCACGCCGAAGACGTGAGGCGCGCCGTCACGAGTGCGGCACAGTCGGGACCGCTGCAAACCCGTGCGTGGCATCGAGGACAACAGGCCGGCGCCGAGCTCCGCGTCGTGCCCGGCGAACCGCGGCTCGCCGTCCGTGCTCGGAACGGTGCTGCGGCGCCCGGCGCCGGTGCTGTCGACCCTCGTGACCTCGATCCGCCCGCTTGCGCCGGCGATGCGAGCGGGGCTATCGAGGGTCCGCGGCGAGCACCAGCCGACGGGCGTCGACGCCGCGGCGGACTGCGAGCTGCGGCCGGTCGTGGTCGCGCAGGCCAGCGAGATGGATCGCGGCTCGGCCTTGCTTGCAGGCCGCCTCGACGGACTCGCGCTCGCCCAGGCCGCCGTAGAAGCCGACGGCGAACACGCGGGCCGCATCGTCGAGGATCGAGCCGCTCATGCCGACCACGCAATCGACGTGCGCGAGCAGCGCCTGCGCTTGAGGTTCGCTATAGCAGGCATTGAGGACGACCAGCTGGACCGAGCTGCCCGCGGCGCCGAACGTGGCCTCCAGCGCCGCGGCCGAGACGAGCTGGGGCCGGCCGTCGGGGCCCTGGAAGTACAGGCCGGTCCGGGCGTCCGGCCGGTCGCCGATGGCAGCTGGGTCCGCGGCGACGATGTCTCGCCGCAGCTCGCCCCTCCGTGACGCCACCGAGGTCGAGCCGCCGTGGCCGCTGAAGTGAACGATGGTCGGCCGGAGCTTGCGGAGCTCGCGGAGCAGGTCGAGGGGCTCGACCGCCCACCGGGTCACGAACTCGAAGCGATCGCGGTGGCCGCTGCGCTCGAGCTCGGCCTGGATGTCGTGGGCCTCTCGGTCGAGGGCGAGCCGGTCGGTTCCGGCGGGATTGGCGGCGAGGAACAGGATGGTGTGCTTCATCGGAGCGACCCCGGTGAGGCGACGGGACCCGCTGCTTCACGACAGGCGCGTCGCAACGTGCCGCGATCGCGGCAGGATTTGCGAGGCGACCAGGCCGCGGGCGGCGATCAGAACACGATCACGCCGCGCGCGTTCTTGCCCGACTCGAGGTCGGCGAACGCCTGCGGCGCCTCGTCGATCTTGTAGCGGCGCGTGATCAGCTCGTCGAGCTTGAGCTTGCCGGCGGCGTAGAGCGCGAGCATCTTCGGGAAGTCCTCGCGCGGGCGCGCCGAGCCGAAGTAGCTGCCGGTCAGGGTCTTCTCCTCGAACGGCAGGGTGCGGGTCACGACGGTGGTCGAGGCGCTGGCCGGCGCGACGCCGACGGCGACGGCCAGGCCGCCGCGGCGGATCGCCTTGTAAGCGGCGGCGACGACGTCGCCGGAGCCGACGCACTCGAACGCGTAGTCGAGGCCGCCGCCGGTGAGCTTCTTGAGCTGCTTGGTCAGGTCCTCGCCGGGCGCGGCCTTGATCGCGTCGGTCGCGCCGAACGTGCGGGCGAGCTCGAGCTTGGCATCGCTGGTGTCGATCGCGATGATCCGGCCCGCGCCCGCGATCGCGCAGCCCTGGATGACGTTGAGGCCGACGCCGCCGGTGCCCCACACGCCGCAGATCGAGCCGGGCGCGACGCGGGCGGTGTTGATCGCCGCGCCGACGCCGGTGGTGACGGCGCAGCCGACGAGCGCGGCGCGATCGGCCGGGACCTTGGCGTCGTACTTGACCAGGTTGCGCTCGTGGACGACGGCGTACTCGGCCATCACGCCGACGCCGGAGAACACGTTGAGCGGGTTGCCGGCGGCGTCGCGCGTGCGCAGCGTGCCATCGAACATCGTCGACAGCGCCTTGCCTTGCTGATCGCACAGCACCGGGCGGCCGATGTTGCAGTAGTGGCAGCGGCCGCACATGTAGATCCAGTTGGCGACCACCGCGTCGCCGACCGCGAGCTCGCTGACGCCCTCGCCGACCTCGACGACGGTGCCCGCGGCCTCGTGGCCGAGGATCAGGGGCAGCGGCAGGGCGATGGTGCCGTTGGTGCCGGACAGGTCGGAGTGGCAGACCCCGACGGCGCCGATCTTGACCATGACCTCGCCGCGGCCCGGCGCATCGAACGCGACCTCCTCGACGACGACCGGCTTGCCGAGCTCTCGAGCGATGACTGCCTTGCCCTTGCGTGCCATGGTGCGAAGCCTCCTTCAACGCGGATCGCCGGGCAACAGGTCGGCGGCGATTTCCGTATACTCCCCGCGAACAACTCCCGCGCTACAACTCCCCGCGCAACAACGCCACGCGCCACGCGCATCCGCTCCCCTCCACTCCCCGGGATCCACCATGATGCTCCGCGACAAGCTCTACATCAACGGCCAGTGGGCCGCTCCCAGCACGCAGGACACCATCGACGTGCACAGCGCCGGCACCGGCGAGGTCATGGGCAAGGTGCCCGCCGGCGGCGAGGCCGACATCGCCGCCGCGGTCCGCGCCGCGCGCGCGGCGTTCGACGGCTGGAGCCAGCTGCCGGTCGCCCAGCGCGCCGACTACCTGGCGAAGATCTCGGCGGGGCTCAAGCAGCGCGCCGAGCTGCTCGCGAAGACGATCGCGCAGGAGGTCGGCATGCCGATCAAGCTGGCCGGCCGGATCCAGGCCGGGCTGCCGATCCTGACGTTCGCCAACTACGCCAAGATCGCCGGCGAGTTCGGGTTCGAGGAGAAGGTCGGCAACTCGCTGGTGGTCCGCGATCCGGTCGGCGTGGTCGGCGCGATCACGCCGTGGAACTACCCGCTGCACCAGATCGCGCTCAAGGTCGCGCCGGCGCTCGCCGCGGGATGCACGGTGGTGGTCAAGCCGTCGGAGATCGCGCCGTTCAACGCGTTCATCCTCGCCGAGGTGGTGCACGAGGTCGGGCTGCCGGCGGGCGTGTTCAACCTGGTCACCGGGCTCGGGCCGGTGGTCGGCGAGGCGCTGGTCAAGCACCCCGAGGTCGACATGATCTCGTTCACCGGCTCGACCCGCGCGGGCCGGCGGATCTCCGAGGTCGCGGCGCAGATGGTCAAGCGCGTGACGCTCGAGCTCGGCGGCAAGTCCGCGTCGATCATCCTCGACGATGCCGACCTGCCGGCCGCGGTGAAGGGCACGGTGACCAACTGCTACCTCAACTCCGGCCAGACCTGCACGGCGTTCACCCGCATGCTGGTGCCCGAGGCGCGCTATGCGGAGGCCAAGGCGCTCGCCGCCGAGGCAGCCGCGGCGTTCGTGCCGGGCGATCCGCTGTCGGAGAGCGCGCGGCTCGGGCCGCTGTCGTCGCAGATGCAGCTCGAGCGCGTGCGCGGCTACATCCGCAAGGGGGTCGAGGAAGGCGCCGAGCTGGTGACCGGCGGTGCGGAGCCGCCCGACGGAGTCGCGGCGGGCGGCTACTTCGTCCGGCCGACGGTGTTCGGCAAGGTCGATCCGAAGTCGACGATCGCGCAGGAGGAGATCTTCGGGCCGGTGCTGTCGATCATCACGTACAAGGACGAGGACGACGCGGTCCGGATCGCCAACGACACGATCTACGGGCTGGCCGGCGGCGTGTGGTCGAAGGACGAGGCGCGCGCGCAGCGGGTCGCGCGGCGGATGCGCGCCGGGCAGATCGACATCAACGGCGGGCCGTTCAACATGAACGCGCCGTTCGGCGGCTTCAAGCAGTCGGGCCACGGCCGCGAGGCCGGCACGTACGGGCTGGAGGAGTTCCTCGAGTACAAGTCGCTGCAGCTCAAGACCAGCTGACGCGGGGACGCTGCGCGCCCGCCGGCGACATCTCGCGGGCGCCGGCGGTGATCCACGGCGACCGGGTGACCCGCCACGAGCGCCTCGGCCGCAACCGGCCGTGATGACCGCGCGCCGCCGCGTCGTGCGCCGGTGACGTGCGGCGGGCTCGTCGGAGAGCCGGCTCACGGCGGTTGCGCCGCCGGGGCTGGGCCGCAGGCTTGGCGAAGCCATGGCGGTCCCGACGATCGGCATCACCGGCGCGAACGGGTTCCTCGGAGCCCACCTGCTGCGGTCCGCGGTCGCGCGCGGGCTGCGGCCGGTCGCGTTCGTCCAGCGCGGCAGCTCGCTCGCGCCGATCGAGGATCTCGCCGGGCGCTACCAGCTGATCGAGGGCGACGTCCGGGAGCCGGCGAGCGTCGACGCGTTCGTCGCGCGCTGCGGGGCGGTGTTCCACCTCGCCGCGATCAATCGCTACTGGCTGCGCGATCGCGCCGAGTTTCACGCGGTCAACGTCGACGGCGTGCGCAGCGTCGCCGACGCGTGCGTCCGGCACCGCGTCGAGCGCGTGGTCCACGCGAGCAGCTGCATCACGCTCGGCGCGTCCGACCTGCCGGTGCCGCGCGACGAGGACGCGCCGTACAACCTGGCGTTCGCGTTCCCCTACGGCGAGACCAAGAAGGCCGGCGAGGACGAGATCAAGCAGGCGGTGCGCGAGCGCGGCCTGCCGGCGGTGATCGTCCATCCCGCGTCGGCGATCGGCGAGCGCGACTTCGCGCCGACCCCGATCGGCGAGCCGATCGCGCACATCGCGCGCGGCCGGTGGCCGTTCCACGTCGCCGGCGGCGCGTGCTTCATCGACGTCCACGACGTCGTGCGCGGGCTGTGGCTGGCGATGGAGCGCGGCGAGCCCGGCCGGCAGTACCTGCTGGCCGGCGAGAACCTGACCCACCGGCAGTTCATGACCCAGGTCGCCGAGCTCGCCGGGGTCGCGCCGCCGCGCATCGAGCTGCCCCGGCCGGTGCTCGCCGCAGCCGGCGCGGCCTGCGAGTGGGCGGCCGACCATGTCACCCACCGTCCGCCGCCGCTGACCCGCGGCATGGCCGGCCTGATCGGCAAGTTCCTGTTCTTCGACGGCGCGCGGGCCGAGCGCGAGCTCGGCTTCCGGGCCGGGCCGGTGGCGCCGGCGATCGAGCGCTGCATCCAGTGGTTCCGGGACGCCGGCCCGGAGCTGCGACGGCAGGCGCGGCGCCACGCGCGGGAGGCGCGATGGACCTGATCACCGGCGCGACCGGCTTCATCGGCGGTCACCTGGCGCGCCGGCTGGTCTCGGACGGCCGGGCGGTCCGCGTGCTGTGCCGGCCGGGCAGCGCGGCCCGGCTGCCCGCCGAGCTCGCCGGCCGGGTCGATGTCGCGCTCGGCGATCTGCGCGACCGCGACTCGCTGGTGCGCGCCGCCCGCGGCACGGCGCGCGTGTTCCACTGCGCCGGCCACGTGTCGGACTGGGGCAGCGACGAGGCGTTCGCGGCGACCAACGTGGACGGCACGCGCTGGCTGGTCGCGGCGGCCCGCGCCGGCGGCGTGCGCCGGTTCGTTCACCTGAGCTCGACCGCCGCGTTCGGCACGCCCGCCCCGGCGTACTTCGACGACGACTCGCCGTACGGCGCGAGCCGGGACGGCTACTCGCGCAGCAAGGCGCTCGGCGAGCGGGCCGCGCGCGACGCCGGGCGCGCCCTCGGCCTGCCGGTCACCGTGCTGCGGCCCGCCGTGGTGTACGGCCCCGGCGGCGCCTGGCTGGAGGAGCCGCTGCGCCGGATCGAGCGCGGCCGGATGTTCCTGCTCGGCGGCGGCCGCGGGACCTGCCACCCGTGCTACATCGCCAACCTGATCGATGCGATCGTGCTCGCCGGCGACCACCCGGCCGCGGCCGATCACGGGTTCATCGTCGGCGATGGCGAGGCGATCTCGTTCCGCACCTACTTCGACGCGGTGGCGTCGATCGCCGGCAAGCCGCCGGTCCGCCGATCGATCCCGGTGAGCGCCGCGCGCGCGGTGGCGTGGGCGCTGGAGCTCACCGGCCGCGCCACCGGCTCACCGCACCGCCCGCTGCTGACCCGCGCCGCGCTCGGGATGGTGACGGCCCGGAGCCAGATGTCGAGTGACAAGATCCGGAGCGTGCTCGGGTTCCAGCCGCGCTACACGTTTCACGCAGCGATCGAGGAGCTGCGGGCGTGGTATGCGGCCACACGATCCGGGGCCGCGTCGATCCGGCGCGCTGCGCGATGAGGGTATGGGTTCTGCGCACCTGGCGGGCCGCACGGCGCGGCGGTTTGCAAAGACATGTTTCGCGCGATCCGCACACCGGATTGGCGTGGTCCGTGTAACACGTTTGTGATATCGAGCTACTCGTTTCCGATCACCACACGCGGAGGTCGCAATGAGCAGCGTGGAGACGTCGATCGCAGTCGGCATGGTCGCTCCGAGCTTCGTCCTGCATGATGACGCCGGGCGCCCGCTGTCGTCCTCGGAGACCCGCGGGCGGCCGTGGGTGCTGGCGTTCGCGCGCGGCTGGACGCCGGGCCACGATGCCGAGGCGATCCGGGCCCAGCTGCGCGGGCTCGGCGCGATCCTGTTCGTCGTCTCGGACGCCGGGGTCTGGTCGTTCCGGCCCGACGACGACGTCGAGCTCACGGCCGGGCCGTCGCGCCGGTTGCGCCGCGAGATCGCCGCGCTCGCCGCGCGCTGGGGGGTCGACACCCGGGACGACGGCGTGTTCGTGATCGACGACCGCGGCGCGGTCCGGTTCGCGCACACGCCGAGCGGCGAGCTGAGCGCGACCCTGGCCGGCGCGCTCGCCGCGGCGGGGCGCGAGTCGCTCGGCCTGCCGCCGCGCCCCGGCATCACGCGCCGCGACTGGGCGGTGATGAGCCTGGTCGCCGGGTTCGGCGTCGTGCTGCTGCACGGCTGCAAGGCGCCCGGCGCCGACCGCCCGGCCGCGCCCGGCCCGGTCGCGGTCAAGGCCGGCAGCGAGGTCGACGTCGTGCTGCGGATCAACGGCTCCGACCGCCGGCTGCGGATCGACCCGCGGACCTCGCTGCTCGACGCGCTGCGCGAGCACCTGGCGCTGACCGGCGCGCGCAAGGGCTGCGATCACGGCCAGTGCGGCGCGTGCACGGTGCTGCGCGACGGCCACGCGGTCAACGCGTGCCTGACCCTGGCGGTCGCCGCCGAGGGCGCCGAGATCACGACGATCGAGGGGCTCGCCCGGGGCGAGCAGCTCCACCCGGTGCAGGCCCAGTTCATCGCCCACGACGCGTTCCAGTGCGGCTACTGCACGTCGGGCCAGATCCTGAGCGCGGTCGCGCTGCTCCGCGAGGGCCGCGCGAAGACCAACGATGAGGTCCGGCAGCAGATGAGCGGCAACCTCTGCCGGTGCGGCGCCTACCCCAACATCGTCGCGGCGATCCAGGCCGCGCGGAAGGAGGTCTAGCGTGAAGCCCTTCACCTACGTGCGGCCCGCCGACGCGCGCGCGGCGATCGCGGCCGCCGGCGACGCCGGCGCCAGCTTCCTGGCCGGCGGCACCACCCTGGTCGACCTGATGCGGCTCGAGGTGATGACCCCGAGCGCAATCGTCGACCTGTCGCCGTTGCCGCTGACCCAGATCGAGCGCGCCGGCGACGGCCTGCGGATCGGCGCGATGACGCGCAACTCCGCGGTCGCGACTCACCCGCTGGTCGTCGAGCGCTACCCGCTGCTCGCCCAGGCGCTGCTCACCGGCGCGTCGCAGCAGGTCCGCAACATGGCCACCGTCGGCGGCAACCTGCTGCAGCGCACGCGCTGCCCGTACTTCCGCGATCTCGCGGTGGCGTGCAACAAGCGCGCGCCCGGCTCGGGCTGCTCGGCGATCGACGGCTACACCCGATCGCACGCGATCCTCGGCACCAGCGAGTCGTGCATCGCGACCCACCCGTCGGACATGTGCGTCGCGCTGGCCGCGCTCGACGCGGTGGTCCACACCCGCGGCGCGGGCCGCGAGCGCGCGATCCCGTTCGGCGAGTTCCACACCCTGCCCGGCGATCACCCCGAGGTCGAGAGCGCGCTCGAGCCCGGCGAGCTGGTCACCCACATCGAGCTGCCGGCGTCGCCATTCGCCGCCCACGCGCACTACGTCAAGGTCCGCGACCGCGCCGCGTTCGCGTTCGCCCTCGCCGCGGCGGCGGTCGGGCTCGACGTCGCCGACGGCAAGATCCGCGCGGCGCGGATCGCGCTCGGCGGGGTCGCGACCAAGCCGTGGCGCGCGGCCGAGGCCGAGCAGGCGCTGGTCGGCCAGGCTCCCGGCCGAGCGAGCTTCGAGCGCGCCGCGGCGGCGGCGATCGTCGACCCGAAACCGCGCCGCGACAACGCATTCAAGATCGCGCTGGCCAAGCGCACGATCGTGCGAGCCCTCGAGCTCGCGTGGGGGGCAGCATGACTCGTCCACTCATCGGAGCCGGCATCGATCGCGTCGACGGCCGCAAGAAGGTCACCGGCGGCGCGACCTATGCCGCCGAGGTCCAGGTCGCCAACGTCACCTACGCCGTGCTGGTCGGCAGCACGATCGGCCGCGGCAAGATCAAGGCGATCGACACCGCCGCCGCGCAGGCCGCGCCCGGCGTGCTCGCGGTCGTGACCCACGACAATGCGCCGAAGTTCCCCGGCGTGACCGGCAACCACGAGGCCAACGACCGGGTCGTCCAGGGCCTGCAGGACAGCGTCGTGCTCTACCACGATCAGCCGATCGCCGTGGTGGTCGCCGACACGCTGGAGCGCGCCCAGCACGCCGCCGCGATGGTCACCGCCGAGTACGACGCGGCGCCGCCGGTCGGCGACGTCGAGGCCGACCTCGGCTCGGCGTACATCTTCCAGACCCCGCGCGGCCCGGCCGAGATCGTCCGCGGCGACCTCGCCGCCGGGCTCGCCGCCGCAAAGACCCGGGTCGAAGCGACCTACCGCACGCCGGTCGAGACCCACAACCCGATGGAACCGCACGCGACGATCGCGGTGTGGCAGGGCGACGATCACCTGACGCTGTACGACTCGACCCAGGCGATCTTCAACGTCCGCCGCCGGCTGTCGACCATGCTCGGCCTGCAACCCGAAAACGTGCGGGTGATCAATCACTTCGTCGGCGGCGGGTTTGGCTGCAAGGGCGCGCCGTGGTCGCACGTGCTGCTCGCCGCGATCGCCGCGAAGGCCACCGGCCGCGCGGTCAAGCTCGCGATCACGCGGCCGCAGATGCAGTCGCTGGTCGGCCACCGGCCCAAGACCGTGCAGAAGCTGGAGCTCGGCGTCGACGGCGCCGGCAAGCTCACCGCGATCCGCCACGACTGCGTGTCCGAGACCTCCCGGTTCGACGTGTTCGTCGAGAGCTGCACGGCGGTGACCCGCATGCTGTACGCGTGCCCCAACGTCACCACCGTCCAGCGCCTGGTCCGGCTCGACGTGCCGACGCCGACCTTCACGCGCGCGCCCGGCGAGTCGGTCGGCACGTTCGCCCTGGAGTCGGCGCTCGACGAGCTCGCCTACGCGGCCGGCCTCGACCCGCTGGAGCTCCGGCGCAAGAACCACGCCGACCACGATCCGGAGACCGGCAAGCCGTGGTCGAGCAAGTCGCTGCTCGAGTGCTACCAGCGCGCCGCCGACGCGATCGGCTGGTCGAAGCGGCCGGCGCAGATCAAGACGCTGCGCGAGGGCCGCTGGCAGATCGGCTACGGCGTCGGAACCACCACGCGCGGGTCGCGCCAGCTGCCGGCGTCGGCGCGCGCCCGCATGCTGCCCGACGGCCGCGCGATCGTGCAGGCCGGCACCCAGGACATCGGCACCGGCACCTACACGGTCATGACCCAGATCGCCGGCGACGCCCTCGCGCTACCGATCGGCGACATCCGGTTCGAGCTCGGCGACACCGCGCTGCCCGAGGCCCCGCCGTCGGTCGGCTCGTTCACCGCGGCGAGCACCGGCCCGGCCGTCCACAACGCGTGCGTCGCGCTGCGCACGAAGCTGATCGAGCAGGCGGTCGGCGACCCGGCCTCGCCGCTGCACGGCCTGGCGCCCGACGCGATCGACGCCGAGGACGGCGCGCTGATCGCGAAGGCCGATCGCAAGCGCCGAGACCCGTACGCCGCGATCGTCGCCCGGTCCAGGCAGCCCGAGATCAGCGTCGAGCTCCACACCGAGGCCCACAAGGACCGCGATCAGTACTCGGTCGCCGGGTTCGGCGTGGTGTTCGCGAAGGTCCGGGTCGACGAGGATCTCGGCGAGGTCCGCGTCGATCGCCTGGTCGGCGCGTTCGCCGCCGGCCGGATCCTCAACCCCAAGACCGCCAGCAGCAACCTGCTCGGCGGCATGGTGTGGGGCATCGGCCAGGCGCTCCACGAGCACTCGGTGCGCGACCCGCGGACCGCGCGCATGGTGACGCGCGATCTCGCCGACTACCACGTCCCGGTCCACGCCGACGTGCCCGAGCTCGAGGTCATCCTCGTCCACGAGGACGACCCCCACGTCAACGAGATCGGGGTCAAGGGCCTGGGCGAGCTGTCGACGCCCGGCGTCGCCGCCGCGATCGCCAACGCGGTCTACCACGCGACCGGCGTCCGCATCCGCGACCTGCCGATCACTCCCGACAAGCTGATCCAGGGCTGACCCGCCGCGCACTCGCGGGCGGGCGCAAGATTGGGCCGCCGCCGCGCCGATTGATCGTGCGCCGGGCCAGTCCGCCCGCGCGGGCCGGTGCGATGATGCGCGCCACGGAGGTACCGAATGCGCCTGCACCGATCACTCACCGCGTTCCTCGCGCTCGCCCTGGGCTCGCAACTGGCCGCGACGGCGCGCGCTCAGTCTCCGGCCCCGGCTGCGGCTCCGGCCGCGCCCAGCCTCGCCAGCGCCGACTGGACCGAGCCATTCCCGCCATTTCGTATTGCAGGGAACCTCTATTACGTGGGCAGTAAAGGACTCGCCAGCTATCTCATCACCACGCCCAAGGGCGACATCCTGATCAACAGCGACCTCGAGGCCAGCGTCCCGCTGCTCCAGGACAGCATCGCCAAGCTCGGGTTCAAGATCACCGACGTCAAGGTGCTGCTGATCAGCCACGCCCACTGGGACCACGACGCCGGCAGCGCGGCGATCAAGAAGCTGACCGGTGCGAGCTACATGGTGATGGACGCCGATGTGCCGGTGGTCGAGTCGGGCGGCAAGACCGACTTCCAGTACAACAGCAAGCCAGAGTGGCTGTACCCGCCGACCAAGGTCGATCGCGTGCTGCACGACCGCGACGAGGTCAAGCTCGGCGGCACGACGCTGGTCGCCCACCTGACGCCGGGCCACACCCGGGGCTGCACGACGTGGACGATGAAGGTCAGCGACGGCGGCAAGCAGCTCGACGCGGTGATCATCGGCAGCCCCAACGTCAACCCCGGCTACAAGCTGGTCGGCAACCCGCTGTATCCCACGATCGCCGACGACTACCGCCGCATGTTCAAGGTGCTCGGCGCGCTGCACTGCGACCTGTTCCTCGGCGCCCACGGCGCCTACTTCGGAATGCTCGACAAGGTCGCCAAGCTCAAGCCCGGCGCGCCCAATCCGTTCATCGACCCCGACGGTTACAAGAAGTTTGTCGCGCAGAAGGATCAGGAGTTCCGCCAGGAGCTCGACAAGCAGACCGTCGCCGCGAAGTGATGCGCGCCGCCGCCGGACACGCAGGACACGGCGCAACGCGCAAACTCTTGTGAGCCGACGCATAAAGCGCAATGGAAATCCATCAGACGGACCGCGTCATGATGAAGGCTGTTCCTGCGCACCGCTGTGCGGCAGCTCACGTGACGATGAGTCACTCGTGCAGATCGAACTGCATAACATCTGTGCTACCGATCACGTGACGACGAGCGATAGAACATCGCATCCAGCGTCCGTTTCCGATGACAACCTCGCCTGGATCGTCGCGCGATATCCCAGGTGAGGCGAGGCTCTTGCTCGGCGATCCAGAGCGCCAGCTTTGCCTCACCTAGCAGCCACGGCGTCCACTTCGCACTCTGAAACACACTCGAACAAGTCATGAAATATTGATGATTCCATCGCGCAAAGAAAAACGATATAGGGATCACCATTGAACAGCAATGCGGCCCGATAGTCGGGTTGCACTGCGGTTTCATGGAGGGGTTTCCCATGAAGATCGTGTCCACGCGAGCATCTGTGTTTGGGCTGTGCCTTGCTTTCGGTGCGTTCGGCGCCGGGTGCATGACCGACGGCGATTTCAATCAGAACGAGGCGTCGGTCAACTCCGAGATCTCCCTCGATCCCACCGCGTCGTATGCCATGGTCGGCGTGCAGAGCAACAAGTGCGTCGGCCCGATCGGCGGCAGCACGGCGTCGGGCGTGCAGCTCGAGATCGAGAACTGTACCGGGACGGCCAATCAGCGATGGATCCCCCAGCCGATGAGCGGTGGATTCTTCCGGTGGAAGAACGAGCTGAACGGCCTCTGCATAGACGTGTCCGGCGGCTCGATCTTCCCCGGCGCCGCCGTCATCCAGTTCACATGCGGCACCCAGGCCAACCAGCAGTGGGCGGTCACCGACGTCACCGGTGGCTCCGAGCGCATCACGGCGCGCCACAGCGGCATGGTCCTGGACGTGACCGGCCAGGGTACCGCCGCCGGGACGAAGATCGAGCAGTGGTTCTCGAACGGCGGCAGCAACCAGCACTTCGCCACGAACGAGGCGCTGCCCGCCATCGTCCGGTGATCGCTCCTGTCCGATCCCCGTGCGCGACGGCTCGATGTGGCAGTCGCGCACGGCGGCGGCGCTCCCGGTCCGGGCGGATACGCCCACGGTGGTGTGCGCCTAAAGAAATCGTAAAGACGGGCCGTGCAAACTTCGCCCGCCTCGGTATTCTGGGGCCAGACTTTTGCATCAGGACCTACCAGATTCTGCATCGCTGTTCGAGGCCGCCGCGCGGGATCGTGCGCCGCATGGACACCGCGACCGGGACCCGCCGTCGGCGATGATGCGCAAGGCGGGCGAGTCCGACGAGCTGTTCCGCCTGCTGGTCGCGAGCGTCGGTGACTACGCGATCTTCATGCTCGATCCGACCGGCCGCATCGCGACCTGGAACATCGGCGCCGAGCGGATCAAGCGCTATCGCGCCGACGACATCATCGGCCGCCACTTCTCGGTGTTCTATCCGGACGACGATGTGCGCGCCGGCAAGTGCGAGATGGAGCTCGAGGCCGCCGTGCGCGATGGCCGGTTCGAGGACGAGGGCTGGCGGATCCGCAGCGACGGCACTCGGTTCTGGGCCAACGTCGTGATCACCGCGATCCACGACGCCGCCGGCTCGCTCGTCGGGTTCGCCAAGGTCACTCGCGATCTCACCGAGCGCAAGCACAGCGAGGATGAGCGCGCCGCACGGCTCGCCGCCGAGCAGGCCAACCAGATCAAGGACGAGTTCCTCGCGGTGCTCGGCCACGAGCTGCGCAACCCGCTGGCTCCGATCGTCACCGCCCTGCAGCTGATCAAGCTGCGCGGCGACACCCCGTCGCCCCGCGAGGTCCAGGTCCTCGAGCGCCAGGTCCACCAGCTGATGCACCTGGTCGACGACCTGCTCGATATCTCGCGCATCGCGCGCGGCAAGCTCGAGCTCAAGCAGGAGGTGATCTATCTGCGCGGTCCGATCAGCCGCGCGATCGAGATCGCGAGCCCGCTCGTCGAGCACAAGCGCCACCAGATCGAGGTCAAGCTCCCGCCCCACGCGATCCTCGTCCACGGCGACGAGGCGCGGCTCACCCAGGTGTTCGCCAACCTGCTCACCAACGCCGCCAAGTACACCGATCCCGGCGGCCACATCGTCCTGCGGGTCTGGCAAACCGGCGCGGAGGCGGTGCTCGAGGTCCGCGATGACGGGATCGGCATCGACGCGGACCTGCTGCCCCGGATCTTCGACCCGTTCGTCCAGGGCGCGCAGAACGGCGACCGCGCTGCCGGTGGCCTCGGCCTCGGCCTGGGCCTGGTCCACTCGCTCGTCGAGCTCCACGGTGGCCGCGTCGAGGCGCGCAGCGAGGGCCCCCGGATGGGCAGCACGTTCACCGTCCACCTGCCGGCCATGTCCCAGCCGCCATCGCGCGTGACCGACCAGCAGATCGCCGGTGCATTCTCCACCGAGCTCGGCAAGCACCGGATCCTCGTGGTCGACGACAACGAGGACGCGCGTGGGCTGCTCGCCGATATCCTGAGCCAGCTCGGCCACGACGTTCGCGCGGTCGGCGACGGCCCGCAGGCGCTGGCCATCGTGCGCGAGTTCATCCCGGACGTCGCGGTCCTCGACATCGGCTTGCCCGGCATGGACGGCTACGAGCTCGCCGCGCAGCTGCGCCGCGCGCTGCCGGTCACCGGCATGCGCCTGATCGCGCTCAGCGGCTACGGCCAGGCCTCGGACCGCGAGCGCAGCGAGGCCGCGGGCTTCGACGGCCACCTGGTCAAGCCCGTCGAGCTCCGCCGCCTGCTCGACGCGATCGCGATGGCCGGCCGCTGACCGCGCCGGTCATCCCGGGTCAGGCCTCGGTCAGCCCTCCGTCAGGTCCGCGAACACGAAGCCGTCGCGCTCGACGATCTCGCCGAGCGTCACCTCGACCGGCCGGGCGAACATCGGCCCGCCGGTGACGAACGTGTGAAACTCGCCGTTCTCGCCGCACGGATCGATCCCGGGCGGCAGCTCGGCGAGTAGCGCGCGGTCGAACGCCCGTCCGGCGAACCCGCGATCGAGCACGCGCGGATCGACGCACGTCAGCCGCGCGGTGAGCCCGCTGTCGATCATCGCGTGGGCGAGCGCGCGCGTGTCGCGCTGCCAGAGCGGAAACACCGGCGCCAGCCCGAGCGGCGCGAGCTGCGCCTCGCGATACGCGCGGATGTCCGCGAGGAACAGATCGCCGAACACGACGTGGCTGATCCCGTCGCCGCGCGCCCGGCGCAGCGCCTCGCCGATCGCCGCCTCGTAGGCGGCGTTGGAGCATGGCCAGCCGATCTCGACCAGCGCGAGCGGCAACCCCGCCGCCTCCGCCTGCCGCCGCAACAGCCCGATCCGCACCGCGTGCATCGCCACCCGCTCGAACTGCCGGTTCACCGTCGTGAGCAGCCCGACCACCTCCAGCTCCCCGGCGCGCCGGACCTCGTGCAGCGCGAACGCGCTGTCCTTGCCGCTCGACCACGAGACCAGCGCCTTGGGCCGCATCGCGCGGTGGTGTACCACGCCCGCCGGGACTGTCTCACTTCTGAAGGTGGATATGCGGCCCGCTCCAGGCGGCATTGCCACCCCGCCGCTCGTCGATCACGGTGATGCCGCTCGACCGCGCCTCCTGCATGAACTCGTTGACCTGCGCGGTGCTGTGGTCCCTCGTCCGCACGTCGACGGCGCGGCCCGCCTTGTGCGCCCAGCCGAGGTGATGACCGCCGGTGGTCGAGGTCACGGCGAAGCCGCGGTCGGTCGCGAATTGCGAGAGCTCGCGCCAGGTCTGCGCGCCGCCGCTGGCGCTGGTCAGGTGTCCGTTCTGGATCGTCTCGAGGTTCGACATGGCTGCTGTCCTTTCGTTCCCTCGTCATGTGCAGCAGCAGTGCCATCGCGTCGCGCGAGACACCTGCGTCCTTGCGTATACGAAGCGAGTCCTCGAGGACTCATCCGCGCGAGCCGAACTACTTGATGGCTCGATGACCGCATGCGCGGTCGGCGCGGTGTTCACCATGAGAGACAGGCGATCGAGGGGCGGAGTCCCAGCCAGCACCAGCAAGTCGAGCTTCCAGTACACGGCGCGCATCGTGGGCGATCGGCTAACGCAACAACGACGCGGCGCTGGCGACGGAGCACGTCCTGCTCCATCGCGCAGCGTTCGAGCCCGGGAAGCATCAGCGATGGCGGCAGGGCCGCCATTCATCAAGGCTCGGTCTGAGCACCTGATCCTGAATTCACGGCGTGCGCTGCCGCCCGGTGGGAGCTGCGAACTCACGACCAGCGCGATGTGCGACTGGCATCACGACTGCACTGGATCGGAACAACCGTGAGCGCAGGCGAGAGCGATATCGCACGCATCGTGCTGAAGGGGCCCGGCGTCTCGGATGCAGCACACTACGGCAAGCGCGTGCGCTGGCTCGCGGTGATCCACGCCGCGCTGTTCGCGCTCTCCGTCACCGGGTTCGGGCTGCTGATCTGGCGCGGTGAGTTCTTCGTCACGCTGTCGCAGCGGACCAACGTCGAGACCCTGACCATCGCGTTCTTCCTGCTGTTCTTCGGCTACTTCGTGGCGCTGACCGCGCCGGGCGCATGGGGTGCGCTGCGGATCCTCGCGCTGCATGGCGACGAGCGGAGGAAGCAGGCGAGCTTCGCCCGGCGTCCGCGCATCCCGGGCGTCGCCGCCGCGTTCGACACGGCACTCGAGCTCGAAGGCAGGCAAGGCGAGCCGTTCGAGATCGACCTGCGCGACGACTTCGGCGGGCTCGGACGCCTGCGGTTCTGCGGCGTCAAGGTGCAGCACCTCGACGCGATCCGCAACGGCTCGAACACGCTGCTGGCCTACGTCGAGCGGAAGCTGAAACAGGTCACCGGCCAGGACCTCTCGATCGTGCAGTGGGGGTCGACGGCGAAGGAGGCAATGTTGCAGCTGGTCGCAACCGCCGATGCGCTGTGTGCGCTCGGTCGCAAGCTCGAGGTCGCGACGTGGCCGACGCTGGTGATCAGCGAGGCGCAGCGCGCGGCGATCGAGGCCGACCTGCGCGCGGTCTGTCCCGCCCTGCGCAGCGAGGCAATGCTGCCGGACTGGGAGTTCGAAGGCGAGCACAAGCTGCCGATCATCCCCGAGCCGCTCGGCATCATCAGCCTGAGCCGCACCGAGAAGCGCGTCGATCCGCTCTCGGCGATGACGGCGGCGGCCGCGATCGTGGCAATCGTCGTCGGGTTGATCGCGTTCTTCCTCGTGAGGCCACCGTGGATCCCAGGTCGCTGATCATCGCCCTTGCGCTCGGCGCCTGCGCCGGACCCGATCCGCGCGTGCACGACGCGATCGCGTCGCCGTCCCCGCGGCCGGGCGCGACGCGCGTCGCGATGGACATCGTGAACCGCGCCGGCCACGGCACGATCGAGATCCGGATCGAGCTGCGCGGTGCCGGTCGCGTCATCGTCGCCGAGCGCACGCTCGAGCTCGACGACAAGCAGACGGTCCACTTCGAGACGGACATCGAGACCCCTCCCGGATCGTTCACGGTCCGCGCGACCGCCCAGTATCCTGACTAGTGGACAACCCGGGCTGTGGAACCTGACCACCGCCGGTCCACAGCACCGAGTAAAGTTTCAACGGAGCGTTGAAGTTCTCCACAGCTCGGCGCGTTCCATCGTAAAGACTCTCTACGCTCGGCGTGCACGCCCGCGGTCTGCGGCAGCGGATCCGATACCTTATCGCTGGCATCGCGTGTGCACATGCCCGCCTACGCGGGAGCCACCGCGCGCAGGCACCGCGCGCGGGCATCGCGCCGGTGTGACCGGCGCACAGGAGAAGTGATGAACCCAACGCACCAGACTCGGATCAACTCTTCGACAAAGGTAACCGCCCGATAGTCGCCGTCTCGTCATCGCGGCGCTGTTTTCCGTGAATCTCCTCGAAGCGGGGGAGAACACAACAAGGAGTCACATGAAGAACACGATCGTCATGTTGTTCGTCACCGTGGCATTGGCCTGTACAACGCAGGCCTGCAGCAGCACGGAGCCTGGCTCGTCAGACGGGGTGGGCGTCCAGACCCAGGCGTTCACGTACCCAGATGGCGAGGTCCTGGTCGAGAGCCATCCCGATGGGCATCTCGTGGCGACGCTGCTGCGAGGGCAAGCCGAGCTCACCCGGGGCGAGTGGCAGAACGGCGCCGCCGACTTTTCACTCGAGACGCGCGGCGAGAGCAAGAATGTGCACCTCGTGACCAATGCCGCGCGCATCCAGTTCTCACCGCAGTCGTTCGCCGATCGCGTGCGCAACGCCTACTTGCATCAGTATGAGCCAGATTCCCCCTACACACCCGTTCCGCAGATCCATCCCGCGGTTGCCAGTTCATGCGGTGGCGGCGCGTGTGTCGAGAACTGTGCTTACTGCATACAAGTATGTGCCATCGGCCCCGCATGCAACTTCCAGTGCGCCGTGGATGGCCCCCACGCGGGTGATTGCGCCTGCAGCAATCCTGCCGAAGAGTAACCCACCGCGGTTGGATCCGATCCGGAGGAAGCGACGAAGGTCGAGGAGCCGTGGAGTTTCGCATCGCAAGAGCCGAGTTGCTTCGCGGGCTGCGCCTCGCGCAGGGCATCGCCGACCGCAAGACCACGATGCCGATGCTCGCCAACGTCCTGCTGCGCACCCAGGGCAAGAACCCGCTGCGGGTTGCCGCGGCAGCCCGCGAGCCCGATGGTCACCATGAGGGGCCGCTGCCATGAAGAGCTTTTTTTTCGCCTTCGGAGTCGTGCTCTCCCTCGCCGGGACCGGCGTCTTGATGTTGGGCGCAAGCCTGTTCGCCGACGCGCGCTCGGGAGAGCTGCACGGGACCGGCATCTCGGTGTGGGTGCTCGACCGCTGGCCCGAGCCCGGGCAGACCGCGCGCCTCGAGGTCGAGGGCCACGGAGGATACGCCGTCGGCATTGACCGCGTGCGCGTGTGGCTCGACGGGCGCGAGCTCGCGTCGGCCGCCGGGCCGGGGGCCAGCTGGGGCTCGACCATCGTCAGGGACAACCGGTCGGGGCGCGCCTCGGAGAACGTGAAGATCGCCGTGCCGATCCCCTCCGACGCGGCGCCCGACCGGCCGCTGCAGCTCACCGTCGAGGTCGACTACGTCTGCGCCGTGCCAACCGGGGCCTGGGAAACGTTCGACAACGTGCCGTACCACGATGAGCTCGCGCTCGCGCTCGCGCCCGTCGGAGCGGGCGGCGTGCCGCTCGCCCGCGCGCGCTACGCCCTTCAGCCCCTCGGGCTACTGGCGCTGTGGGCGCTGGCGGTCTTCGGCCTCGTGTGGCTGTACCACCGGCGCGACGATGCCAAGCACCGCGAGTCGCTCGGCGTGGCGGTGGCCGGCTTCATGATGTGCGGCGGCATCGTCGGCTACTGGGAGGTCGCCCGGCCGCTGTCCGCGGCGATGGGCAGCCCGACGGGCGCCGCCACCGTGCTCATCATCGCCTTCGTCACCGGCGTGCCATGGGGCAGCTGGAAGCTCACGAAGGGGGACTCGAGCCTCGGCGCGTGGCGGCTCACCGCCGCGAGCGAGGCCTCGGGCATCGGCGTCGACTTCGGCGTGCTGGCCGACGCGCTGCGCGCAGCGGGGCTCACCGTGACCGCTCGGCCGGGCCGGCTGTCGGCGACCGGTGACGCGAAGACGCGCGTCGAGGTGCGCGGACCCGACCCGCTACGGGGGCTGCCGGCGCTGCAGGTGCGCGCGACGCGGTACGAGCCGGTGGTGCATCTCGCGGCGGCGCTCACGCCGGCGTTCGGCGCGGTGAAGCTCACCGGCAAGTCGACGGTGCTCACCGTTCAGCCCGGCGAGCGTGCCGAGCAGGTGCTCGCGCGTGAGACCGAGCGGGCGATGCGCGAGCTCGACCTCACGCGCAAGGCGCTGTAACTCCATCTGCTTCGAGATCGCGATGTCCGAATGCCGGACGCCGCCAGCACGCCACCCGAGGTGGCCAACCATGGCTACGAGCAGTGCCGGCGCGCCCGCGGTCGCCGTGTCACGATCGAACGACCATGCGCCACGCGCTCCTCTCCCTCGCCGTGCTCGCCGCATGCGACACCGACCGAAAGCCAGCACCGCCGCCACCACCACCGACGCCCGCCGTCAAGCCGGCGCCACCCGACGCCACTGCGCTCGTGGCACCGGTGGTCGACGCGCGTCCGGCCGACCCACCACCGCACGAGCTGGTCGCGATGCTCCAGCGCACGATCTGCTTCGGCTGGTGCCCGGCGTACACCGTGTCGATCTATCGCGACGGGGTGATCGAGTACAACGGCACCGACTACGTCAAGACCAAGGGCAAGGCGACCGGCGTGCTGTCGCAGGACAAGGTCGACGCCATCGACAAGCTGTTCGCGACCGCGCACTACTTCGATTTCAAGGACAGCTATACCCACTACGAGGTCACCGACAACCCGTCGGCGATCACGTCGTGGCATCGCGGCGGCAAGGTCAAGACGATCGAGCACTATTACGGCGACAAGCACGCGCCGCAGGCGCTCACCCGGCTCGAGGAGGATCTCGACAAGCTGATCGGGATCGAGCGCTGGATCGGCACCCACGACGAGCGCGAGAAGCTGGCAGGACGCGGGCGCTAGCGTGTGGAACTGTCGCATCATCATGGGATGCGCATTCGTTCGAGAACCCCGGTATCGTGCACGCTGCTCGGGCTCGCCGTCGTCGCGGCGTGTGCGGCCGGCCGGCCGGTCCACCCCGGGCCCGCCGTGGCGCCGCTCCTCGTGGTCAGCGACCTGGCGCGCTCGCTGCGGTTCTACATCGACGTGGTCGGCGCGGCGCCGGTGACCACTGGCGAGTCTTACGCCAAACTCTCGCTCGGCGGGGGCGTGCTGCACCTCGTCACGCGCAGCGAGCCGACGCCCGACAAGCCCGGCGTGACGCTCGCACCGCCGGATCCCGCGGCCGCGGTCGTGCACGGCGAGGTCGTCGTGGAGGTCCCGGACTGCCGCGCGATGTACTCGCGGCTCGCCGCGAAGGGCGCCGCGTTTCTCGCACCACCGACCGTCCCGCCATGGGGCCACGAGGTGCGCGCCTTCCTGCGCGATCCCGACGGCCACCTGATCGAGCTGAGCCAAGTCGACCAGTAGCACCCGACCCGCGATCGGCGTTGGAGCCGGTGGTCTTGCTCCCCCTGACGCATGGCGCCACCGCGCGCCGCACGGTCGAGGCGCCGCCATCGTAGCCGGGACGCGAGCGTGAGCTGTTCGAGCACGGCGAGTCACCCGGATCGCTGGCGCCGTCGCGATCGCGACTAGCTGCGGGCCGGCCGGTGCTCGGTGCCCAACTGACGGTGGTATGGCGGGTGTGTCCGGCATGGACGCCTGGAGGCCACAGGTGATAGACGCGTACCGAGAACCACCCGACGGCTCCCCTTGTGCCCACCGGCTGCGTGGTCAGCGCCCGATCGCTGTTTCCCGGCGACGCTCAAGCCGTGACGCGCGGCCGCACGTACCTGTGCTGCGTGAACGTTTCATCATCTTGCGTCCGGCGCCGATCACCCCGGCGCGCGTCGGAAGATACTGCCGGCGATGCGGCGCAAAGGGGAGGAGAGCCCGACGCATGCGCATGCGGGTTCGGGTGATGCAAGGCGCGTCCGGCAAGGCGACCGTCACGCCACGACAGTCCTCGACCCGCGCTTCGCGCTGGCGGCATCGGAACCCGCTGATTTCGGAATCCTCGTCAGTGCGCACGGAGCCGGTTGAATGCCGAACTCCTTCGAACGAAAGCCCGGCGGCACCAGCCTCGTGCAGCGGGCTGCCAGCCAGCCGGACGGGTTGGCCCCAGGCAAGCGCACGCTCGTCGAGCATCTGGAGCCAGCGCCGGTGCAGCGTGCGCCCGCACGTCAGACGCCCGGAGGTGCGGGAGGCCATGGTCCAGGCCGGGAGCCCCAGATCGCCCGCCGGAAGCCGGCATCGACAAGCCAGGGTTCATCGACAACTCCAGGGGCGCTCCGCTGTACGGCGCGCCCGCCGAGGCCGGCGGCGAGCTGGTGCGTGCCGCGCCGCTGCCTCCGGCCACGCGCGTGTTCGCGAGCGGGACCCACGCGAGACTGAGGCACTGGTGGTACGTCACCGCGTACCTCGATCAGACGATGGTGCGCGGGTACGTCGAGGACTTCCGCGTCAACATCGATCTGCCGGAGCCGCTCGCGGAGCTACGCCAGCTGGTGGGCGGCGAGACCCCTGAGGCGCTGGCGAGGGAGAAGTTCGGCGGTGCGGTGCGCGACGGCCACGACTCCGCTACTACGAGAACGTCCTGCTCCACGTGAACCGCGGCCGGGCCGGCATCAGCGGCACGTACCAGGACCCAGGCGTGCTCGGCGGCGGCAGCGACAACATCAAGCTCTACGCCGGGCACCGGATCTGGCTGGTCAGCCCCGAGTACGCCAAGGCGCTCGAGAGCGTGGTGCCGTCGGGCTCGCTCACCGGCGGTGCCGTGGCCAAGGCCAAGCGCTTCGCCGGTCACCTCCAGGACATCCTTCAGAGCGTCACCGAGTCGCGGAACCACTTCGGCGAGGTCGCCGGCGAGTTCGCCCAGGCGATCCGGGACCACCTGCCGGCGATCGTCGGGATCACCGCCGGGTTCCTGACGCTCGAGGCCGGCTCGATGTTCCTCGCCGCCGCTCCGACCGGCGTCACGCAGGCCGCGGCAGCGGTGATCCAGCTCGCGCTCTCGGCCTTCGGCGCGGCCGGCATGGTCGAAGGCGGGATCGAGGCGCTGAAGCACGGCAGCGCCTGGCTCACGACCGCCTGGACTGCCCACGGCAAGGCCGAGCTGATCGCGGAGGCGAGCAAGGAGTTCCTGCGCATGCTCGTGGCGGTGGCCGTCGCGGCGCTCGGCTACCTCGGCGCCAAGGGCAACTACAAGAACGCGCTCAAGATCGCGAACAACATGCCCACGGGCCCCCTGCCCGCCTTCGCGGCTGCCAGGAGCTCGGCCGCAAGCGGACACGCGGGCTCCGCCGCCGGCGTCGCGATCGGCCCGAGCGTCGGAGGCCCCGCGATCGTCGGAGCGGCCGCGACGAGGCTGAGCGACAAGGACAAGGCCGCGCTTGGCGAAGGGCCAGAGGTCGACGGCATGCGCGAGGGCGACGCCGGCGAGGCGCGTGCGAGAGAGCGGCGGGAACAGCGTGCGGCGGAGGGCCATGAATACCCGACTGCCACGGAGCGCGAGGGCGTCGAGCCGGAGCTGGCGCCGTCCGAGAAACGGACGGACCTCGCGAAGCACATCCCGCGTCCCGGCGACGCCTTCATCGAGTGGTTCGACAGCCTATCGCTCGCCGAGCTGGACCGCCTGCTCGCGGACAAGGGCGCGAAGGGCGCGCGGGGCGCGCGAGAGATCATCGCGGAGAACATCCGGCACCCGGGCAGCAAGCACGAGTGGCTCATGGTCGCGGAGGCACGTCAGTTCAAGAAGTGGGGTGTCTCGATGAGGACCATCCTCGAAGGGCGCACCTTCACGAAGGCGACGATCGGCAAGCGGTTCCGCCACGGCGCGGCGGGATCGGGTGCGTTGCACGAGGAGCTGCGTGCTATGGTCCGCTCCTCGAACTCCTTCAACGAGTTCCTCGAGAAGCTGAACCGATGGGCCGACCATGAGCTCACCCCGAGCCGCAGCGCGAGATGGCCAGGTGACGCGCCGCGCGGGCGCTACAGCTTGCCGGACAACCTCCAGCGGCGGGAGTCGTAGATGACGCCGCCGGGACCAACGCCCTGGACGGAGCTGCTCTCGCGACGCTTCCGCAACGTGTCGGGCGAATACGGGCCGCACAGCCAAGCGGTCGCGAGCGCGTTTGCCGTGCTGGACAAGATGGAGTGGCTGGAGCACGTCGGCGAGCCAGTGCACGTCGGCGAGCCAGTGCACGCCGGCACCATCGCCGTCGTACGATCCTGGGAGGAGGCGCTGACGATCTTCGGCCAGGACCGCCGGTACAACGCGAACGGGATCCTCGAGGCACCGTGCGAGCGCGTCGATGCCGTGTTCGAGCGCTTCCCCGAACGGGAACCCTGGTGGCAGAAGGCGCGCGAAGACGTGAAGCCCCACACCGCGCTGTACAGCTGGATCCCGGACTCCCTCCCCCAGAAGCGCCAGGACTTCGTGTTCGAGAACCTCTACGAGTTCGTGTCGATGCTGCTCGCCGAGATCATCGCGTCCCCCGAAGCGGAGTGCACCTACTTCCGTGAGCAGCTCTCATGGTTCCACGCAGGTCACCTCCCGTGCGGCTGGGACGGCGACTGGCCGACGGGGCGGATGCGTGTCTTCTAGGATCGAGTTCAGAACCCAACGAGGGCGCGGCATCCGCCAAGGTGACCCGCCCGCGGGACTACTCTCGATTGAACCGTCCAGAGCGAGCGCAAACGGCTGTATTAACTGGCAATCGCGACGAGCTCATTTCAATGTTTCGGGGACTTATCACAAGCTTTGTCACAACCAATGAGATCAAGTGCTCGCGTTGAATTCACGAGACGACTCCGACCCCGCGTCGTAGAACGGACCGGACATGGAAGGCGCTTCCTCCCGACGCATCTCGGAGCACCCGATCAACGGCAGGCGGCAGGCCAGCACCGCCCGCAAGAGCATCCGGGCTCGGCGATCCTCGCCACGAACTCGTCCCTCATCGACGAGAAGCAGCTGTGCGCCGAACTGGGCATCTCGTCCATGACTGCCACGAAGTGGCGAGCCAAGGCGGACGGGCCGCCGTTCATCAAGGTCGGTCGCCTCGTGCGCTACCGACGTGCAGACGTCGAGGCGTGGCTGACCTCTCGCACGATCGGCCGGCGGTCGGCGTAGATCCCGTGGCTCGACCGGCACATTCGCAGCTTCCACGTCAGCAGCGCGCGGCGCGCGCGGTGGTCGCGGCATGCCGAGCAGCGGGGGCGACCGCTGCGACTGCGGCGTCCATCTCGACCGGCGTCGGTTGCGACGACCGGCCTTCAGCTGGCCCGACCCGATCCGCGACGTCCAACTCGACCAGCGCGATCGCCGCGACCATGATGTCAACCTCGCCTACCCTCGACAGCGCGAAAGTGGCCCATGACCAGGGTCGGGCCAGTGCGCCGGTGAGCGGAGCGGATCGAGGCCGCGCTGTGTGGCAAGGCCCCCAAAGGGGCGGACTTGCTGCACCCAGATCCGGCACGGCTGCTGCAGGGTCGGCGGTTGGGATCCAGCGAGTAGCGTTCGCGGTTACTCCGGGTACCTCCTGCCGAGGTAGGTACCGGCCGACTCAAGGTAACCTTGCCACAAAGCCGTCTGGTGCGACGAAGAACGTGAACCGTCGTGCGCTCAAGCACGCGGGCCAGCGCTTTCAAGATCGACCGGGAGCGAGCCGATCCCGCAGGTGAATCCACCGAGGCTTGCCACATGCCCTGCTGCCATAGGGAGAGCGCCTCGGTAAACTGATCCCGTGGACGAAACGGCGCGCGCTCGCGAGCTTCTAACCGAGGCAAAGAAGATCCTCCGCGTGCTCCGCGTCGGGGCTCGACGTGCGTTTGTGCTTGAGGTCACGGGAACGCCAAAGGCTGGCAAGACCACCACGCTTGGACTGTTGCATGGCTTCTTCAAGCAGGCCGGGTACCGGGTCTACACGTTACGTGAGCGAGCCTCGGACTGCCCGATCCCCATGAAGGGCCACTTCTTCTTCAACGCTTGGACAACCTGCACGATGTTGTCTGAGGTCCTCGCAACCTATGATACCGACGTCGATCTGATTATCTTGGATCGTGGCTTCTTCGACGCCCTCATATGGCTCGGCCTTCAGGTCAAGCGGGATCAAGTAAGCGCTGACGAGTCCGCTGTGTTCACCAACTTCGTACTCCTTGAGCGTTGGCGATCACTTGTTGACCTTACGATCGTGATGACAGCAGATCCTAACGCTGCAATGGATCGTGAAGGGAAAGGGGTCCTGCTACCGAGAACTGGGAGTCTGATGAACGAGACCTCACTAACGGCGTTCAATGAACAGGTGAAGGAGACAGCAACCCTTCACAGAGATCACTTTCGCCTCATTCAGCTAGACACAACTAGCAATGATGGCGCGAAGGCGACTACGCTGGAATTACTTGACAATCTACTACCGATCATCCGAACATGGGGTGAACAGCACGTAGTAGTAGTTCCGCGCGATATTGTGAAGAAAATCTTCGTTACGGTTGACGAAAAAGGGACGGAGCGATCCCGCCCCTTCTTACATCGAGACGACGCGATGAGGGCATGGGCGCAGCTACAGACGCACATGCGTCTCGAGCTTCGGCACAACGTCGAACAAGACGACAGCCTCGTGCAAGTAGTAGGCTGTGGTATTGTCGTTCACGACGATTCGCTCTTTTTGCTCACGCGAACTGCGAAGGATGAAAAGACGTCATACGGGCGTTCCACTCTGTGGAAGGGCTGTCACGTGGAGGGTCACCTCCCGATCTCACTGGAAGGTGTGTCAGAGCAGGTACAGAACCGAGTCCTCGAGGAGCTCCATCTCAAGACACATCTCGACACTGGGCTGCTCGGAATGGCGTGGAGTGAAGACTCTGGGATTGAGTCCCGCCATATGGGTGTCCTCTTCCTGGCGCGGATCAACGACACAGTCGTCGCGAAATCAATGGAGGACAAGGAATTTCGCAAGGCTGGTCGCGGGCATGTTATGGTTGGGAAGTTCCAAACACCACAGCAGATCCTCAAGGCGCTCTCGCAGCTCGATCTTGAGCCATGGTCGCATTTCGCAGCAGAAAACATCGGACTAAGGGAGCCGACATGAATCCCCAAAGACGACATTCCGACGTTGCGTATATTGTGGTGTGCCTTCGTATCGAGGGCAAGCCGCACTTTCTTCTCGGCCGACACAAGAAGTGGGGGGATTGGAGCTTACTAGGTGGCCACGTCGAACCGTTTGAGCATGGAAGCTGGGCCGCGGCGGCGGCGCGAGAAGCACAGGAGGAGCTCTCTCCTCTGCGGCACAGGAAAGACTTCGTATTGGTCCCAATCTTTTCCAATCCCGTTGCTTGGGGCCCTGATGTCTCGCGATCGGCTGACGACAAACCGACGATGTATCAAGCTCAGTTTTTTGCTATGGAGTTCTTGGCAGAACCGTCGGCCATCTTTAGACGTCTGGATGTGCACGACTTGCGACTCGTACCGCAAGGAAACGTTGAGCGTGACGTCGGCACGGCAAAGCCACTAAGAGTTCTTGAGGCCCGGCTGGGCGGTGGATTGACAAGCATTCCGCTTGCGTGGCCGTCGCCGATCGATCGGAGCAAGTTGCCGGAGGAGCTCTTTGCTCCAGGTGTTGTTTGAACAATGCGAGGCACCAGGCTCCGGCGATCACAAGCGGCACCGGACTCGAGCTCGGATCCTGCTTGCCGCGCTGCGCTCCATCGCCATGGTGCGGGGAAGCGTCGAACTCCGCCTGGCTGAGTATCTGGACCGCCCGATCGTGGGAGATACCGCCGACAGTTGGGCCGGGGTGGATCGCCGGCTCTCCGGACGCACTCGGACTCGGCCTGAGCTACGCGCGGTCTTCGTCGCTGATCGCTCCGATGGTCGGGCTCGGGCGGCGCACAGTGCGCCGAGTCAGTCAGCTCGGTCGCCTCGCGTGGTCCTCGGCCCGGGTGGACCGACGATCACGCGAGCGCTCGATCCTGCAACCGCGCGTCGCGCGCGCTCAGGGTCCCCTTTCTTGAATCATGACAACGGCAAGGACGCCATCATCGCGACCGCGTTGTCGTCGCCGCGAGATCTACGCGCACTACGCGCGGCGATCGATGCGGAGCTTGCGGAGGTCGAGGCAGCACCATGACGGTAATCGCGGCGGCTGTATCCTAGATGTGTCCTAGCGGCCGTGTCCTAGTTGGCCCAGGCCACAAACCTGAATGATTTCAGTGATCCCAGCAGGACTCGAACCTGCGACCTGCGCTTTAGGAAAGCGCCGCTCTGATCCAGCTGAGCTATGGGACCTTGGACCGCCGAGAATCTGCCCGAGGGGGCGGCGGTGCGCAAGTCTGCCACCCCTGAGCTCATGATTCGTCTGAGTTAACCGAGAATCCGCACCGGGTGCAAACTTCAAGGCGGCGCCGGCCCCGGCTGGTCTACAGTCACGGCATGGATGTACGTACCGTGGGCGGGCGGTACGCGATCGATGGACGGCTGGGCGAGGGCGGAATGGGTCAGGTCTATCGCGCCCGTCACCTCCAGCTCGGCAAGGCGTTCGCGCTGAAGATCATCTCGCCGACGTTCGCGCTCGACGGGGCGGCGCGCGCTCGGTTCAACGAGGAGGCCAAGCTCGCGAGCGAGATCTCGCACCCGAACATCGTGTCGGTGGTGGACTTCGGCGAGGACGCGCAGTTCGGGGCGTACATGGTGATGGAGCTGATCGAGGGCGAGCCGCTGATCCACGAGCAGGCGGCGCCGATGGCGGTGCGGCGGGCGTGTGATGTGCTGGGGCAGATCGCCGACGCGCTGGATCACATCCACCGGCGCGGCATCGTGCACGGGGACGTGAAGGCCGACAACATCATGCTGACCGCGGAGACGACGGGAGCGCGGCAGCGGCGGCTGGCGCGGCTGCTCGACTTCGGGCTGGCCCGGCGATCGGGCGGCGACGGCGAGGAGGGGCTGAACGGCACCCCGCACTACCTGGCGCCGGAGCGCGCGGCGGGTGGGCCGCCGAGCGTCGCGGCCGACATCTATGCGCTCGGCGTGCTCGGCTACCTGATGGTGACCGGGACGCTGCCGTTCGAGGGCAGCGTGATCGAGATCCTGATGGCGCACATCAACCGCGAGGTGCCGCCGCCGTCGGCGCGCCGCGGCGAGCCGATCGACGCGGGGGTCGAGCAGCTGATCCTGCGGGCGCTCGCCAAGGACCCGGCGAGGCGATACGGGTCGGCGGCGGCGTTCCGCGCCGAGCTCAACGCGGCGATGGACGCGCTGGATCTGGGCCGGCGGCACCCGAGCGGGCCGACGGTGTCGGTCGACCGGCGCGACGCGATCCTGATCGCGGCGTTCGAGCGCTCGCGGCTGCCGCAGGCGCTGGTGTCGCTCGACGGCGTGATCGTGCTGGCGAACAAGGGGTTCGCGCGGCTGCTCGGGATCGAGAGCGGGCTGGAGGGCATGAACGTCAGCGAGACGACGCTGGCGACGGTGGTGCCGGGGTTCTCGCGCGCGCTGCGTACGGCGCACCACAGCGGCCAGACCTGCGAGCGGCGGGCCCGGGTGTTCCGCGGCCGCGGCGCGCCGGCGCTGGAGCTGACGCTGTGGTTCTCGCCGCTCGGGGCGCCCGGGCTGGAGGTGCACCTGCTGATCCGGGTCGAGGAAGCGAGCGGGCAGCGCCGCGACGAGTGAGCTACCTGGCGGCGCGGTCGTGGAGGTGGTCGAGGCACGCGACCAGCGGACCGCACTCGGTCTCCTCGTGGAAGCAGACCTCCAGGACGCGGACCTGGCGCGACGAGTAGCGGGCGGCCTTGCAGTCGGCCCGCCACTTGGCGGTCAGCTTCTGCTGCCACTCGGGCGCGGTGTCGAGATCGAGCTGGCGCCGGTCGATCTTGCCGGCGGCGAAATCGGCGCGGGCATCGACCACGGCGCACGCGGTCAGCCTGGGGCCGAGCGCCTCGCAGGCGGCGTCGCGGCGGCGCTCGATCGGGGTGCGCGGATCGGCAGAGGCCGGGTCGGCCGGGGCAGCGGTGGGCTCGGACGCACGCTGGGGGCCGCCGCAGGCCGGACCGCCCAGGCCGAGGGCGACGCCCAGCGAGAGCCCCAGGGCCCCGATCCGCGCCGCGGCTGCGCGAGGCGCCCGGGGCGTCACGGCGAGCCCACGACGACATGGAAGCCCTCGAGCACCCACGGCGGCGTGCTGACCCGGCTGCGATCGGTGAGATCGAGGTGCATCGGCGTGATGCTGTTCCAGCCCCGCGCGACGGCGACGCAGTCGGTGCCCTCGACCTGATCGTGACCGGCGGGGCCGCCGCCGACCCAGTAGTACGGGCGGCCGCGCGGATCGCGGCGCTCGGCGACGTCGTCGGAGTACAGCCGCCGGCCGAGCACGGTCCACTGGTAGCGCTCGCTCGGGGTCCGCGGCATGTTGACGTTGAGCACGGTGCCCGCCGGCATCGGCTCGGCGACCGCGGCGCGCACGACGGCCGCGGCGAACCGGATCGCGCGGTCGGGGTCCTCGGCGCGCGGCGCCAGCGAGCACGCGATGCCGGCCGCGCCGCGCAGTGCGCCCTCGACCGCCGCGGCGACGGTGCCGGAGTAGAACACGTCGCTGCCGAGGTTGTAGCCGTCGTTGACCCCGGACACGACGACGGCGGGAAGCCGGTCGCACAGCTTGAGGATCCCGAGGTAGACGCAGTCGACCGGGGTGCCCGACAGCGCGAACCGGCCCGGGCCGACCTCGGTGAGCCGCAGCGGCTTGTGCAGCGTGATCGCGTGCGAGGCCGCCGAGCGCTGCCGCTCCGGGGCCACGACCAGGACGTCGGCGAAGTCCTCGATCAGCCCCGCGAGGGCATTCAGATGCGGCGCATCGATGCCGTCGTCGTTGCTGCAGAGAACCAGGGGCCGGGTCATGAAAAGGGGGCCGATCGCTGGGGGCGATCGGCCAGGTGCTGGTCGAGGCGACAGGATTTGAACCTGCGACCCCCAGACCCCCAGTCTGGTGCGCTACCAGGCTGCGCTACGCCTCGATCGAAGGCTGCATGGGTCTATCCGATCCGGACCATCGCGTCAACCGACGGCCGCGCAGGACCCCTTACACGGGCGGCAGGCCGTTGAGGATGTTCTTGAGCACCTGGCTGGGCTTGAAGGTCAGGACGCGGCGCGCTGGGATCAGGATCGGCACCGCGCGCTGGGGATCGCGGCCCATGCGGTCCTTCTTGTCGCGGACCACGAAGTTGCCGAAGCCGGAGATCTTGATCTTCTCGCCCCGCTCGAGAGTCTCCTTCACGACGTTGAAGACGGTCTCGACGATCTCGGCGGCTTCCTTCTTCGAGAACCCGCCGACCTTCTCGTAGACGGCTTCGATGATGTCGGCCTTGGTCATGCGCGCCATGGGGCCCATGGTATCACGACCGCGCCCGCGGTAGGCAATAAGTCACCGGAATTGCTGCCGATCCCCCATTAGCCCAATGGACGATTGGGCCAACGGCGATCCGGCCTCACCCCCGGGGATGTCCGGCGGCATCGACATGCGAACCCGCATCATCGCGATGCGGAGCGATGCGGACGGAGAACGATCGGAGGTCGACGTCGAGGTCCACGGTGGAGTCGACGTCGAACGTCGCCGTCGACGACAACGTTCGGGGTCAACGTCAAACCGTCGACGTCAAACCGTCGACGTCAAGCCGTCGACATCGACGGCAGCTTGCCGTCACGGACGTCCTGGACGTCGACCTTGACCTGAACGTCGACCTCGACCTCGACCTCGACCTTGACCTCGACCTTGCACGCGCCGTCCTCGCGTCCTGGAGGTCCGCGGCACGATCGATCCACCGCAACGAGCGCGGCATCGAGGTGCTGACCCCATCGCGTGCGCGACCCGGCCCGCGATGCAGCATCGATCGCGTAATCCATCCAAGGCTGGGTCAGGAGAGTGCGGTGCGATGCGCACCCGGTGCGGCAAGCTCGCATCGCGTGCGAGCATGGTCACATCGACCGGTTTCAGTCTCGTCGGGATTTTCGTAACCAGGCGCGACGAGGAACGTTCGGCGATCGTGCAGCGTTCGTACCATGTGCGGAATGCCGGGGTCGTGAGACGGTTCTGCGTGACGATGTCCTTCGTCGAGGTGATACTGCGGGCATGGGGGACGACAAGCTCAGTGGCCGCGTCACTTCGTTCCGCCGCGAACAGGGCTTTGGCGTGATCACCCTCGACGACGGTCGGGACGTGAAGTTCGACGCCTCGGACTGCAAGATCGTGCCGGAAGAGGGCGCCGCGGTCCGGCTCCGCATCGGGCCAGCGCGCTGGGGCGGCGGCATGAAGGCGCTGCACGTCGAGCCGCGCGGCTCGTCCATGCTGCCGGTGCCGGGATCGCCGCCGACCCTGGACGAGCAGATCGCGGCACTGCAGCGCGAGCACCTGGTCGGCGCACTCAGCGAGCACGTGATGGCGCGGCTGTCGGACCGTGTGTTCGGCGGCCGGATCGGCAGCGCCTCGCTGCTCGACGTGCTCGACGCGTTCTACGCCAGCGACTCGTCGCGCGGGCGCCACGACGGCTACCTGCGCTTCATGCCACCGCTGCCGCCGGTCGGCGACGCGCTCGCCGTGTTCGCCACGGCGATCGGCATGGCGCTGCCCCGCCCGGTCGCGAGCGCGCTCGACGATCTCATCCCGCAGATCAACCGGGTGCTGGAAGCGTCCCGCGACCTGCGCCGGGTGTATCCGCTGGCGACCAGCCGCCACTGGCGCGCGTACTACCTGATGCCCACCGACCGCGCCCAGCGGCTGTCGAAGACCCTGCCGTTCGCGCCCGTCGCGGGCATCGCGTCGTAGCCCGTCCGGCCGCGGTCAGCGGCGCTGCGCCGGCAGGTTCTCGACCAGGCGGCCGACGATCGCCTCGTGCGCCCGATCGACCTCGGCGTCGGTCAGGGTGCGATCCGGCGAGCGGTACTCGATCGACCACAGCATGCTCTTGCGGCCGTCGCCGAGCTTGGGATCGCGGTAGTCCTCGAGCAGCCGGATCCGCTGGACCAGCGGCTCGGCGACCTGCTCGATGACGTCGACCACGCGCGCGGCCGGCAGCTCGGCGGCGAGCAGCAGCGAGACGTCGCGGGTCGAGCCCGGGAACCTCGGGATCGGCTGCATCTGGGCCGGGCCGGCCAGCGGCAGCTTCTCGAGCTCGAGGTCGAACGCGAACACCGGGCCCTCGATGCCCAGCCGCTTGCGGACGTCGGGGTGGACCTCGCCGAACCAGCCGACGACGTGGGCGTCGTGGACGATCTCGCCCGCGACGCCGGGATGGAGGTACGCGACGCCGCGGGTCGCGCGCACGCGCAGCGCGAGGTCGCCGGCGACCGCGCGGATCGCGACCAGCGCGAGCGCCTTGGCGTCGAACGCGTCATACTCCGCGCCCAGGCCGATCTGGGCCGGCCGGCGCCCCGCGAGCACGCCCGCCGCCCAGGTCGGCTCGTCGGCGAGCTCGTGGATCGGCCGCTCCGTGACGCCCTCGCCGCGGCGCAGGAACACGCTGCCGACCTCGAACAGCGCGACGTCGGGCCGGCCGAAGCTCTGGTTGCGCGCGACCGCGGCGAGCAGGTTGGGCAACAGCGAGGTCCGCATGACGCTCTGGTCGATGGTCATCGGGTTGCGCAGCGCGATCGGCTGGGCGCGCCGATCGGTCGCGGTGGTGCCGAGCGCCAGGCAGCGCGCGGCGGACTGGAAGCCGTAGGTGATCGCCTCGCTCGCGCCCGCAGCGGCCAGCGCGCGCCGGGCCGCGTCGCCGCGATCGGCGGGCCGCACGCCGGGGGCGCGGCGCAGCACCGGCAGGGCCGACGGCACCTGCTCGTAGCCGACGACCCGCAGGATCTCCTCGATCACGTCGACCTCGCGGGTGACATCGGCGCGCGCCGACGGCGGGGTCGCCGCGAACGCACCATCGAGGTCCTTGTCGACGTCCTTGTCGACGTCCTTGTCGACGCCCCCGGCGATGGCGATCCGGACCGCGAACCCCAGGCGCTCCAGCGCGTCGCGGCAGGCCGCCTCGTCGAGCGCCACGCCGGTCAGCATCTGGACCCGCGGCAGCCGGACCCGGATCGGCGCCGGCGACCGCGCGCCGGGGTACGCGTCGATCAGCTCGCCGAGCACCCGGCCGCCGGCGAGCTGGCACATCAGGCGAGCGGCGCGCGCCGAGGCCAGTCCGGCGAGCTCGGGGTCGACGCCGCGCTCGAAGCGGTGCGACGCCTCGGAGTGCAGGCCCAGGCGGCGCACGGTCCGCCGGATCGAGCGCGCCTCGAAGCTCGCCGCCTCGAGCAGCACGTGCGTGGTGCGCTCGGTGACCTCGGTGTCCAGGCCGCCCATCACGCCGGCGAGCCCGACCGCGCGCAGGCCGTCGCGGATCACGATGTCGTCGGGTACCAGCGTGCGCTCGACGTTGTCGAGCGTGACGAACTTCTCGCCGTCGGCCGCGCGCGACACGCCGATCACGCCCTGGGTCAGGCCGGGATGGAGAAGATCCGCGTCGAACGCGTGCAGCGGCTGGCCGAGCTCGAACATCGCGTAGTTGGTCGCGTCGACCAGGTTGGAGATCGGCCGCACGCCGACGTTGCGCAGGCGCTGGGCGATCCGGCGCGGCGACGGCGCGACGCGCAGTCCGGAGATCGCGCGCGCGGTGTAGCGCGGGCACGCCGCGGCGTCGGCGATCGCGACGTCCAGCGCCGGGCGGTCGCCGCCGCGCAGCTCGCCCAGATCGGCGTCGGGCAGGATCAGCTTGCCGCGCAGCATCGCGACCAGCTCGCGCGCCACGCCGAGGTGGCCGAGCACGTCGCCGCGGTTGGCGGGCGCGTTGACCTCGAGCAGCCAGTCGTCGACGCCAAGCGCGCGCTGCGCCGGCGCCCCGAGCGGCGTGCGATCGTCCTCGTCGAGCACGATGATCCCGTGGTGGTCGTCGCCGAGCCCGAGCTCGTCCTCGGCGCACAGCATGCCGGGCGACACGACGCCCTTGACCGGCTTGGCGCCCAGCGTGATCACGGCGCCGTCCGGCCCCGGCAAGGTCGCGCCGACCCGGGCCCACAGCACCTTGCGGCCGGGGGCCGGGACGTTGCTCGCGCCGCAGACCACCTGGGTCGCCGCCCCGCCGCGCTCGGTGATGACGTCGACCAGGGTCAGCTTCTCGGCCTGGGGGTGCGGCCGGCGGGCGACGACCTCGGCGACCACGACGCCGGTGAACCCGGCGCCGAGGTTCGTCATGCCCTCGATCTCCAGGCCGCCGCGGGTCAGCGCACGCGCACCCTCCTCGGCGGTCGGCTGGCGATCGAGGTCGCACAGCTCCAGGAGCCAGCTCCACAGGACCTTCATGGCGCCTCACTCCGGCAGTTCGATACGCACTTCGATATGCACATCTAAAACTGCTCCAGGAACCGCACGTCGCCCTCGTAGTAGAACTTGATGTCGTTGACGCCGTGGCGAAGCATCGCCATGCGCTCGAAGCCCATGCCGAACGCGAAGCCGGTGTACTTCTCGGCGTCGATCTGGACGTGGCCGAACACCTCGGGGTCGACCATGCCGGCGCCGCCGATCTCGACCCAGCCGGTGCCCTTGCACAGCCGGCAGCCGCTGCCCATGCAGAAGGTGCACTGCATGTCGACCTCGGCGCCCGGCTCGACGAACGGGAAGTAGCTCGGCCGGAGCCGGATCGCGAGGTCGCGGGCATAGAACCGGGTCACGAAGTGGAGCAGCGTGCCCTTGAGGTCGGCGAACGAGATGCCCTCGTCGACCGCGAGCCCCTCGAGCTGGGTGAACATCGGCGAGTGGGTCAGGTCATCATCGCGGCGGTACACGTGACCCGGCGCGACGATCCGGATCGGCGGCGGCTGGGTCAGCATGGTGCGGACCTGGACCGGCGAGGTGTGGGTCCGCAGCACGATCTCCTCGGACAGGTAGAACGTGTCCTGCATGTCGCGCGCGGGGTGGTCCTTGGGGATGGCGAGCGCCTCGAAGGTGTGCCAGTCGGTCTCGATCTGCGGGCCATCGGCGACGACGAACCCGAGCTCGGCGAAGATCTGGATCGCCTCGAGCCGGACCTGGGTCAGCAGATGGAGCTGACCGCCGCCGACCGGGCGCGCCGGCAGGGTGACGTCGACCGTGCGCGCGAGGTCGAGCTGGCCGGCCGCGTCGGCGAGCTCGCCGAGCCGCGCCGCGACCCGGTCCTCGATCGCCTGCTTGACCTTGTTGGCCGCCGCGCCGACCGCGGGCCGATCGCCCGCCGGCAGCCGGCCGAGCTCCTTCATGACCTCGGACAGCTTGCCCTTCTTGCCCAGGTAACCGGCCTGGGCCGCGCGGATCGCCTGCTCATCGCCGAGCGGGGCAACCGCGGCGACGAACTCGTCGCCCAGGCGTTCGAGGTTGGCGATCAGCTCGCTGGCAGTCGGCATCGGGCTCACTTCGGCGCCGGGCGCGCCGGCGGGTTACTGGCCTTGCAAAAGCAAATCGGCGACTCTTGCGGAGCCGCCGTCAGGTCTTCAGGGTCAGGATCCGGTCCAGATCCGGCAAGATCCGCTTGCGGCTACGCCTGGGCGATCTTCTCGAACGCGACCGGATCGCTGATCGCGATCTCGGCGAGCATCTTGCGGTTGAGCGCGATGCCGGCGGCACCGAGCTTGCCCATCAGCTTGGAGTAGCTGTGGCCGAGCCCGCGGGCCGCCGCGTTGATGCGCTGGATCCACAGCGCGCGGAAGTCGCGCTTGCGGACCTTGCGCGAGCGGTACATGTGCATCCACGCGTGCTGCACCGCTTCGTTGGCGACCGCGTGACAGCTGGAGCGCTTGCCGCGGAAGCCGCTGGCGGCCTTGAGCACGCGGTTGCGGCGGCGGCGAGCCTTGAATCCTCGTTTGGCGCGGGGCATGGCGGATCCTCACTCCTTGTACGGCAGGAGCTTCTCGATCTGGTGGTGATGCGCGTCCGGCACGTAGGCGCCGGAGCGAGCCTGGCGCTTGCGCTTCTTGCTGCGGTTGGTCAGCAGGTGGCGCTTGAACACGTGCGCGAACTTGAACTTGCCGGTGCCCGTGCGCTTGAAGCGCTTCTTCGCACCGGAGTGGGTCTTGACCTTGGGCATGGCGGGTCCGCGAAACGGAAAGGAGGTGTCTTATGCCCGATGGCCCGGACAAAGACAAGCGATTTCACGGCCAAATGCGGCCGTACACCCACCAGGCAGGCCGGGCTAGGCCTTGGCGACCTCGCTGGGCTCGGGCTCGGGCTCGTCCTCGTCCTCGTCCTCGTCGACGTCCGCGTTGATCGCGTCCTCGTCCAGGTCTTCGTCTTCCGCGACGTCGGCATCCGGCGGCCGCTTGCCGGGCGGCATGTCCTTCTTCTGCGCGACCGCAGCGAGCTGGGCGGCGGCGGCGGCGGCCTTGCGCGCCTCCTGCGCCTTGCGCACCACGCCCGGCTTGGGCGCGATGACCATGATCATGCGGCGGCCCTCCATGTTCGGGGTCGCCTCCACGGTGGCGAGGTCGGAGCACAGCTCGACGACGCGGTTGAGCACCTTCATGCCGGTCTGGGGATGCGTGATCTCGCGGCCGCGGAACACCACGGCGAGCCGGACCTTGTTGCCGCCCTCGAGGAAGCGCCGGACATGCTTCACCTTGAAGTCCATGTCGTGCTCCTCGGTCTTGGGCCGGAACTTGATCTCCTTGGTCTCGACCTTCGACGCCTTGTGCTGCTGCTGCTGCTTCTTCTTCGCTTCCTGGTACTTGTACTTGCCGTAATCCATGATCCGGCACACCGGAGGAAACGCGCGCGGCGAGATCTCGACGAGATCGAGCCCTTTCTCCTCGGCGAGCCGCAGCGCCTCGTGGGTCGGCATGATGCCGAGCTGCTCTTCGTCGAGGATGACCCGGATCTCCGGGACGCGGATTCGGTGATTGATGCGGAGGCCCTGCTCGGGGCGACGACGATCGAAGCGTCCAGGCGGCCGGCCGTTCATTGGTTCACGTCACTCATGCTCATGTGTCTCTGGGATCTCCATCTGCGTCTCGCAGGCAGGAGGTTGTACCCCGGCCGAACAAGGGGTGGGAGTCCGATGTTGAGAATTTCGGGTGACAAGGTGCGGCCGAGTGATCACCCCCAAGTCCCCGTGACACCAGGAAGTTGTGCCTCGCCGGCCAGGCAGGTGCGCGGCCGGCCGCCGCCCTGGCCGTCCTCCTACACCGGCGGCGCAGCGCTCCGCGGCGCATGCGGGAGCTCCGAAAAAAGCCATCGCGCCGTGGCTGCGCGAGGCGATCCCCGACAGCGCACGGCGCGATCGCCCGCGCGCCCAGCTATCGATCCCTCGCCGCGCTCGGCTCGGCAGCCGCTGCGTCGTCGGCCTCCGGATCGCCGCCGGTCAGCATCCCCGTGATGACCCGCCCGCGGAACCTCGTCGGTTCCTCGCCCGGCTCGCCGTCCCGCCAGCGCGGCGGCTCCCAGCTCCCGAGCTGCTTGAGCTTCGTGATCGACATATACCTCCTGGGGCCGTTGTGATGGCCCGTGCCCCCACGCTGCATTGGCCGTACCGCGTGCAGACTGCGCAGCGTCGCGAGCTTGCGCGCGCGCATCGCCTTCTTTAGAACGCACATCGCAACCTGGTCATGACGCCGATCCCGCCCGCCGGCGCGCCGAGCGTCCGGCGCGCCGATCGCTCGACGCCCGACGCGGCGCACCCAGCGTGCTGGCGACCTGCTTCGCAACCGCGCGCCGTCGATGCTCGACGGTGCAGTGCGGGTCGTAGGCACGCGCGGGATTGAACCGCGGACCCCTACCGTGTCAAGTCGTCGGGGCGCGACCGCCGCGGTCGATCCCCGTCGGAGAGCGCATCGCAACCCGGGTCATCTCAGGTCACGCAGGGTCATGCACCGGGTCATGTGCTGGGTCATGCGGCGCGGTCATGTCCTCGTCGGAGACCTGCAGCGCGGCCCCACCAGACGGCGCTCGATGAGGCTTCGTTGAAGGTAGCTGGTGCGCGCGCATCGGGCAGACGCGTATGTCATTGAATTTCCTCGATCGTTTTGTTCGCAAGGTGCTCTCTGATGCGCTTCCTGCTGCCCACGCGCCTCGCCAGTGCCACGGCGGCGGCCCCGCTGCAGCCCGGCCACGGCGCGCTCGCCGCAGCCCGGCCACGGCGCGCTCGCCGCCGCCCGGCCCGGGAGTCGCGCCCCAGCTGCCGCGCGCGCCTGTC
>DATAPF010000035.1:0-26597 GCA_036265355.1 Kofleriaceae bacterium | reverse complement strand
CGGCAGCGTCGGCAGGAACTCCGGCGGACGGCGGGCATGGGTCGCCTGCTCGAACGCGAACGCCAGCGCGATCAGCTTGGGCTCCTGGAACCGGCTCGCGAAGAACGAGACGCCGACCGGCAGCGGGCCCGAGAAGCCCATCGGCACCGAGATGTTGGGGTAGCCGGCGACCGCGGCCGGGCCCGACGAGCCGAACACGAAGGCGTCGCCCTGGCCGAGCGTGGTGACCCACGCCGGGCTGTTGGTCGGCGCGGCGATCGCGTCGAGGTGCAGATCGGCCATCGTCTGGTCGATGCTCTGCCGGGCCGAGCTGGTCGCCAGCGCGCGCTGCGCCAGGTAGTCGGGGTCGGTCAGATCGCCGGTGGTGGCCTGCGCGGCGTCGAAGATCTCCTGCAGGAAGAACGGCATCTCGGTGGCGGCGTGCGCGTTGTCGAAGTCGATCAGGCCCTGGAGGTCGGCGGGGTGGGTGCCGCCGGTCTTGGCCAGATAGGCATTGATGTCGTGCTTGAACTCGTTGAGCAGCGCCGGGAACTCGTTGTTGCCCACGACGTCCTGGAGCGGGAGATCGACGTCGACCGTGGTCGCGCCGGCGGCCTGCATCGCCGCGATGCCCTGCGCGAACACCGCGTCGGTCGCCGGGTCGCCGCCGGTGACCGTGCGCCACACGCCGATCCGCTTGCCGCGCAGCGCGTTGCGGTCGAGGAACCGGGTGTAGTCGCGCGCGATGTGGCCGGCGCTGGCCGCGGTGGCCGGATCCTGGGGGTCGACCCCGGTCAGCGCCGACAGCATGACGGCGGCGTCGGTCACGCTGCGCGCCATCGGCCCGGCGGTGTCCTGCTCGGCCGAGATCGGCACCACGCCGGTCCGGCTGATCAGGCCCAGGGTCGGCTTGATCCCGACGATGCCGTTCTGGCCCGACGGGCAGACGATCGAGCCGTCGGTCTCGGTGCCGATCGCGACGACCGCGAGGTTCGCCGAGATCCCGGCGCCCGAGCCCGAGCTCGAGCCGCACGGGTTGCGATCGAGCACGTACGGGCTGTTGGTCTGTCCGCCGACGCCGCTCCAGCCGCTCGACGACAGGAACGAGCGGAAGTTCGCCCACTCGGACAGGTTGGCCTTGCCGAGGATCACCGCGCCGGCGTCGCGCAGCCGGCCGACCAGGAACGCGTCGCGGCCGCGCGCGCCGAGCAGGGCCTCCGAGCCCGCGGTCGCCCGCAGCACCTCGGTGCCGACGTTGTCCTTGAGCAGGACCGGGATGCCGTCCATCGGTCCGCGCAGGCGGTGGGTCGCGCGGCGGACGTCGCTGAGCACGGCCTGGATCAGCGCGGTCGGATCGGTCGCGATCACCGCGTGGAGATCGGGGTTGAGGTCCTCGATCCGCTCGAGGTAGAACACCGTCAGCAGCAGCGACGAGATCCGGCCGCGGTCCATCGCGTCCTGGAGCTGGGGAATCGTGGTGTGCTCGAGGTCGATGCCGCGCAGGATCGGATCACCGTGGCGCGACGCCGTCGCGCCGGCGCGGGTCGTGCCGGCGCCGAGCGCGAAGCCGAGCAGCACGGTGGCCGCCAGGATGACCCGGTGTCTGAACAGCTGACTGAAAATCCGCATTGCGAACCTCCGAAGTGGATTTTTCCATCGGCACGCTAGGCCTCCCACTCCAGCGGTTCAAGCGTTGTTTTCATGACGATTACCAATCCGGACCGGAGATCGTCATCGCGCGAAACTCCCTGTTCGGCATCTGCAACGATGGCAGCCAGCGTCAGATCCGCATGACGTGCGGTCGCACCACTCCTGCGATCCGATCTGCGAGCGAGCTCACAGCTGCGGACCGCGGAGCGGCGCGCCCGGCGATGCGCGCGGTGGTCGCACGCGTCGCATGGGCGCCTGGCCGCGGCCGGCCGGTCGGTTCGGCGCCGGCCGGCGGCGCGCCTACTGGATCTCGAGCTTGCCGACGCCGATGTCGCTCTGGCCGACGAAGTCGTTGCCGAACTGATCGCGCACCGCCGCGCGGAACATCGCCATCGGCTGCGCGCCGTCGAACACCGTGCCGACCACGCCGGTCTGGGTCAGCTTGAGCCGCACCGAGTAGAACACCTGGCCGGCTGCGACGTCGGTGTCCTGCTGGCCGATCACGGTCCCGGTGACGCGCTTGCGCGACACGCCGGTGTACAGCACGTGATCGGGGCCGATCACGCCGACCGACGCGGGCACGCCGGTGCCGGCCGGCAGCGCCGCGCCGCTCGCGAACAGCGGGCTGCCCGCGCCGACCCGCGTGGTGTCGAGCGGCAGGTTCATGCCGGCGGAGAACGAGCCCGGGCCGAGGAACAGCGTCGACACCTCGAGCCGCTCGTTGGCGACCAGGTCGAGCTGGATGGTCTGCGGGCTCGTCTGCGCGCTGTTCGCGACCAGCCGCACCCGCCCGGTGGTCGGCTGGGTGTAGACCAGCCCGTGGATCTTGGCCACCGTGCTGCCGAGCGCCTGCGGGGTGCCGGTCGCGGTCGCCGACAGGGTCTGCGCCCCGATCGTCGCGAACGTGGCGCTCGTGGTGGTCGCGCCACCCTCGGTGCCGGTGAACGTGATGTCCGCGGGGACCGCCGCGCCGGCGCCGGTGTCCGTGCTGGTGAAGCTCACGGTCCCGGCGTAGTTCGCGATCGCGTTTTCGAACCGGTCCTTCACGGCGACGCCGACGTTCACCGGGTAGCCGGCGTTGGCGTCGGACGGGATGCTGAGCACGAGCTTGGGTGCGGCCGGGCCGATCGCGACGGTCGAGGTGTTGGCCGATAGTAGCGAGCTCGCCGCGTCCTGGACCTGCGCGAGGTGGTTGCCGGTCCGGATGAACGTCAGGCTGACCGATTGCACGCCGGCGGTGAACGTGCCGTCCGGCGGCAGCACGTCGCTGCTGTCGGCCGACGTCAGGTGGATCTTGCCGCCGTAGCTGGTCGCGACGTTGCTGAACGCGTCGAGCACGGTGATCGTCAGCACCAGCGAGTCGCCGGCGGTCGCGCTGGTGGGAAGCTCGCTGAGCCGGTACGAGTGCGCCGCCGCGGGCTGGACGGTCAGCGACGCCGACCCCGACACGCCGGCCTTGCTGGTCATGTCGGTCGCGGTCAGCGTGCTGAGGCCCGCGGCCTTGAGTGTCACCATGGCCTGCTTCGAGCCGGCCTCCGCCGCGGTGAACACGATGTCGGCGGGGAGCACGGCGGTGGGGTCGGTGCTCGCGATGTGCACCGTGCCGCGGAACCCCGATGCGGGGTTGCCGTCGGACGCCAGCGCGGTCACCGTGACCTCGAACGCGGCGCCGGCGGTCGGCGTCTTGGTCGCCGGCTGGAGCTGGATCGACGTGGCCGACTTGTTGGAGTCGTCGCCGCACGCGGCGAGCGAGCAGGCGACGAACAGGGTGAGGAGCGGAACGATCCGGCTCATGGCGCACCTCCGAACTTGGCGAGCAGCGCACTCAGGTCGCTATCATCCAGGGTTGTGGAGGCTCCCGCCTCGCTGAGGTTCATCTCGGAGTCGTAGATCGGGTTCTCGGTCCCGGCCGCCGTGACGGTCAGCCGGTTGGTCAGGTTGCCGAGGTCGCGGAAGTCGATCAGGCCGTTCTTGTCGAAGTCGCCGAGCCCGGTGGTCCCGCCGGCTCCGTCGGAGCGCGGGTAGATCTCCCAGAGGTCGCGGCCGTACATCGCGACCCGGATCAGCGAGCCGTTGAGCGACAGGAACAGGTCCTGGACGCGCACCATCGGCAGGTTGAGGCCGTAGCGCACCCAGGTCATGCCCTGGTCGGTCGAGCGATACAGGCCGAGATCGGTGCCGGCCCACATCGTCTGATCGGTCGGATCGGACGGGTCGAACCGGATGACCCAGACCCGGACGTTCGGCAGGTCGAAGCCGGTGCCGTTGCCGTGCAGCGGCGTCCAGGTGGTGCCGCCGTCGGTGGTCAGGAACACGTGGCCGGCCGCCGCCGAGATCGGGGGCGGGTTGGTCACCGGCGGGTTGGTCACCGGCAGGGTATCGAAGTCGGCGATGCTCGACACCACGTAGGTCTTGGTGATGTCGGTGCCGCCGATGTGCGTCGGGTCCTTGGGGAACGTGATCGACGCGGTGCCCAGGATCTGCTCGCCGTTGATGGTCGGGGCCGTGTTCGACGTGACCACCGAGACGATTCCGTCGGGCCGGCCCGGGTCGACGACGACGCCGTAGCACGCGGCGAGCGGGATGCCGTAGATCCGCGATGGCGCGCCGTTGATGGTGTACGTGAACGGCGACGCCTGCGGCCCGCCGGCGCGGATGCTCTGCTGTCCGGTGACGCCGCAGCCGACGTAGCCGCCCGGGTTGGGCGGCGGTGGGTTGGTGACCAGCCGCGTGATCGTCACGACGTCGGCCGGGCCCGGGGTCAGCCGCCACAGGTTGAAGTTCGAGTTGCTGACCACGCTGCCCGCGGCGTCGTACAGCGGCGCGTAGCGCACCGCGAAGCCGCCGTTGGCGTCGCCCTGCGGCAGCGTCGGCCGGACCGGGAAGTACGATCGGACCTCGGAGTCGTTGACCACGCGGGTCGCGCGCGTGCATTCGATGCCGGCACCGGCCCGGCACGCGAACCGGGTGCCGTTGGCGACCGCCCAGGTCGTGACGTTGCCGCCGTTCGCATCGTTGGACACCGCGGCGCCGAACCCGTCGCCGCCCTGGATCTGGTTCCACGCCATCGGGAAGATCCCGGCATTGAGGTAGGCCCCGTTCTGGCTGACCCGGATCCGGGTGCCGTTGTCCTGCATGCCGGCCAGCACGTACTGCGCGTCGCCGAACACCGGATCGCCCGAGCCGACCGAGTACGGCAGGTGGGTATCGAGGCCGACGTTGGCATTGAACCAGTTCACGTCCGCGCCGCGCTCCGCCGCGAACAGGTCGAACGACGCGAAGATGCCGCCATCGCTGCTCGCCAGCGCGACCGCCTGGCCGTTGACCTGGATGACCAGGCTGTTGTGCCAGTCGGCGTGGACGTAGGGCAGCGAGCCCTCGGCGCCGCCGAACGCCAGCCAGTCCGAGGAGATCTGCCAGGTGACGCCGCCGTCGACGCTGCGCGCGCCGCACAGGTTGCCGCCGATCATCACGTTGCCGGGGTTGCCCGGATCGACCGCGATCGCGAGGTCGTACTGGCTCTGGCCGTGGCCGATGTCGAGGTTCATGCAGTCCGCGCCGGTGGCGCCGGGCGTCGGGTTGGTCGGCGTGCTCAGCGTGCCGTTCGACACCGCGGACCACGACACGCCGCCGTTGGTGCTCTTGAGCACCGCGATGGTGTGTGCGCCGTTCTGATCGCCGGCGAGCGCGTAGACCACGGCGCTCGATGCGTCCGGCGTCCCCGGCACCGCGGTCAGGTTGATCCGCCCCATCTCGGTGAGCACCGGACCGTTGGCGGTCGCCAGGAACGTCGGCGGCAACAGGCCGGCGGCGCGGGCCGAGGTCCAGGTCGCGCCACCGTCGATGCTGCTCCAGATGTCGCCCTGGTTGCCCTGGCCGGGCGTCGAGAGGTTGGGGCACTGGGTGACGAAGAAGCCGTTGCGCGGCTGGCTGAACGACGGCGGGTAGCTGTTGGGGCAAGCGTAGTTGCCGGTCGCGAGGAACTGCGATTTGCCGGTCTGCGCGTTGATGCCGACGTACGTGACGCTGAACACGCCCTCGAGGTCGGTGTCGTACGGATCGGCGTTGGGCAGATCGATCGGAAGGTAGGTCTGGCCGCCGTCGGTCGACCGGAACAGTCCGATGTCGCTGCCGACCAGGATGTTGTTGCGGTCGTTCGGATCGATCCGGACCGTGCGGGTACCATCGGCGTGGATCGGGGCACCGAGCAGCGTGCCGTTGAGCGCCACCGGCGCGCTCCAGTGCTGGCCGCCGTCGGCGGTGGACACCATCACGCCGCCGGGGTTGCCTTCCCAGAAGTCGCCCAGGCCGGCGTGGATCACGTTGGAGTCGGTGGGGTCGATGTCGAACGAGCCGATGAACATCGTCCCCAGACTGTTGGTCAGCGGGGTCCACTGCGGCGACGTCACCGTGATGTCGGGCGTCCGCCAGATGCCGCCGCCGATCGCGCCGACGTACACCGTCTTGGGGTTGGTCGGATCGACGCGGATCGTGGCGATCCGGCCGGAGTCGAGGCCGTCGTAGTAGCTGCCGTTCCACTCCGACAGCGCGCTCTGCGGGCCGAGCCGGGTCCACTGCAGCGAGGTCGACTGCGTCGGCGGTGAGGCGCCGACCTCCGCGAGCCGCTGCGAGGAGGTCGCGTAGCTGGCCTCGCGCTGCTGCTGCGCGGCGGTCTCCTGCATCAGATGGATGACGCCTGCCTGCGTGCTCGGCCCGTTGTTGAGCCGCAGCCACAGCGAGCGCATCAGCGCGTCGTCTTGCAGCGCACTGCTGTCATCGTCGATGTAGTCGACGGGCAGGGGGCCGATGCCCTCCTGGCCGCGCTGGATCGCGTCCTCCAGTGCGGCGATCGTCGCATCGCGCAGGGTCTGCAGCTGCTGCTGCTTGGAGGGCGAGTTGACCGCGTGTGCCACGACCCAGGTCGTCGTGAGCCCCACTGCCACCACGCCGCTCCCGTAGAAGGCTTTTTTCCATGTCCGGGCATTCATGTTCGGCACCCCCGGTGAGTTCAGGGTGAAAAGGCAAAGAATTTTGCGTAGGTGACGTTACGGCCCGGCTTGAGTCCCCTTCTACGAATGAATCTGATTCCATGGTGAAGTCTCATCTAAGAATGTTTTATATGTATTTATAATTACTTTATAAACATAAAATTCAATGGAATCAAACTCATGTTCGATTCTAGGACGCCTTTTGGCAGGGTCCGGCAGCGACCGGCACGTCTCCCTCGGAGCGAACCACCTCATTGGTGTTAGATCCTGTCAGTGGCCGGAAATACGACCTACCGAGCGGATGTAAGCGCCATGGCGGATGGGGCTGCGGCGCCCCCAGGCGAGCTACGAGCCCCGGGATCGCAGGGGTTGCGCGATCCTGCGGATCCGCCGCACGTTCCTTATATGGAACATAGTGGATGAACGGTCCGGTCTCGGCGGGTCGATCGCCGCGGGCGGCGGGTTCGGGTGGTCTCCCGCGGTGCGCGCGGCGCGCGTCGATCCGATCGTCGCGCCGCGCATCGAGCAGCCGGTCAATCCCTGGGCTCGGCCTGGAGGTCCGCGGTGATCTCCGCCCCGTGGCCGCCCTTGCTGCGCAGGTAGTCGGCGAGCTCGGCGTGCTTGCCGCGCAGCGCCTCGCTCATCGGGGTGCGGCCATCGTCGCTGCGCGAGTTGATCTCCGCGCCGGCGCCGAGCAGGAGATCGACGAGGTCGCGGCGGCCGAGCTGCGCGGCCTCGTGGAGCGGCGTGAAGCCCTTGGCCTGGCGGACCAGCGGATCGGCGCCGCGCTCGAGCAGCAGCTTTGCGGTCGCGAGCTGGCCGGCGAGCAGCGCGGCCTGCAGCGGGGTGTTCCTGAACTTGCTGCGCGCGCGCGCGTGGAGGTCGGCGCCGCGATCGAGCAGCAGCTGGACCGCGCCGGGGACGCCCGAGAACGCGGCGAGGTGGAGCGCGCTCCAGCCGAACTCGGTCCACGTGGTCGCCAGCTTCGGATCGCGCTTGAGCTGGCGGACGATCTCGGCGGTGTCGCCGACCCCGCACGCCTCGAGGAACGTCAGCGCCGGGTGCTGGGCGAGCAGCGCCTGGAGCGCCTGGTTGTCGGCCGGCGGCGTGAAGCCCTCGCCAGCGTTGTGGAACAGCGTCTTCATGATCGAGCTGCGATCGGCGAGCGCGGGCGGTGCCGCCGCCAGCGAGGCGGCGAGCACCAGGACGAGGGCGAACAGGAGGGAGAGCTTGATCGTCTGGATCGGCATGCGATCACGCTAGCGATCCGCGATCGGCGGCGCATGTGCCGGGCGGCCCGCACCCGCGTATGACTTCCGGCCTATGGCCAGCGCCGCGCCGATCCGGCCAAGATAGTGGGATGGCCGCGCGCGTCCGTCCGCACCGGAGCCTGCTACTGGCGGGGCTCGCCGCATGGCTGGCGGTGTCGCTGCCGACCTGGATCACCGCGCAGACCTCGCCGCGGTTCCCGCTGTGGGCGATCGCGTGGGCGGTGTGCGGCGCGGCGGTGGTCGCAGCCGCGCTGCGGCCGCGGCTCGATGCGGTCGCCGCCGCGGCGCTCGCCGTGCAGGGCGCGGCGGTTGCGACCATGGTGGGCCTTTTGTGCAACGGGTTCGAGGGGCTGCTCCTGGTGTTCGCCGCCGCCCAGCTCGGCCGGCTCGCCGGGCCGCGGCTCGGCATCGCGTGGCTGGTCGCGCAGACCCTGGCGGTCGCCGGGGCGTGCGCGGTGCACTGGTCGCCGGGCGCGGCGCTGATGCTGATGGCGCCGTACCTCGGCTGCCAGCTGTTCGCGCTGGTCGCGGCGCGCCTGCACGCCGGGCTCGCCGAGCAGGGCCGCAGCGAGGAGCGGCTGCGGATCGCGCGCGAGCTGCACGACGCGCTCGGCCATCACCTGACCGCGATGTCGCTCAACCTCGAGATCGCGGCGCACCGGACGTCCGGCGAGGCCCGCGATAACGTGCGCGCGGCGCAGTCGCTGGCGCGGCTGCTGCTCGGCGACGTCCGCGAGCTCGCGCACGCGATGCAGCACGGGCGGGCGACCGATCTCGCCGAGGGCCTGGCGCGGCTCGCCGAGATCGTGCCCGTGCCGGCGGTCCACGTCGAGGTCCCGCCGGGGATCCGGATCGGCGACCCGCGCCGCTCGCACGCGCTGCTGCGCTGCGCCCAGGAGTTCGTCACCAACTCGATCCGCCACGCCGGCGCGCGCAACGTGTGGATCGCGCTGCGCGCCGGTGGCGCCGAGCTCGAGCTGACCGCGCGCGACGATGGCAGCGGGGCCGGCGAGCTGCGGCCGGGCGGTGGGCTGTCGGGGATGCGCGAGCGGCTCGAGGAGCTCGGCGGCTCGCTCGTGGTCGACGCCGGCGGCGCGGGGTTCTCGCTGCGCGCGACGGTGCCGGCGTGATCCGGGTGTTCCTCGCCGAGGACGAGCGCCTGATCCGGCAGGGCTTTCGCCAGCTGCTCGAGCTGGCCGGCGCCGGCGATCCGGCCGCGAGCTCGATCGAGGTGGTCGGCGAGGCAGCCGACGGCGCCGAGGCGCTGGCGCGCGTGCCCGGCGCGGCGATCGACGTGCTCCTGCTCGACGTCCGGATGCCGCGGCGCTCGGGGCTGGAGGTCCTGGAGCAGCTCGGCGATCGCCGTCCGCCGACGCTGATCCTGACCACGTTCGACGACGCCGAGCTGCTGCTGCGCGCGGTCCGGGCTGGCGCGCGCGGCTTTCTGTCCAAGGACGTGTCGCTCGACGAGCTGGTCGGCGCGATCCGCGCGCTGGCCCGCGGTGACACCTGGTTCCAGCCCGCGCTGACCGCATCGCTGCGGCGCGCCGTCGCCGCGCGTGCGACGCAGGACACCGGCCCGGCGCACGAGCGGCTCACCGAGCGCGAGCGCGACGTGCTGCGGTTGATGGCCGGCGGCTACAGCAACCGCGAGATCGCCGATGTCCTGGCGACCGCCGAGGGCACGGTGAAGAACCAGGTGTCGAGCATCCTCGCCAAGCTCGGTGTCCGCGACCGGACGCGCGCGGTGCTCAAGGCGCTCGAGACCGGCGTGATCTGACGGTCAACGTCCGCGTGGCTCGCCGATCGTCCTTGGGTCCCGGCCGTTCGCGCCGCTGCCGGTGGCCGTGCCATCGTCGGGGACCCGCGACGGCGGCCGGTCGCCGCGGCCACGGTCCGGCGGTGTGGGCGCTGCGCGGCGCGCGCCGGTCAGCACCGCCAGGCGCTCCTGGTACTCCTCCTCGTCGATCTCGCCCGCGGCGTAGCGCATCCGCAGCGCGTCGAGCGCGGCGTCGCGCCCGGCGTCGCGCGCGCCGATCCGCGACCTCGGCCAGCCGGTCGCCAGCAGCACCACCACGATCGCGAGCCAGAACATCCACCAGAACAGGTGCATTCCCCAGTAGTGATAGCCCCAGTACATGACAGCTCCTTGTCGGGAAGCGGATGCAAGCGATGCACCGCGCAGCACGGCCCGCTGCGCGGCGCGACGGGCGCCGCGGCTCGTCGGTGGACGCCCGGTTCGCCGTCCGAGCTGTGCGCCGCCCGCCGACCGATCCACTGCCATCACGCCGCCCGGCGCGAGGTTCTCGCAGCACCGGCGGTGGCGTCGTTCCTGCAACCGGGTGGCGCATGCAGGTGTTCCGAGATCGCCGCCATGCCGGCCAGTTGCTCGCGCACCGCCTCGAGCACCACCTCGGAGATCCCGGCGTGATCGTGCTTGCGCTCCCGCGCGGCGGAGTGCCCGTGGGCTACGAGATCGCCGCGCGGATCGGCGCACCGCTCGACGTGCTGATCGTCCGCAAGCTCGGCGTCCCGGGCTACGCCGAGCTCGCGATGGGCGCGATCGCGTCGGACGGGATCCTGATCGCCGACCGGCGGGTGATCGACATGCTCGGCATCACGCGCGAGGCGTTCGATGCGGTCGTCGCGCGCGAACGCGGCGAGCTCGAGCGCCGCGAGCGCGCGTTTCGCGCCGGGCGGCCGGGGCTGGACATCGCGGGCAAGACCGTGATCCTGGTCGATGACGGCCTCGCCACCGGCGCGTCGATGGCCGCTGCGATCGACGCGGTGCGCGCGCGCAAGCCGGCGCGCGTGATCGGCGCCGTGCCGGTCGCGCCGCCCGAGGTCTGCGAGGCGCTCGGCGATCGCGCCGACGAGATGGTGTGCCTGCTCACGCCGGCGCGGCTGCACGCGGTCGGCGTGTGGTACCGCGACTTCGCGCAGACCCGCGACGACGAGGTCCGCGCGCTGCTCGACGCGGCCGAGCGCCAGGCCCGCACCCCGCGCGGCGCCGAGGCGAGCTCCGCGCGGTGAGCGCGGGGATCACTTCACCGGGGTCGCGAGCGGCTTGCCCTTCTCGACGATGTAGGTCGAGATCACCACGGTCTTCCCCTTGCTGGTGTTCTTGCCCGAGTGCACCGTGTTCGCGGGGATGAAGAACGCGTCGCCGGCCTTGAGGGTCTGGGCCGGCTTGCCCTCGACCTCGACCGTCAGCTCGCCCGACAGGATGAAGCCGACCTCCTCGCCGGGGTGGGTGTGCTTGGGGACCACCGCGCCGGGGTCGAACTCGCCCTTCGCCTGCACCGTCTCGTGGTTCGGCGTGCTGAGGTCATGGCGCTGCAGCTCGGTGCGCTTGAACCCGGTGGGCCCCGGCGCCGCCGCCTTGGGCTGGGCGACGGCCTGCGCGCCCCACATCCCGGCCAGCAGTGCGATCGCGACGATCAGGTGCGTGGTCAATCTACGGTTGGTCATGTGCGTTGCTCCCTCGTGAGGTTTCGACTCGCGGAGTGAAACGCCAAAGCGCGAAACCGGTCAAGCGCGGATTACCGCGACCGCCGCGCCGGCGAACCGACGGCGGACCACGGGTGGGCCGAGGGCGGGCCGAGATTGTCGGCCGCTGCGAAACGTGCCAGCCTCGCCCAAGGAGGATCCCATGGCGCAGCCCACGGCGACCGACTGGCGGACGGACGGCGTCCGCGTCGTCAAGGCCGGAACGCTCGACACCAACACGGCGCAGACGCCCGGCATGGACCGCGCCGCGGCGATCACCCACGCGCGGGTCGGCGCCGAGAAGCTGTGGGCCGGGACGGTGACGATCCATCCCAGCGCGAAGACCGGCGCGCATCACCACGGCGATCTGGAGTCGGTGATCTACGTCGTGAAGGGCAAGGCGCGGATGCGGTGGGGCGAGCACCTGGAGTTCCTCGCCGAGGCCGGCCCGGGCGACTTCATCTACGTCCCGCCCTACGTCCCGCACCAGGAGATCAACGCGGCCGACGAGCCGCTCGAGTGCGTGCTGGTCCGCAGCGGCAAGGACGCGGTGGTGGTCAACCTCGACATCGCGCCGGTCGAGGCTCCCGAGGACGTCCACTGGGTGGACGACGTGCACCCCGCGCCGCGTTGAGCGGGCGTCCGCGGCGCACCTCGAGTATCGAGGCGCGCGGCCGCGACATCTGGAGGCGCGTTGGATACGATGCGCGCGCCGCATGGCCCGTCCGGATCCGCTGCTGCTCGATACCGCCCGGAAGCTGTTCCGCGCCGTCGCCGACCCGCAGACCCGGCGCGCCGGCAATGACGAGGCCGCCCGTCGCGCTGCGTGGCAGGCGATCGAGGACGGCGGCCTGACCCGGGCATGGCTCGCCGAGTCGGCGGGCGGCGCGGACGCGAGCCTCGTCGACGGGTTCGCGATCCTGACCGCGGCGGGCGAGGTCGCGCTCGACGTGCCGCTGGCCGAGACCCTGCTCGCCGGCTGGCTGCTCGCCTCGGCCGGGATGGCAGTCCCCGATGGCAAGCTCGCACCGATCGATCGGGCTGGCGTCGAGATCCGCGACGGGCAGCTGCGCGGCCAGGCGAACCGCGTGGCGTTCGCACGCGAGGTCGATCGCCTCGCGGTGTGCGGAGTGCGCGGCAGCGCCGGGTTCGTCGCGCTGGTCGACCGCGCAGCGTGCCGGGTCGAGCCGCACGACAACCTGGCCGGCGAGCCGCGCGACACGGTGGTGTTCGAACGCGTCGCGCCGGTCGCGCTCGCCGCCGTCCCGGCGGATACCGCGGACTGGCTGCACGCGATGGGCGCCGTCGCGCGCGCCTGCCAGATGGCCGGGGCGCTCCAGGCGATCCTCGCGCGCTCGGTGCAGTACGCTGGCGAGCGGGTCGCGTTCGACCGGCCGATCGGCAAGTTCCAGGCGATCCAGCACGCGCTGGCGCGGCTCGCCGGCGAGGTGGCGGCGGCGCTGGCCGCGTCGGGCTCGGCGGCCGATGCGCTGGCGACCGCGGTGGCACGCGCAGCCCCGGCGGTCCCGGCGTTCGGCGACGACGGCGACGGCACGCTGCTCGAGGTCGCGAGCGCCAAGATCCGGTGCGGCGAGGCCGCGGCGGCGGGCGCGGCGATCGCGCACCAGGTGCACGGCGCGATCGGGTTCTCGACCGAGCACCCGCTGCACCGCTACACCCGCCGGCTGTGGGCGTGGCGCGACGATCACGGCAGCGAGACCGCGTGGGCGGTCCGGCTCGGCGCTCACGTCGCCGCGCGCGGCGCCGATGCGCTGTGGCCGATGCTGGCGGCCCGGTGAGCAAGCCATGACCGACGCGATCCACTTCGACCAGGTGCGGCTGCCCGAGGCGGCGCAGGCGCTGCGCCGCGAGGTCCGCCAGTTCCTCGCCGACGAGATCGCCGCCGGCACGTTCGATCCGCGGCGCGGCGCCACGCTCGGCGCGTTCCACCCCGGGTTCAGCCGCAAGGTCGGCGCGCGGGGCTGGATCGGCATGACCTGGCCCAGGCGCTACGGCGGCGGCGAGCGCAGCTTCCTCGAGCGCTACGTCGTCACCGAGGAGTTCCGGGTCGCCAACGCCCCGGTCGGCCTGCACTTCACCGCCGACCGCCAGAGCGGGCCGATCCTCCTGCGCCACGCCAGCGAGCGGATCAAGGCCGACATCCTGCCGCGGATCACGCGCGGCGAGTGCTGCTTCTGCATCGGCATGAGCGAGCCCGGCTCGGGCTCCGACCTGTTCGCCGCCCAGACCCGGGCGATCCGCTGCGACGGCGGCTGGCGGGTCACCGGCACCAAGGTGTGGACCACCGCGGCGCACCGCGCCGACTACATGATCGGCCTGTTCCGGACCTCGCCGCGGACGCCGGCGGATCGGCGGCACGGGCTGACCCAGTTCCTGGTCGACCTGCGCTCGCCCGGCATCTCGATCAGCCCGATCTCCGACATGAGCGGCCGCCGCGAGTTCGACGAGGTCGTGTTCGACGAGATGTTCGTCCCCGAGGACCACGCGCTCGGCGAGATCGACGGCGCGTGGCAGCAGGCGACCAGCGAGCTGGCCTACGAGCGCAGCGGCCCCGAGCGGTTCCTCGAGACCTCGTACCTGCTGTTCGAGCTGGTCCGCGTGCTCGGCCACGAGCCCGACGTGCGTGGCGCCGAGGGGCTCGGCCGGCTGGTCGCGCAGCTCCACACGCTGCGCCGGATGTCGGTGTCGGTCGCCGGGATGCTCGAGGCCGGCAAGGAGCCGACGCTCGAGGGCTCGATCGTCAAGGACCTCGGAACGACGTGGCAGCAGACCCTGGCGCCGCGCGCGCGCGATCTCACCGCGCTGCTGGCCGAGCGCAGCGAGGCGGGGGGTGGGGACCGCGCGGTGTTCGACGCGCTGCTCGACTACGCGACGCTCGCTGCGCCCAAGCTCACGATCCAGGGCGGCACCACCGAGATCCTGCGCGGCATCATCGCCCGCGGCCTGGGGCTGCGATGACGGCCGGCCGGCTCGCCGCGCTGCTGTCGCCGCGCACGGTCGCGGTGATCGGCGCGTCGCCCGATCTGCGGATCTTCCGCGGCCGCACGCTCCACGTGATGCTCGGGCATCCCTACGCCGGCCGGATCTACCCGGTCAGCCGCAGCCACGCCGAGATCCAGGGGCTGCGGGCGTACCCGACGGTCGCCGAGATCCCCGAGCCGGTCGACCTCGCGGTGCTGATCATCCCCGCCGAGTTCGTCCCCGACGAGCTCGAGCGCTGCGCCGCCGCCGGCGTCCGCGCGGCGATGATCCTGGCGTCCGGGTTCGCCGAGGCCGCCACCCCGGCCGGCGAGCAGCTGCAGGCGCGGGTCGTCGCGATCGCCGAGCGCCACGGGATGATCGTGTGCGGCCCCAACGCCGAGGGCTACGCCAACACCGCTGCGGCGCTGTGTCCGACGTTCTCGCCCGCGGTCCACGGGCTGACCGTGCCGCTGGTGCCGCCGTGGCGGACGCGCGGCCACGTGGCGGTGGTCGCGCAGAGCGGCGGCATGGGGTTCGCGATGTTCGATCGCGGCCGGGCCCGCGAGCTGCCGTTCAGCTACATCATCACCACCGGCAACGAGGCGTGCCTCGAGACCTTCGAGATCGTCGATCATCTGCTCGACGAGGGCCGGACCGACGTGTTCCTGCTCTACGTCGAGACCCTCCGCGACGTGCCGCGGTTCGAGCGCGTCGCGGCCCGCGCGCTCGCCGCCGGCAAGCCGATCATCGCGGTCAAGATCGGCAAGACCGCCGCCGGGGTCCGCGCCGCGCGGGCGCACACCGGGGCGATCGCCGGCGACCTCGTGGCATGCCAGGCGCTGTTCCGGCGCCACGCCGTGCTCGAGGTCGACGACCTCGACGAGATGGTCGACCTCGCGGCGGCGTTCTCGCTGCACGGCGACCGGCTGCCCGCCGGCACGCGGGTCGGGATCGGCAGCGCGTCGGGCGGTGGCGGCGGCTGGCTCGCCGACGCGTGCGGCGCGGCCGGCCTGACCGTGCCGATCCTCGACGCCGCGACCCGCGCCGAGCTCGATCGGATCATCCCGAGCTACGGCAGCTCGCAGAACCCGGTCGACGCCACCGCGCAGGCGATCGTGCAGGCCGGCTACGCCGAGCTCGCCCGCCGGATCGCCGCGTCCGACGCGATCGACGCGGTGATCATGATCGTGTCGGCGCGGCTCGCTGCGAGCTTCGAGCGCGAGCAGCACCAGCTCGCGGAGGTCGCCCGGGGCAGCGCCCGGCCGATCCTGTTGTGGTCGTACACGCTGCCGAGCGCCGACACCGTGCGGATCGTCAGCCAGGCCGGCTATCCGCTGTTCACCAGCATGCAGAGCTGTGCGCGCGCGGTGGCGGCGATGGCGCACTACCGCGCGGCTCGCGAGCGCCTGCGCGCGCCGGTCACGGAGCCTTCGGGGACCGCGGGAGCGTGAACACGATCGCCGGCCCCGCGCCGACCCCACCCCCCATGTCGCCGCGCTCGACCCGGATCCGCCCGCCGTGGCGCTCGACGATCCCCTTGACGATGTACAGCCCCAGGCCGATCCGCCGCCGGATGGCGGGCGGCGCCGACCAGTACGGCTCGAACAGGTGCGGCAGCAGCCCCGGATCGATGCCCGGGCCGGTGTCGGTGACCGAGAACTCCACCGCGTCGCCGGCGTTCTGGCACGCGATCGACACCGCGCCTCCCGTGCGGCAGAACGTCACGGCATTGCCGATCAGGTTGGCGAACAGCTGGAGCACGCGCGCGCGGTCGGCGAGGATCGCGACGTCCCGGACCGCGGGCGCGGCCTCGCAGGTCACGCGCAGCTCGACGCTGCGGTCGCGGGTGATCGTCTGGTTGCGCTCGCGGACCTCGCGCATGACATCGGCCACCGGCACGGGCCGGAGATCGAGCGCGAGCTTGCCCGAGTCGATGCTCACCGCGTCGAGCAGGTCTTCGATCAGCCGGCTCATGCTCCGGATCGCGCGCTGGATCATCTCCAGGTGCTTGCGGGCGCGCTCGTCGAGCCCGAGCTCGCCGAGCAGACGCGCGCTGAGCTGCACCGCGCTCAGCGGGTTGCGCAGGTCATGCGAGACGATCGCGAGCATCTCGTCGCGCGCGGCGACCACGCGACGCAGCTCTTCCTCGATCCGATCGTGGTCGACCACCGTCGACCGGGCGCGCGCTTGAGCCTCGCTCATACCCAACGAAGGTCCAAGTTCTGTGCCACGTCGCGCGGGGGGCGCGGTGCTGGCAAACCCGCCGGGGATATGCGATGAGCGGGAGGCCTGACGCAGCCGCGCGCCGCCGCACAGGGAGAGGACCATGACCGACGTCGAGAGCTTTCGTGCCGAGCTGGTGGAATTTTTCGAGCGCGAGCTGCCGGGCCAGATCGGCGAGCTCCCGCCGGCCACCGCGGACTACTGGGGCGGTCGCCGGCCGGAGCTCCCGCACCCCAGCTCGCAGCGCTACTGCGAGGTGATGGCCGAGCGCGGGCTGACCGCGCCGACCTGGCCGCGGGAGTACGGCGGCGGCGGGCTCGACAAGGAGTGCGCGAAGATCGTCACCGCGGAGCTGCGCCGGCTCGGCCTGCCGGTGCCGCTGGTCGGGTTCGGCATGTCGATGATCGGCCCGACGCTGCTGCAGTTCGGCACCGACGAGCAGAAGCGCGAGCACCTGCCGAAGATCGCACTTGGCGAGATCCGCTGGGCGCAGGGCTACTCCGAGCCCAACGCGGGCAGCGACCTCGCATCGCTCGCGGCCTCGGCGCGGATCGCCGGCGACGAGATCACGATCAACGGCCAGAAGATCTGGACCAGCTACGCCGACAAGGCGGACTGGATGTTCGGCATCTTCCGCACCGACACCGGCGGCAAGAAGCAGGAGGGCATCACGTTCCTCCTGCTCGACATGGCGCAGCCCGGCGTCGAGGTCCGGCCGATCAAGCTGATCAGCGGCGCGTCGCCGTTCTGCGAGACGTTCTTCACCGACGCGCGGGCGCGCACCCGCGACATCATCCACGGCGTCGGCAACGGCTGGACGGTGGCCAAGGCGCTGCTCGGCCACGAGCGCACGATGATCGGCGATCTGTTCGGGGCGGGCGGCCGCGGCCGGCCGGCGACCGCCGGCAACCTGCTGGTCGAGGTGGCGCGCGACTATATCGGCGAGCGCGAGCCCGGCGGCCGGATCGGCGATCCGGTGCTGCGCGACCGGGTCACCCAGTTCACCATGGAGGAGCGCTGCTTCGCGCTGACCATGCAGCGCAGCGCCGACGCCGCGAGGGCCGGGCACAAGCCGGGGCCGGAGTCGTCGATCTTCAAGATCTACGGCACCGAGCTCAACCAGCGCCGGCACGAGCTGATCCTCGCGCTGCGCGGGCCGCAGAGCGTGGGCTGGGAGGGCGAGGGCTTCGACCCGCGCGAGCTCGCCCAGACCCGCGACTGGCTGCGCTCGCGGGGCAACACGATCGAGGGCGGGACCAGCGAGATCCAGCTCAACATCATCGCCAAGCACGTGCTCGCCCTGCCGGACTGACCGGGCCCAGCACGAGGACGACCCCGACGACGACGACGACCAGGACGACGACGAGGACGACGCCATGCAGCTCGCACTGACCGAAGACCAGGCCCTCCTGGCCCGCACCGCGAACGAGTTCATCACCGCCGGCGAACCGCTCGCGCGGCTGCGCAAGCTGCGCGACGGCCGCGACGAGCGCGGCTATGCGCTCGACCGGCTCGCCCGGATGGCCGAGCTCGGCTGGACCGGGATCTCGTTCTCAGAGGCCGACGGCGGCCTCGGCATGGGGCTTGCCGAGGTCGTGCTGGTGACCGAGGCGATGGGGCGCGGGCTCGCTCCGGAGCCATACATTCCTTCGATCGTGCTGGCGGGCCGCGCCGTCGCACTGGGCGGCAGCGCGCAGCACAAAGAGGCGTGGCTACAGCCGGCGATCGCCGGCCAGAAGGTCCTCGCGCTCGCGCACTCCCGGCGGCGCGGCCGGTTCGACCTGACCCGCGCGCCGGTGCGCGCCACCCGGGTCGACGGCGGGTTCCAGCTCTCCGGCGAGGCGACCCAGGTGTGGGGCGGCCACCTCGCCGACGCGTACGTGATCGCGGCGCGCACCACCGGCGACGACGGCGATCGCGGCGGCATCGCGCTGTTCGTGGTCCCGGCCGGGACGCCGGGGCTGACCGCCGTGCGCCAGCACCGGATCGACTCGCTCAACGTCGCGCAGCTCGTGCTCGACGGCGCGGTGGTCGGCGACGACGCCGAGCTCGCGGCCGGCGGCGACGGCCTGGGACTGCTGTCCCGCGTGATCGACGAGGCGACCGTGGCGCTGACCGGCGAGATGCTCGGCGGCATGACCGAGGCGCTCGAGCGCACGCTCGGCTACCTGCGCGAGCGCCGCCAGTTCGGCGTGCCGATCGGCAGCTTCCAGGCGCTCAAGCACCGCGCGGCGCGGCTGTACATCGAGCTCGAGCTGTCGCGCTCGGTGGTGATGGCGGCGGCGCGCGCGGTCGATGCGCAGAGCGCCGACGCCGCGCAGCTGGTGTCGATCGCCAAGGCCAAGCTGTCCGACGCCTACTGCCTGGTCGCCAACGAGGCGGTCCAGCTGCACGGCGGCATCGGCATGACCGACGAGCACGACATCGGGCTGTTCCTCAAGCGCGCCCGGGCCTCGGAGATGACGTTCGGCGACGCGAGCTACCACCGCGCGCGGTACGCCGAGCTCGGCGGGTACTGAGCCGCGGCCGGGGGCTCCTCGACAGCTCTTGCTCCCGTCACGGGCCGTAGACCTCGAATTCGGAGATCTGCCCGGCGGGCCAGCCGGTGTTGGCCGTGACGCTCAGCCGCAGGAAGCGCTGCGAGGTCGCCGTGAACGTGATCGCGACCGTGTTCGAGGAAGCGGGGTCGAACGTTGCGCCGCGCGACGCGGCGAGGGTCGTGAACGTGCTGCCATCGGTACTGCCCAGCAGCGACAGCGTCTGTGTGCGCGCCCCCCAGCCCGCGATCGGCACCTTGAGCACGACCCGGTTGACGGACATCGCCGCGCCGAGATCGACCGTGAGCGTCTGTGGAAAGACATTGTTGGTGCTCTCCCAGTAGCTGCTCTGATTGCCATCGTTGGCGTTGGTCGCGACCAGGTTCTGGGTGTGGCTGCTCTCGGTGATCGGCTTCTGCAGCGCGAGGTTCACCGTGCCGCCGCCACCACCGCCACCGCCATCGCCGTAGACCTCGAGCTCCGCGAGTTGGCCGGCGGGCCAGCCGGTGTTGGCCGTGAAGCTCAGCCGCAGGAAGCGCTGCGAGGTCGCCGCGAACGTGATCGTGGCAGTGTTCGACGAGGCGGGATCGAACGTTGCGCCGCCCGACGCGACGAGGGTCGTGAACGTGCTGCCATCGGTGCTGCGCAGCACCGAGAGCGTCTGCGTGCGTGCGCCCCAGTTCGCGATCGGCAACCTGAGCACGACCCGGTTGACGGACATCGTCGCGCCGAGATCGACCGTGAGCGTCTGTGGAAAGGCATTGTTGGTGCTCTCCCAGTAGGTGGTCTGGTCGCCGTCCGTGACGTTGGTCGCGACCAGGTTCTGGGTATGGCTGCTCTCGGTGACCGGCCGGTGCAGCGCGAGGTTCACCGGGCCACCACCGCCACCGCCGCTGCCACTGCCGCTGCCACTGCCGCCGCCGCTGCCACCGCCGCTGCCGCCGCCACCGCCGCCGCCGGGTGCCCACCCGGTGTTCGTGCCGACCAGGGTGAAGAACGCAGCCGAGGCATTGCCCTGGGCCAGCGGCAGGCCCTGCGAGCCGGACACCGAGACCGTATCGAACGTGACATTGCCGCGCCCGGCGTTGTCGACGATCTCGATCCCGTTGGTGCCGGCGTTGGTCACCGTGATGTTGCGCAGCGTGACGTTCGAGTAGCTCGCGCTGTCGGCCGCCGCGAGGTACTCCGGCGAGATCCGCTCGCCCGCCGGCACGAACGCGGTGCCGAAGCCGCGGAACTCGATCCCCGCGTAGGTCGGATCTGTGATGTCGACGTTCTCGACCAGGATGTCGTTGACGTTGCCCTCGCGCATGTAGAGCTTGAGCGCGCCGTGCTTCCACGGATTGCCGGTGTTCTCGAGGAACATCGGCCCGCCGGCGCGCGCCAGCGAGATGTTGCGGAACGTCGTCACCGGGCTGCTGAACGGATACGGCGAGAACTCGTTGTCGATCAGGATGCCGGGATAGGTCAGCACGTCCTCGCAGATGCTGTCCTCGAAGTGGTTGTCGAACCCGCCGTAGGCGGCGAAGCAGTTGGCGCGCCACGGCATCTGCACCGTGATGTGGCGGAACGTGTTGCCGTGACCGACGCCCTGGTCCGGTGCGCCCTTGGCGTTGGCCGGGATGAAGCCATCGCCGAACCGGAACGTCATCTCCCGGACCCAACGCGTCCACTGGATCGACCACACCACCGCCGCGTCGTCTCCGGTGTTGCGGAAATGCACGTTCTCGACCAGCGAGTTCGATGTCCCGTTGTCGAGGTTGATCCCGTCGGCGTAGGTGTCGCGGATCCGCGAGTTGCGGATCACCAGATTTTGGGTCGGGGCGTCCTGGAACGGCGGATCGTTGCCGACCCAGATCGCGGCGACCTTGTGCTCGATCCACAGGTTCTCGAGCAGCGAGCCGTTGCCGAGCGGACCGGCGAACGCCTTCTGCGGGCCCTGGGTCTCCTCGGCGCGCGCCTTGCTTTCACCGAAGATCGCGAGATCGCCGTAGACGCAGCGCGTGCTGGCGCCGATGCAGAAGAACATGGTCTTGGCGCCGCGCAGCGTCGTGTACCACATGCCGGCGCCGCGGACCTCGGCACCCGGGTTGTCGAGCCCGACGTTGCCATTGGTGATCGTCTGCGCGATGTACTCGCCGGATGGAAACCACAGCTTGGCCGTCGACCGCAGCGCGGTCTGGATCTCGGTCGCGTGGTCGATGCCGTCACTGGGCTGCACGCCGAACTCGGTGATCGAGCGGAACCCGGCCGGCATGGTGAGCGGCGCCGGGACCTGCTCGAAGTCGACGAGGTCGATGACGTAGAACGCCGCGCTGTCCTGGCTGTCGCGCTGGAGCTTGACCTCGGCACCGACCGGGATCGGGTCGAGCAGCGCGTGCGCCTCGTCGAAGAACGTGTGCGGCTGCTCGGCGGGGATGTCGACGCTGGGGTCGCCGATCGTGCCACCGCGGTACGACCACGCGTAGCGCGAGGTCAGCGGCAGCGAGCGCACGCGCGTGCCGTTGATGTAGAGCCCGAGCGTCGCGTCGATGCCGCCGCCGCCCGGCGCGTCCGGGATCGAGAATCGGACGACGATCGAGTTGGCGGGCGCGGTGGTGTGGAATGCGACGAACTGGCCGGTATGATCGAGGCGCACCGCCATGCGGCCGATCGCCTCGGCCTCGATGTGGCTGGCATCCCACTTGGTGCGGTTCGGGCCGAGGATCGTGCCGTTGGTCGCCGCGTCCTCGGCCTGGAGCTCGATCCACGGCACGGCGGCGCCGCGGCCGGCAGGGAACACGGTCGCCGCCGCGGCGTTCGAAGCGGTGTCTGCCGAGGCGGGCTCGCCGGTGGCACCGTCCTGGGGGCGCGGCGTGCAGGCACCGGGCAGACCACACGCGAGCGCGACGGCCGCAACGAGCGTGCCGCGCGCGATGGGCCGGAGATCCGGCCAGGTCTCGTTCGTCATCGTCCCTCCTTGTCCGCTCGTGAAGCGGCGGGCGGGAGCGTGTCGCACGGCGATCCCGCGTCGCGGCACGGCCGTGTGGGTTTCGCGGCGCGCCACCGCTTCGCCGTAAGAAAGGTCAATGCGCCGTAACCGTCATCATCGTCGGCGAAGCGAGGGATCCGTGGTGCGCGCCTGCAAGCGGGCGCGAGGTGAACCCGGACGGTCCGGCGGCCGGCGCTTCCGGTTCGCTGCGCGCCGGACGCCGTTGGCTGCACGAGCGCCCCGCGCGGCCCCGGCATGCGGCAGACTGAGATCGTGGGCCGGCGCCACCTCTTATGGATCCTGTCGCTGTCGTTCTGGACCGCGCTCGGCTGTGTGTGCGGGCTCCAGGTCTGGATCAGCATGCTCGATCACGGGCACACGCTGTGGCGCGTGGTCGCTTACCAGGTCCTGATCTGGAACGCGTGGTTCGTGCTGATGCCGGTGATCGGCTGGCTGGCGCGCCGGATCCCGCTGGTCCCGCTGACCGCGCGCGGGGTGGCGTTGCACGCGGCCGCCGCCCTGGTGATCGCCCCGATCCACTCGGTGTGGTGGGCGATGCTGCTGGTCGTGGTCCGGCCGTACGACGCGATGGGGACCCGCGAGCTCGGGGTGGCGTTCCGCTGGGTCGCGCTGTCGGGACTGGCGCAGCAGATCGCGCTGTACGCCGGCCTGCTGGTGGCGCACCACGCCGCGCTGTACTACCGCAAGTACCGCGACCGCGAGCGCGCCGCCGCGCGGCTCGAGGTCTCGCTCGCCGAGGCCCGGCTGCACGCGCTCGAGCTCCAGCTCCAGCCTCACTTCCTGTTCAACACCCTGAACTCGATCAGCGCGCTGGTGCGGACGGCCCAGCAGCGCGAGGCGGTGACCATGATCGCCGGGCTGTCGGACCTGCTGCGCTACTCGCTCGATCACGCCGGCGAGCAGCGGGTCGCGCTCGCCACCGAGCTCGCGATCACCGAGCGCTACCTGGAGATCGAGCGGCTGCGGTTTCCCGACCGGATGGCGTTCGAGATCGACGCGCCGGCCGAGGTCCGCCGCGCCGCGGTGCCGACGCTGCTACTCCAGCCGCTCGCCGAGAACGCGATCCGCCACGGCATCGCGCGGTCGGCCGGTCCGGGGCGGGTCGCGATCCGCGCCCGGCGGGACGGCGCGGCGCTGTGCATCGAGGTGTTCAACACCGGCGCGCTCGGCGAGGACCACCGCGCCGGGGTCGGCCTGCGCAACACGATGGACCGGCTGCGCCACCTCTACCGCGGCGATCAGCGCTTCGAGCTGCGCGCCGGCGACGGCGGCGTGATCGCGGCGGTGCGCCTGCCATGGAGCGAGGCTCTCGGCGAGCCGCCGGCCGCGCCATGACGGCGGTCCGCACTGCGATCGTCGACGACGAGCCGCTCGCCCGCGCCGCGCTGCGCGCGGTCCTGGCGTCGGATCCGGAGATCGAGGTGGTCGGCGACTGCATCGGCGTCGACGCGCCGGCGCTGATCGATCGCGCGCAGGTCGAGCTGGTGTTCCTCGACGTCCAGATGCCCGAGGTCGACGGCTTCCAGGTGCTGGACGCGCTGAGCCCCGAGGCGTTGCCCGCGGTGGTGTTCGTCACCGCGTACGATGTCTACGCCGTGCGCGCGTTCGAGGTGCACGCGGTCGACTACCTGCTCAAGCCGTTCGACGACGCACGGGTCGCCACCGCGCTCGCGCGCGCCAAGCAGCGCCTGCGCGGCGGGGCCGGCGCGCCGGGGACGCCGGGGCCGAGTGATCCCGTGCTCGCGCTGCTCAACCAGCGCGGGGGCGACCGCCGGCTCGACGAGCGAGATCAGGTGCCGGCGAGCGGGCGTGGGATCGAGCGTGGGAGCGAGCGTGGGATCGAGCGTGGGATCGGGCGTGGGATCGAGCGTGGGATCGAGCGTGGGATCGAGCGTGGGATCGAGCGGCTGCTGGTGCGCACGCGCGGCAAGATCGTCGCGGTCCGGACCTGGGACATCGACTGGATCGAGGCCGCCGACTACTACGCGACGCTCCACGTCGGCGGCGCGAGCTACCTGATCCGCCAGACCATGGCCGAGCTGGAGGCCGGCCTCGATCCCCGGCGGTTCGTGCGCGTCCACCGCGGCGCGATCGTCCACATCGACCGGATCCGCGAGGTCCACCCGCTGTTCCGCGGCGACTGCACGCTGGTGCTCGCCGACGGCACCCAGGTCAAGCTGAGCCGCACCCGGCGCGCCGAGTTCGAGCGGCTGTTCGGCACGCCGCGCTGAGCGGATCGCGACCCGGCGGCCCCGGGATCCGGTTCGCTGCACCGGGATCCCGTTCGCAGCGGCGGCGGTCCCGTTCGCTGCATCCCGGCGGCGGCCGCGGCACCGGTGCGCCACGCTGGCGGCACCGAGGCCCCCATGACCAAGCTCTCCACCGCCCTGTCGCTCCTCGCCGCGCTCGCCGCACCGGCCGCCGCCGGGCCGCGCACCCCGCCCGCCGCACCCGCCGCCGAGGCGATGCCGCTGCTCGTCAAGCCGGCGTGGCTCGCCGCCCACCTCGCCGACAAGGACCTCGTGGTGCTGCACGTCGGCGATCCGGACGGCTACCGCAAGCAGCACATCGCGGGCGCGCGCAAGGTCGAGCTGTCCGACATCTCGATCTCGATGCAGGGCAAGGATCAGCTCCACCTCGAGCTGCCGCCGCCCGACGACCTGCGCCGCCGCCTGGAGGCGCTCGGGATCTCGAGCGGCTCGCGGATCGTGGTCTACTTCGCCGAGGACTGGGTGTCGCCGGCGACCCGCGTGGTGTTCACGCTCGACGCCGCCGGCCTGGGCGATCGCACCGCGCTGCTCGACGGCGGCCTGGGGGCGTGGCTGCGCGAGCATCGCGCGGTCACCGACGCCGCGCCGCCGGCCCGGACCGGCGCGCTCGCGCCGCTGGCGATCCGGCCGATCGTCGCCGACGCGACCACGGTGCTGTCGAGCCTGGGCAAGCCCGGGTTCGCGGTGATCGACGCGCGCGATCGCGCGTTCTACGACGGCGCACAGACCGGCCACAGCCACGATCAGCCGCACCGGACCGGCCACATCACCGGCGCGCTCAGCGTGCCGTTCGACAGCGTGTTCGACGATCAGAACCAGCTGCGCTCCGACGACGATCTGCGCGCGCGGTTCGCCCGCGCCGGGGTCAAGCCCGGCGACACCGTGATCGGCTACTGCCACATCGGCCAGCAGGCCACCGCGATGCTGTTCGCGGCGCGCCGGCTCGGCCACCGCGTGATGCTCTACGACGGCTCGTTCGAGGACTGGTCGCTGCATCACCCGGGCTACCCGGTCGAGGCGTCGCCCGGGAAGGGCGACCAGTGATGCGCCGCCCGTACAGCGATCCGTACGCGGCCGGCGTGGCGCTCGGCCTGGTGCTGCTGGCCGCGTTCGTGATCACCGGCCGCGGCCTGGGCGCGTCGGGCGCGTTCGCGACCACGGCCGCCGGGCTGGCCCGCGCGATCGCGCCGTCGGCCGCCGAGGCCAACCCGTACTTCGCGCGCTACCTCACCGGCGATGGGCCGTGGCGCGACTGGCTGCTGGTCGAGCTCGCCGGGGTCGCGCTCGGCGGCCTGGTGTCGGCGCGGCTGGCCGGGCGGCTGGGCGGCGAGGTCGAGCGCGGTCCGCGCACCGGGCGGCGGGCGCGGCTCGGACTCGGGTTCGCCGGCGGGGCGATCATGGGCGCCGGCGCGGTGCTCGCGCGCGGCTGCACCAGCGGCCTGGCGTTGACCGGCGGCGCCGTGCTCGCGGCCGGCGCGTGGCTGTTCATGATCGCGGCGTTCGCGGGCGCGTACCTCGCGGCGCCGCTGCTCGTGCGGGTGTGGCGATGACGGCGCCCTGGATCGACGGCGACACGACCGGCGCGGGGCTGGCGACCGCGGCCGGCTGCGGCGTCGCGTTCGGCGCCGCCCTCGAGCGCGCCGGCCTGGGCAGCGCCCGCAAGCTGGTCGGTCAGTTCTACGCCGCCGACTTCACCGTGTTCCAGGTCATGTTCACCGCGATCGTCGTCGCGATGCTCGGCGTGTTCTGGCTCGGCTGGCTCGGCGTGCTCGATGTCTCGCGGATCTACGTCCCCGAGACCTGGCTCATCCCCCAGCTGGTCGGCGGCGGCGTGTTCGGCGCCGGCCTGGCGCTCGCCGGGCTGTGCCCGGGCACCTCGTGCGTCGCCGCGGCGAGCGGGCGGGGCGACGGGCTCGCCGTCGTGCTCGGCATGTTCGCCGGCGTGCTCGCCACCGGCGCGCTGTTCGCGCCGCTGCGCGGGCTGTACGAGGCGACGCCGCGCGGCGCGCTGACCCTGCCGGCGTGGCTGGGCGTCCCCGACGGCGCGGTCGTGCTCGCGGTGGTCGCGATCGCGCTCGCCGGGTTCGCGGTCGTCGAGCGGATCGGCGCGCGGCGCACGGCGCGGCCGGATGCCGAGGCGCGCGTGGAGACCGGCGCGCAGATCGCGGAGGCCCCGTGACCCGCGCGTGGCGGCGCTGGCTCGCCGGGGCCGCCGC
>DATAPF010000034.1:0-10887 GCA_036265355.1 Kofleriaceae bacterium | reverse complement strand
CCGGCTGCGAGCGCAGCTTGTTCATCGCCTCGACGGTCGACCGCGCGGTCTCGACCGCGATGCCCAGCCCGCCGAGCAGCTCGGCGAGCTCGCCGAGCGCCTCCACGTGCGGATGAGCGACGAGGGCGCGAAACCGGCGAGTCACGATCTTGACTATATCGGTGGCAAACCGGCGCGCAATGGGTAGATTCCTCGTGCGATCGCATACAGGAAGGTCACAGCAAATTGCACGAAGAGGTGACAGGAAATCTCACCGGACTCAAGGCGAGCGAGATCAAGGCGCTGGAGCGGCTGTACCGGCGGCGCGTCGCGCCAACCGACGTGGTGTCCGGCGAGCTCGCTGCCCAGCTCGCTGCCCAGAGCGCCGAGCTCCACCGACAGATCGGTGTGCTGATCGATCGCCGCGGTGCGATCCAGCACGCCTTCGTCGGCGATGCATCGAAGATCATGTTGCCCGACGTCGGCCGTATGCGCGGCGGACAGGGCCGGTTCCGCGGGCTTCGTCTGGTCCATACCCACCTGCGCGGCGAGCCGCTCACCCGCGACGACCTGACCGACCTCGCATTGCTGCGGCTGGATGCTGTAGCGGCGATTACCGTCGACGCGGCGGGTCGTCCCGGCAAGCTGTATATCGGCCACCTGGTGGCGGACGCTCCCGCCGACCGGCCCTGGCGCGAGCTGCCCGCGGAGCTGGCAGCTCAGCCGCGAACCAACTTCGTGGAGCTGATCGCCGGGCTCGAGGCCGAGTTCGGCCGCGCCCGCCGGGTCGCCGCGGTCGACGCCGGCAAGGATCGCGCGCTGCTGGTGCACGTCGGGATCGGCCGCGCCCGCGCGTCGTCGCAGTCCGGCGAGGCGCGGGTCGCCGAGCTGCGCGAGCTGTGCCGCACCGCGGGGGTCAAGGTCCTCGACGTGCTGATCCAGAACCGGCCCGAGGCCGATCCGAAGTACCTGGTCGGCCGCGGCAAGCTCGACGAGATCCTGCTGCGCGCGATGCAGCTCGGCGCCGAGCTCGTGATCTTCGACCCCGACCTGACGCCGGGGCAGGCCCGCGCGATCAGCGCCGCCACCGAGCTCAAGGTCATCGACCGCACGATGCTGATCCTCGACATCTTCGCCCAGCACGCGACCAGCCGCGACGGCAAGCTCCAGGTCGAGCTCGCCCAGCTGCGCTACGCGCTGCCCCGGCTGGTCGAGAAGAACACCATGATGTCGCGGCTGACCGCCGGCCCCGGCGGCAAGGCGGGGATCGGCGGGCGCGGCCCCGGCGAGACCAAGCTCGAGATCAACCGCCGCCGCGCGCGCGAGCGGGTCAACCTGCTCGAGAAGCGGCTCGAGGAGCTCGCCGGCGACCGCCGGCTGCGCCGCCAGCGCCGCACCGATCGCGAGGTGCCGATCATCGCGATCTGCGGCTACACCAACGCCGGCAAGTCGACGCTGCTCAACAACCTGACCGAGGGCGACGCGCTCGCCGCCGATCAGCTGTTCGCCACGCTCGATCCGATCTCGCGCCGGCTGCGGTTCCCCCGCGAGCGCGAGGTCGTGATCACCGACACCGTCGGGTTCATCCGCGACTTGCCGGCCGAGCTGACCCGTGCGTTCCGCGCCACGCTCGAGGAGATGGAGGACGCCGACCTGCTGGTCCACGTCGTCGATGCCGCCGACCCCGATCGCGATCAGCAGATCCGGACCGTCGAGGGCATCCTCGCCGACCTCGGCCTGACCGACAAGCCGCGGATCCTGGTGTGGAACAAGGCCGACCGGCTGGCCGCCGACGAGGCCGAGCACCTGGCCAACGGCGCCGGCGGCTTCGTGGTGTCCGCGCTCGATCGCGCGACGTTCGGCCCGCTGCTGCTCGCGCTCGAGCGCACGCTGTGGCAGCACGGCAAGGACACCGCGCTCGCCCGCGCCGCCCACGGGTAGCGGCGCGCCTCACCCGCTGGTCGCCAAGGGGTGGCGGCGCCTGGCACCCCGAGCTGTTTCGAGATCATCGCCTTGGCTTGGCCCGCCGCCGCCGTCGCGTCCGGCGCTTGCGCGGGCTGCTCGCCACCGGCAGCGTCCGTTCCACTGCTTCGGCGATCAGCGGCGCCCACTCCCGCAGGCCATCCAGGTCGAGCTTTCCCTGCTGGTATGCGTCGTAGTAGTGGCGCCGCCAGCGGATCACCTTTTCCCCGTCGCGAAGCTTGAGCCTCTTCAGCGTGTACTCGGCCTTGGCGCGGTGTTTCGCGGGCACGTTCGAGGTCAGGCGCATCTGCAGCGAGGGCAACAAGATCTCGAACCATCCACCCTGAACCAGGTACGGATCCAGGACTGCGTCGTCGGCAGTATGCTTGGACGCGTTCAGGATCGAGGAAACGAACCGAAAGTTGGACCAGTCGTAGGCGAGGTCCGGACGTTGGTGCCAGCTCAGGTAGTGGTCGACCGAGCCCCCGGTGGGATCCAGCATGGCGGCATAGCCGCAGCGGTGAGAGAAGCCGCTGGCGAGGTGCGAGAGATAGGGGGACCATAGATCCTGGGGGCGCTTCGCATGCGGGTTTGCCCGCAGCCATGCAACGCCTCTCCGCTTGACCGCGTCGTATCCTCGCGGCTTGGCGACTCGGCCGACCGGGATCACGATGGTCTCGCCTTCTTGCCTGGCTTGCGGCGGCTGTGTGTCCCGGTGTCGAGTAGCCACCGCGGCCAGAACTGGTCGTTGGCAGGTAGCAGGCGCTGCAGCGTCGTGTGAATCGCTCGCTTTGAATCGAGCCCCTTGGGCAGCTGCCGTTCGCCGCGCATGAACGCCTCGGCCGCCTCGATGGCCCGCTCGGCCGGGACCGACCGCGCCTGATCGAGGCCGAACACGTCCGATAACAGCCACTCCGAGACGTCGCCCTGCGTCGCCCAGCCGACCTTGTCCAGCACCACCGCCCCGTTCACCACGTCGAGATGGAACAGCTGGTCGGTGTCGCGAGAAAACAGCGGCTCGACCGAGGCGAGCACGAGCGGCGCGTGCGTGGCGATGATCAGCTGCGGCGTGGCAGCATGACTGTCGCGTAGCTGCTCGAGCGCGGTCAGGATGCTCGGGACGATCGTGCGCTGCCAGCGAGGGTGCAGGTGGGTCTCGGGTTCATCGAACAGGATCACGAAGCGGTTCTCGGGCGAGCGCCCCAGCAGCTCCGCCGCGACCCGGTGCTCGAACCACGCCCACACCAGGAAATAGGCAAGCGCCAGCACGCGCCGGATTCCGGCGGAAGCCAGCGCTACAGGGACCTCTTGAGCTCCGATCAGCAGCGTGGGTCGATCGCGACCCTCACCGAGGAACAGCCGCCGTGGTGCGCCGGCTCGCAGCGTCTCGGATTCCGGCGACAGGGCGCGCAGGACCTCCTCGAGCGCCTCGAATTGCGGCTTGCGAGCCTCCTGCCAGCTCACCCAGTCGCGCTCGAGCCCTTCGCACGCGCGCTGGCCGCCGATCTCCAGGCCGTCCCAGACCTGGCTGGCCGTGAAGTGATAGGCGCTGGGACGGTCCGGATCCGTGCGCCAGTAGTTCCGCGCCGGATCCCAGACCGAGAAGCTGCCGTCGATGCGAAGGTACACGACGATGCCCGGCATCGTCGGACGTCCGGCGTCGAGCGGCCAGCTCTCGTCTTCGCGCCGGAACTTCGAGGTCACATGGCGCGCGGGTCCCGTCTTGCCATGGATGACGTACTCGATCCTCGCCGCCTTGCGGGTAGTGGGCAGTGCGATCGTACCTGCCCACGTTCGGGTGAGCGCCCACCACGAGACGTCGAGCAGGAAGCTCTTGCCGAGCCCGTTATCGCCGGTGACGATGTTCAGGCGCTCGGACGGCTCGAACCGCATCTCGCGAGCCGGCCCTATGTTTCTCAGGTGCAGGTACTCGATCATCGTGGGTCTCGTGGGAGCCGCGCAGGCAAGCCACCGCTCATCCGTACCACAGGTCCGGGACGCCCAGGCGCCGGCCCGGACTCGGTGCGGCACTCACGCATGATCGCTGTCGGCGGTCGCTGCGGTCGGGCGATCGTGGCGCTCGGGCCGGGTGACCGTTGCGGCGCGGGTGCGCCCATGCCGGTCAGTCCGCGAGCGCCGGCAGCTCGGCCGCCAGCGGGTCGGGCACGTCCTCGACCGCGGCGCGCCACAGCGCCGGGATCCCGGCCTCGCCGGTCGCCAGCACGACGACGCCGCCGACGATCGCGCCCAGCGTGTCGCGATCGTCGTACTGCGCGGTCGCGGTCAGATCGCGTCCTCGAACGAGCTGAGGTGGCGAACCGCGACCCACAGCGCGAACGGCACGGTGTCGTGCGCGGCGACGTCGAGCCCGGTGCCGAGCGCGAGGCCGACCCGCAGCGGATCCGCGCTGAGATCGGTGTCCGCCGCGCGCCGCAGCCGTTCCTGGGTGATCCCCGGCGGCGTGCACCGGATGACCTCGGGCAGGAGGTCATCGCGCCGCGCACCGGACGCGGCGAGCGCGGCGGCGACGGCCACGGCGGCCGCGCCGGCGGCGCCGTCGGGGTGCGCGTGGGTCGGCTCGGCCGAGCGCAGCGCCTCGTGGCGCACGCGATCGAGATCGCCCGCGAAGTAGCCGCCGATCGGCGCGGCGCGCATCGCGGCGCCGTTGCCGTACGAGCCCTGGCCGCCGAACAGCTTCTGCGCTTCTCGCCGCCACGGCGCGCCGCGGCTGATCCGGTCGAGCAGCCGGACGGCCCCGGCGCCGTAGCCGCGATCCGGATCGCGCGCCCAGCGCCGCGCGAACGCGTCGGCGAGCGCGTCGACGTCGATCGCCCCGTGGCTGCCGAGCACCTCGACGATCGACAGCGCCATCGCCGTGTCGTCGGTCCATCGCCAGGGCCGGCGCGCCGCGAGCACGCGCTTGGCGGCGCGCTGGGCCGCCTCCGCCGGCTCGCCGAACATCGTCTCGCCGAACGCATCGCCGATCGCGAGCCCGAGCAGGGACCGGCGCGCCAGGACCAGTGCAGCGTCGCTCATAAAGGTGTCCATGATACACCCTTCGACGGCGGTGTCACGTGCTCGCCGCGACCGCGATCCGCCGGCCGAAGATCGGGCGCCGGGTGTCCGATCCGGGGCGGGATGGCACGCGACGGCGGCTTGCCCCCCGGCATCGAAATGAGATGCTGTCCCCGGACCTGATGGCCACCACGGACCGGTTCGAGCACGACGCGCGGGCGTGGCAGCGGCCCGGCCTCGTGCTGTTCGCGGTCGCGTGGGGCGCCAATCACTTCGTGCCGCTGCTGCTGGTCTACCGCGCGCGGCTGGCGCTCGATGCCGCGCAGCTCGCGCTGCTGTTCGGGATGTACGCGCTCGGCCTGGTCCCGGGGCTGCTGCTGGCCGGACCGCTGTCGGATCGCCGCGGCCGGCGCGCGGTGACGCTGCCGGCGGCGTGCGTCGCGCTCGCCGCGAGCCTCGTGCTCGGCGCCGGCGGCGGCAGCTTCGGCGCGCTGCTGCTCGGCCGGCTGCTGTACGGGCTCGGGGCCGGCGGAGCGATGAGCGCAGGCGCGACCTGGGTGGTCGAGCTCAGCGAGACCGCCCGCGACGCGGCGCCGGGGGCCGGCGCCCGCCGGGCGACGATCGCGCTGTCGGCCGGGTTCGGGCTCGGCCCGCTGGTGAGCGGCCCGATCGCGCAGGTCTTGCCGGCGCCCACGCTGCTGCCGTACGCGATCCACGCCGCGCTGCTCGGCGGTCTGGTGCTCGCCGCCCGCGGCGCCCCCGATGCCGGCAATCGCGCGCCGCCCGGCCCGCTGCTGCGCATCGAGCTCGACCGCGCGGGCTGGCGCAGCTTCGCGCGCGGTGTGGTCCCGATGGCGCCATTCGTGTACGGGTTCCCTGCGATCGCGGTCGCGGCGCTGCCCGGCATGCTGGCCGATTCCCTGGGCCGCGCGCCCATGGTGTACACCGGCCTGATCGCGGGGATGACGCTGGGCGCCGGCGTGGTCGTGCAGCCGGTCACGCGGCGGCTCGAGCCGGTGATCGGGTCGCGGCTCGGCCTGCTCGTCGGGGCCGCCGGCCTCGTGCTCGCGGCGCTCGCCGTCGCGCGCCAGCTCGCGGCCCTGCTGCTGGTCGTCGCGCCGATCCTCGGCGCCGGGTACGGCATGGCGATGACCGGCGGCTTCCAGGCGGTCCAGCGCCTGGCCCGGCCCGACGCGCGCGGCGGCATCACCGGGCTGTACTACGTGCTGACGTACGTCGGCTTCGTCGCGCCGTACCTGCTCGCGCTCGCAGCTCGCGTCGCCGCGCCGGGGCTCCCGCTCGCGGTCACCGCGGGGCTTTCGGTCGCAGCCGCGCTGGCGCTGCCGCGCGGGTCGGGCGGACCACGAACCCGACCGCGATCCCGGTGACGACCACCGCCCCGCCGATCACCGCGTGGAGCGGTGGCCGCTCGCCGAACGCGATCCAGGTGATCAGAGAGCTGCCGATCGGCTCGCCGAGCATCACCAGCGTCACCAGGTGGGCCGGGGTGGTCCGCACGGCGGCGTTGAGCAAGCTGTGGCCGACGAACGATGCGAACACGGCCGCGCCGGCGCACGCCACGTAGGAGTGCGCGGGCAGCGCGGCGAGCGGCGCGCCGACCGCGAGCGAGGCGGTCACCAGCGCCACGGCGGCGATCGCGTTGACCGTGCCGAGGTAGGGCAGCAGCGGCACGGCGGTGCGCAGGCGGCGGCCGACCACGAGATACGCGGCGCCGCTGGCGGCACCGATCAGCGCCAGGCCATCGCCGGCCAGCGCGTTGCCGCCTGCGACCCAGTCACCGCGGGCGAGCACCGCGCACCCGGCGCCGGCGATCGCGATCCCGGCGAGCTCGCGCGGCTTGACCCGGTCGCCGAGCAGGGTGCCGAACAGCGCGGCGAAGATCGGGCAGGTGGCGACCAGCGCGACCGACGCCGCGGTCGAGGTGAACGACAGCGAGGCGATCCACGATCCGAAGTGGATCGCGAGCAGCGCCCCCGACAGCGCGACCAGCGGCCAGTCGCGCGTCGCGATCCGGCCGAGCCCGGCGAGCTCGCGCCAGCCGGCGGCGAGCAGCACGGCCGAGGCGACCGCGACCCGCAGCGCGGCGATCGCGATCGCCGGCGCCGGCTGGGCCCAGCGCGCGAACGGCGCGCCGGTCGAGATCGCGACGATCGCCAGCGCCAGCGCGAGCGGGAAGCGGCGGGCGGCGGTCATCGGCCCGCGAGCCTAGCAGTGCGCGCGCCGCGGCGTCACGCCGGCGCCGCGCCGTCCACGATCCGCGACAGGCAGCCCCGAGGCGGCGTGCCTCACGTCAGGGTGAGCAGGGCCTCGGCCGGCGTGATCATCTGCCGCGCCATCAGCTGGAGCGCGGACTGGCGGAACGAGTACAGCAGCCGGGCGTCGGTGGCGAGCCGCTCGAGCTCGGTGATCGGCGCGCCGGCCATGATCTGGGCGCGCAGCGCGTCGTCGAGCGCGAGCATCTCGACCACGGCGACCCGTCCGGCGTAGCCGGTCTGGTTGCACTCGGCGCAGCCGACCGCGCGCGGCAGCGCGGGGCGACGCCCGGGCTCGACCAGGCCGAAGTCGGCGAGGTTGGCGAGCACGAGCGGTGGCGGGACCTCGGTCGTGGTGCAGCGCGGGCACAGCCGGCGGGCGAGCCGCTGGACCACCGAGAGCGCGAGCGACTGGCCGATCAGCGGGCGGGCGCAGCCCAGGTGCTCGAAGCGCTGGACCACGCCGACCGCGTTGTTGGCGTGGACCGAGGTCAGCATGAGGTGGCCGGTCATCGCGGCCTCGAGCGCGAGCTGGGCGGTGTCGTCGTCGCGGACCTCGCCGACCATGATCACGTCGGGATCCTGGCGCAGCATCGCGCGCAGCACCTTGGCGAAGCTGAGGTCGACCGCGTGGTTGACCTGGACCTGGGTGACGCCGGGGAGCCGGTACTCGATGGGGTCCTCGACGGTGAGCGCGTTGGTGTCGGGCCGGGTCCGCAGCCGCTCGCCGAGCGCGGCGTACAGCGTCGTGGTCTTGCCCGAGCCGGTCGGGCCGGCGACGACGATCGCGCCGTACGGCCGCTGGATCGCGAGGTGGACGGCCTCGAGGATCGGCGCGTCGTGGAAGATCGCCTCGAGCGGCCGCAGCATGGCCTGGGCCTCGAACACGCGCAGCGCGACCTTCTCGCCGCGGCTGGTCGGGATGGTGGAGATCCGGATGTCGACCTCGCGCTTGCCGACCCGCACGCCGAGCCGGCCGTCCTGGGGCAGGCGGCGCTCGGTGACGTCGAGGCCGGCCAGCACCTTGAGCCGCGCGACCAGGCTCTTGCCCGCGCTCGCCGGGACCCCGTGATCCCAGGTGTAGAGCTGGCCCTGGACGCGGAACCGGATCCGCGGGCCGGTCGCCCCGTGATCGACGTGGACGTCGGACGCGCCGCGCTCGATCGCGTGGGCGATCATCCGGCTGGCGAGCGCGACGATCTCGTCGCCGACCGGGTTCGGCTGCTTGGCGTCGCGCTCCTGGTCGGCCTGGTCGAACACCAGCTGATCGGGCGACACCGGGTCGGGGCCGCGGGTGCCGCGCGCCGCGCGCACCGGGTCGATGCGCAGCCGGACGTAGGCCTCGTGGAAGTCGTCCTGGCCGATCGCGACGACCACGACGTTGCTGGTCGACAGCACGCGCTGGAGCTCGAGCCGCGACGCGGTGTTGAACGGGTCGACCATGCCGACGGTGAGCGTGCGATCGCGCAGCGCGAGCGGCAGCAGCCGGTGCTGCTGGATCAGCTTGGCCGGGACCGCGGACACGACCTGCGGCGACGGGTCGTACATCGAGATCCGGACGAACCGGATGTCGTCCTGGGTCGGCGGTGCGGTGCTGCGCCCGGCGCGCGGCTCGCCGGCCGGCGGGGTGGTCTGGGACGGCCGGCGGACCGGGATCGGCGAGGTGGTCGAGCGAAGCGAGATGGGGGGTGGGGACCCTGCCGGCTCTGCCGGCGGGGCGGGGGGCAAAGCCCCCCGTGTGATCGACCGGGCGGCGAGCCGGCGCGCCGCGGCGTACGAGAACGCCGCGCTCCGGGCCGCGAGCTGGGTCACGATGTCGTGGCTGAGCAGCAGCATCACGCTGTCCTCGGCGGCGGCGACCTCGTGGGGCTGGGTGGTGCCGAGGAACGCGCCGGTCTCGCCGAACGCGCCGCCGGCCGGGACGTCCTCGATGGTGTCACCGCCGTCGCGCACCGTGGCGCGCCCGGAGTAAACGATCCCGATCCCCGGGTTGGGCGTGCCCGCGCGGACGATCACGGTCCCGGCCGGGACCTCGACCGGGAACACGTGCGAGGCGATCTTGCTGATCGTCACGCGATCGCAGCCGGTGAACAGCGGCGTGGTCGCGAGGAAGTCGGCGATCGCCGGGGTCGGGAGCTCCATCCGCCTCGGCCGGGTCTCGCCCTTGATCTCACCCTCGGTGGTCATCCGGTCCATCGTACACCCGGGCGCGCGCCGCCCGCGCTGCGATCCAGAGACGTCGAGTGAAGCGGGAAGAGGGAAGAGGCACACCTCGACGTCTTCTCGAGGACGTTCCTTTGACCGACACCTCTTTTCAGTCGGGCTCGACCTTGGGGGTCGCGGGCTCGTCGAGCACGGTCAGTGCGATCGCCATCGCCTTCTTGGCGCGCGCGACCATCGCCTCGTCGGCCTTGATCTTCTGGTAGGCGCGCAGCACCTGCTCCTGGTAGCTCGCGTTCTCGTGCTCGATCGCCTCGATCTCGCGGCGCAGCTCGGCGATCCGCTGGTCGCGCTCGGCGATCGCGGCGGCGTGGGCGCGCAGCTCGGCGTTGCGGTCGGCGATGGTCTGGACCGCGGTGGCGAGCTCGGCGTCGGTGCGCTTCTGGGCGTCGCGCGCCGAGGACAGGCCGCGGCGGAGCTCGTCGCGCTCGGTCGTGAGCTCGCCGGTCTGGCGGGCGAGCTCGGCGGCGAGCTCCTTGCGCTGGCGGTCGTGCTCGCCGGCGGCGGCGGCCAGCGCCCGGCCGTGGTCGGCCTCGGCGGCGGACCGGGCCCGCGCGGCGTCGCTCTGGGCCTGACCGAGCGCGCGCTCGTGCTGGGCGCGCTGGTCATCGAGCGCCCTGGCCGCGGCGCGCGCGGCGGTGTCGCGCTCGGCGTGGTGGCGCGCGACCGCCTCGTCGAGCGCGCGCTGGATGGCGGCGGCCGCGGCGCGCTGCTCGGCGAGCGCGCGGTTCGCGGCCTCGGCGTGGCGCGCCAGCTCGCGGTCGTGCTCCGCGGCGAGCTGCTCGGCGGCGTCGCGGGCCTCGCCGAGCGCGCGCAGGTGGTCCTCGGCGGTGCTCCGGCGCTCGGCGGCGGCCTCGGCGAGCTCGGCGGCGTGCGACGCGACGAGCTCCTCGGTCGCGCGCCGGTGGTCCTCGGCGGTGCTCCGGCGCTCGGCGGCGGCCTCGGCGAACTCGTCGGCGTGCGACGCGACGAGCTCCTCGGTCGCGCGCCGGTGGTCCTCGATCAGCTGGCCCCTGGTGTGCTCGTGGTGCGCGATCAGCTCGTCGAACTCGGCGTCGGCGATCTCGACCATGCGGGCGTGGTCGGCGATCTGGCGATCGAGCTCGGCCTGGAGCCCGGCCAGCGCGTCGCGGTGGGCCGCGGCGTCGCGCGCCCGCATCGCGGTGTGGTCGTGCTCCTTGCGGGCGAGCTCGGCGGCGTGGTCCTGCTCCTTGTGGGCGAGCTCGGCGGCGTGGCCCTGCTCCTTGTGGGCGAGCTCGGCGGCGTGGTCGTGGTCCTTGCGGGCGAGCTCGGCGGCGTGGCCGGCGGTCTGCTCGTCCAGCGCGGTCGCCTGGTCGGCGGCGGCTGCGCCGAGCGCCTCCTCGTGCTCGGTGCGCAGCGCGGCGAGCTCGGCCCTGCGCCGGTCGAGCTCGCCGACCAGCTCGGCGACCGCGCGGTC
>DATAPF010000033.1:0-2959 GCA_036265355.1 Kofleriaceae bacterium | reverse complement strand
CGGCCCAGGATGGTCCGGTTGAGCGCGTATCCGGCGACCAGCGCGGCGCCCAGCAGGAACAGCACCAGGTTGGGGATCTCCAGGCTCGGAATCAGCCTGGCGACGATCGAGCCCATCGCGATCTCGTTGAAGGACGGCGTGTCCGTGAAGTAGAGCGGCCGCAGCCCGGAGATGATCAGGGCCAGCCCGTTGGCCACCTTGAGCATGCCGAGCGTGGCGATGAACGGCGGCAGCCTGAGCCGCGCGATGACGAAGCCGTTGACCATGCCCGCCGCGGCCCCGGTCGCGAGCCCCGCCGCGATCCCCAGCGGGATCGGCAGCTGCCAGCTGGTGATGACGACGCCGGCCATCACCGCCGAGAGCGACATGACGGTGCCGATCGACAGATCGATGCCGCCCGCGATGATCACGAACGTGACGCCGAGGGCGAGCACGCCGTTGACCGCCGTGGCGAGCAGGATCCCGACGATGTTGTCGAACTGCAGGAAGTTGGGCGAGGCGATCGAGAACACCACGACCATGGCGATCAGCGCGCCAAACGCCAGCAGCGTCTGGACGGCGCTCGAGCCCCGGCCGCGGCGGGCCGGGCGCCGGGCCTCCGGCTCGCGATCCTCAGGGGGAGGCGGCGGGTCCATGCTCGGTCCTCGCGCCGGTGCGACGCGTCGCGTAGGTCATGATCTGCTCCTGGCTGGCTCCGGCGGGCAGCTCCCCCGTGATCCGGCCCTCGCACATCACGAGGATGCGATGGCTCATGCGCAGCACCTCGGGCAGCTCCGACGAGATCATCAGGATCGATTTGCCCTGCCGGGTCAGATCGTTCATCAGCTGGTAGATCTCGCTCTTGGCGCCGACGTCGATGCCGCGGGTCGGCTCGTCGAACAGCAGGATCTCGGTGTCGGCCGCGAGCCACTTCGCGATCACCACCTTCTGCTGGTTGCCGCCGGACAGGCTGCTCGCCCGGTGGTGCAGCGACGGCGTCCGGATCCGCAGCGCGCCGGCGTATCGCTGCGCGATCGCGTCGGTCGCGGCCGTGTTCACCGTACCCAGCCAGCCCACACAGCGCCGGAGCGCCGCGAGCGCGATGTTGGTCTCGATCGGCATGCCGAGCGCGAGCCCGTAGCGCTTGCGGTCCTCCGACAGATAGCCGATGCCGAGGCGGACCGCATCGCGCGGACTGCGGATCCGGACCGGGCGGCCCCGCACCAGGATCTCGCCGGAGTCGATCCGATCGGCGCCGAAGATCGCGCGCGCGACCTCGGTGCGGCCGGCGCCGATCAGGCCCGCGACGCCGAGGATCTCGCCGCGCCGCAGGCGGAAGCTCACGTCCCGGATCGCGCGGCCCCGGGTGACCCGGCGGAGCTCGAGCACCACCTCGTGCCGGGCCACCTCGGGGATCTGGGGTGCCGGCTCGTAGAGGGTGCGGCCCACCATCCGCTGGATGATCCGATCGAGGGTCGCGGTCGGGGTCGCCAGGGTCTCGATCGTCCGGCCGTCGCGCATCACCGTGATACGGTCCGAGATCTCGGGGAGCTCCTCGAGGCGGTGCGAGATGTGAACGATGCCGGCGCCCCGGGCGCGGAGCTCGCGGGTGATCCGGAACAGCTCCGCGATCTCGGCGGTGGTCAGGGCGGCGGTCGGCTCGTCCATGATCAGGACGCGGGCATCCAGCGCCAGGGCCTTCGCGATCTCGACCATCTGCTGCATCGCGACGGTCAGCTCGGACACCCGCGTCCGCGGATCGATGCCGACCCGGAGCCGATCCAGCACCGCCCGCGCCGCGCCGTCGAGCGCGCGCTCGTCGAGCACGAACCGAGGCCAGCGCCGTGGCTCGCGCCCGAGGAAGATGTTCTGGGCCACGGTCAGGTGAGGGACCAGGTTGAGCTCCTGGTGGATGATGCTGATCCCCAGGTCCCGCGCGGCGCGCGGGCTCGCGATCGCGACCGCCGTGCCGCCCAGCCGGATCGCGCCGGCGTCGCAGCGCACCACGCCCGCGAGCACCTTCATGAGCGTGGACTTCCCCGCGCCGTTCTCGCCGACCAGCGCATGGACCTCGCCGGCGCGGAGCTCGAACCGGGCCTGATCGAGCGCACGCACGCCCGGGAAGGACTTGTCAATGCCTTCCATCGAGACCAGCAGATCGCTCATCGGCGGAACGAGTCTACTCGCACCTTGCCAGCGTGGATATGATCGGGCCATGTCGAACCGGCTCCAGGGGAAGCGCGCCTTCGTCACCGCCGCCGCGGCCGGGATCGGCCGGGCCTGCGCGCTCGGCTTCGCGCGCGAGGGGGCGAGCGTGTTCGCGACCGACCTCGACGACCGCGCGCTGCCGGGACCGGCGGACGGGATCGCCGAGACCGCGCGGCTCGATGTGCGAGACACCGCCGCGGTCACCGCGCTCGCACAGCAGGTCGGCCCGGTCGACATCCTGCTCAATGCGGCCGGGTTCGTGCATCACGGCACGATCCTCGACTGCTCGGAGCAGGACTGGGAGTTCTCGTTCGATCTCAACGTCAAGTCGATGCACCGCGTGATCCGGGCGTTCCTGCCGGCGATGCTCGCGAACGGCGGCGGCTCGATCGTCAACATCGGCTCTGCCGTGGCGGCGGGCAAGGCCGCCCCCAACCGCTATCTCTACGCATCGACCAAGGGCGCGGTGATGGCGCTGACCAAGGCGGTCGCGCTCGACTTCGTCACCCGGGGCATTCGCTGCAACTGCATCTGCCCGGCCACGATCGACACGCCCTCGCTCCAGGGCCGGATCCAGGCGCTGGGCGGCAACGCGAGAGAGATGTTCATCGCCCGCCAGCCGCTCGGCCGGCTGGGCACCGCCGAGGAGGTCGCCGCGGTCGCCATCCACTTCGCCGGCGACGAGAGCGGCTTCACCACCGGCACCGGATACATCATCGACGGCGGATTCACGCTGTGACCGCTCCGGCGGCCGGCCCGGGTCGACGACCGT
>DATAPF010000032.1:0-5289 GCA_036265355.1 Kofleriaceae bacterium | reverse complement strand
GTCGTCCGCGTCGCTGTGGTTGCCGAGGATGTGGAGCGCTGCTGCGTACACGCGTCGTTGATGGCGCCGCACCAGGCGGCCGAAGGCGTCGCGGTCGCCCCGGCGTGCGAGAACGAGATCGAGATCTCGATCGAGGTCATTCGCCTCGTCAGCCATTCCCGGGAACTATATGCGACCCGGATTGGACGGTCGGTAGGCACGCCGCATTGGGTCATGAGACGATCCCAATCCATGACGTGACCGAACCGTATTGCATTCGTCCGATATCGCGGATAAACCTCTGAAATCATGAAGTCCAGGCAGCCGATCGGCATCTTCTACGAGCACCCAGACTGGTTCCGGCCGCTGTTTGCGGCGCTCGAGCGCCGCGGCTATCCGTTCGCGCGGATCGATGCCGCGGCCCACGCCTACGATCCCTCGGAGCGCAGCGCGCCGTTCGCGCTGGTGTTCAACCGCGCGAGCCCGTCGTCGTACACCCGCGGCCGGCGCCAGGTCACGTTCCACACGCTGCAGTGGCTGCGCCACCTCGAGCGGATCGGCGTGCCGGTGGTCAACGGCAGCAGGGCCTACACGATGGAGATCTCCAAGGCGGTGCAGCTCGAGATCCTCGAGGAGCTCCGCATCCCCTACCCGGCGAGTCGCGTCGTCAACCACCCGTCGCAGGTGCCCGGCGCCGCCCAGGGCCTGCGGTTCCCGCTGCTGGTCAAGGCCAACATCGGCGGCAGCGGCGCGGGGATCACGCGGTTCGACGACGCCGACCAGCTGGCGGCCGCGGTCCGCGCCGGCCGGCTCGAGTTCGGCGTCGACGACACCGCGCTGGTCCAGGAGGCCGCTCCGCTGCGCGGCGGCGCGATCACGCGCGTCGAGGTGCTCGGCGGCGAGATCCTGTACGCGATCCGGGTGTTCCCCGAGGTCGGCTCGTTCAACCTGTGTCCGGCCGACGCGTGCCAGACCGCGGGCGGCCAGGAGCTGACCCGCGCGGCGTGCGCGCTCGACGCGCCCAAGAACGGCATGCGGGTCGAGGCCTACGACGCCCCGCCCGAGATCAAGGACGCGGTGCTCGCGATCGCCGCGCGCACCGGGCTCGACATCGGCGGCGTCGAGTACCTGATCGACGACCGCGACGGCAAGCCCTACGTCTACGACATCAACGCCCTGTCCAACTTCGTCGCCGACGGGCCGCGCGTGGTCGGGTTCGACCCGTTCGAGCGGCTGGTCGATTACCTCGCGCGCCGCGCGTGGGGGGAGGCCTGAGATGCGATTCGGTTACTGGATGCCCGTGTTCGGCGGCTGGCTGCGCAACGTCGAGGACGAGCGCATGGACGCCACGTTCGCCTACAACAAGAAGCTGGCCCGGCGCAGCGAGCAGATCGGGTTCGACCTGACGCTGATCGCCGAGCTGTTCCTCAACGACATCAAGGGGATCTCGGCGCCGTGCCTCGACGCGTGGTCGACCGCGGCCGGGCTCGCGGCGGTCACCGAGTCGCTCGAGCTGATGGTCGCGGTGCGCCCGACGTTCCACCAGCCGGCGATCTTCGCCAAGCAGGCGGCCAACGTCGACCGGATCGCCAACGGCCGGCTGTCGCTCAACGTGGTGTCGTCGTGGTGGTCCGACGAGGCACGCCGCTACGGCGTGCACTTCGAGCAGCACGACGACCGCTACGGGCGGACCGCCGAGTGGCTCACCATCGTCAACGGGGCGTGGAACGAGCCGAAGTTCAGCTACACCGGCAAGCACTACAAGGTCGAGGACGTGATCCTCGAGCCCAAGCCGGTGCGCAAGCCGCGCCCGGTGATCTACGCCGGCGGCGAGTCCCCGGCGGCCAAGGCGCTGATCTCGTCGCAGTGCGACGCCTACGTCATGCACGGCGATGCGCCGGCCCGGGTCGGCGAGAAGGTCACCGACATGGAGCAGCGCCGCGCCAAGCTCGGCCTGCCCCGCATGGTCTACGGCGTCGCCGGCTACACGATCGTGCGCGACGATCAGGCCGAGGTCGACCGCGAGCTCGCGCGGATCACCAACGTCGCTCCGGACTCGCCGGGCTACCACAACTACCAGGACTGGCTCGCCAACACCCAGCTCGAGAACCGGGTCACGCTCGAGGAGTACTCGGTGTCCAACCGCGGGCTGCGCTCGGGGCTGTGCGGCTCGCCGTGGCAGGTCCAGGACCAGGTCGTCGCGTTCGAGAAGGCCGGCATCGACCTCCTGCTCCTGCAGTGCAGCCCGCAGCTCGAGGAGATGGAGCGGTTCGCCGAGACCGTGATCGCGCCGCTGCGCACGCACGCAGCATGATCTGCCGCTCCCGCCGCTCGGGTTCTCCGACGCCGCCGGCGCGTCGTCCGGCAACCTCAAGCTGTCGCAGCACCGCGCCGCCACGATCGCGCGCGAGCTCGAACTGCGCGGCATCCACGCCCAGCGCGTCGAGGGCTTCGGCTCGGCGATGCCGATTGCATCCAACGCCGGCGAGGCCGATCGCCAGCGCAACCGCCGCGTCGAGGTCTGGCTCGACGCCGCGCACTGAGGCGGCGCCGCACCGGCTCAGGGGGTGTCCCTGTTCAGGGCCACCCCCTGGTCATCTTCTTCCGTCCGTTCCTCGCTGCGCTGTTCCACCGAGACGCGCCTCCGGCGCGCCTCGTCGGGCTTCGCTCGGCCCGGACTAGCGCCGGCGGTCGGCCTCGAACAGCTTGGCGACCAGGCCGGCCGCGAGGTCGGCGATCCGGGCCAGCGCGCGTGCCGCCTCGACCTGGGCGGCGAGCCGGCCGCGGATCCGGTCGACCCCGGCGGCCCCGGCGTCGGACGCGCGCTGGTGCGCCGCGGCGTCGAGCACCGACAGCGGATCGGCGCCGCCGAGCTGGCCGCGCAGCACCGCGATCCGGGCCCGCGCCTCGCGCAGCGCATCGGCGACGTCGTCGGCGAACGCCGCGACCAGCTCCTGCGCGCGATCGCCCTGGATCAGCGCGTCGATCTCGACCAGTGCGAGATCGCGCAGCCGGGTCGACAGCGCCTCGTCGGCGTCCGGGCCCTGACCGGGCGCGCCGATCCCCACGGTGGACGACAGGCTGCGGTCCGTCACTTGTCCACCTTGGTGTCCACCTTGGGCTCCTTCGCCCCACCGGCCGCCTCCGCCGCGAGCTGCTTCTGCTTGGCGGCCTTCTGCTCGGCCATCTTCACCTTGAGCTTGGCCAGCGCGTCCTCCGCCTCCGGCGCGCCGGGCGCGCCGAGCAGGCTCGCGGTCCCGGCCGCCGCTACCAGCCTGGCGTCGAACGCCCTGTCCTCGAGCTCCTCGCCGCGCATCGCCGCGTCGACCTCGGTCGCGATCGCCTCGCTGTCGATCCGCTGCTCCGCCGCCGCGAACCGGTCCCACACCGACGAGTCGTTGCCGAACGCGTCGCCGCCGGCCGAGCGCGCCGCCGCGATCTGGGTCGCCAGCGTGCCCTTGCGCATCTTCAGCATCCGCAGCTTGGTCTCGAACTCCTTGCGGCTCTTGTTGAGCTGGATCGCGTAGCTCGCCGCCTCGTGCTTGTCGCGCTCGATCTTGACCGCCTCCGCCTCGGCGGCCTTCTTCTCGCGCAGCGCGAGCTTGGCGGCCTCGTCGTCGCCGGCCTTGACCGCGAGCATCGCCCGGCGCTCCCACTCGGCGGCCTTGGCGCGGTGCTTCTCGACGTCGGCATCGAGCTGCTTGGCCGTCGCCTTGTACGACACCAGCTCGGCGAGCGCCTTCTTGCGGCCCTCCTCGAGCTCCAGGATCGCCATGTCGAGCTCCTTCGCCGGATCGACCGCCCGGTCGATCGCGGCATTCGCCTTGCTGGAGATACCCCCCTTGATCCGCGAGAAGATGCCCATGGCGCGCAGTCTAGCTCGAATCGCCGAGCGCGACGGCCCGCCCGCCCCGATCACCCCAGCTTCGCGATCTCCTCGACGATCTTCCGGGCCGCCTCTCCGGGGGCGACCCCTTCCCGCAGCACCTGGTACGCCGCGTAACCGGCGATCATCCCGATCGCGATCTCGCCGACCCCGACCGCGCTCGCGACCGCGAGCCCGGCGGCGCCGACTGCCACCACACCGATCGACGGCCGTTTCTTCAGCTGGATCCACACCCGCCCGCCCGCCTCCTTCACGACGTGCTCCAGCTTCGCACGCGACGTTCCCGGCGGCGCGCTGCGGATGCGCAGCGCATGCTCGATCCTCGCACGCACCTCGTGGCCAGTGCCGATCCAGTGCGGATGCGGATGATGCTCGTCGGGTCGATGCTCGTCGGTGGTCATGGTGGTCATGCGGCTGCTGGTTGCAACGCGCGATCCCGCCGCCCGGGACGCCCCATGCTGCGCGCCGCCGCGCGTCCGGCATCGCCGTATCACGCACGCATCGGTCCGCGCCTGCCAGCCTCCAGCGCTGCGATGTGTACGAGCTCATCGGGCCGGGAGCCGACCACCCTGCCGGATCCGCGGCTCGGTAACGAACGTGCGCGCCCATACCAGAGCGGTAGCTGGGACCCTGAAGTTGTAGCCGGGCCCACCGTCCGGGATCCGGACTGGTGTCCGGATCTCGGACTCATGCCCGGATTCCGGACATCGAATCTGGCGCATGGCGCGTGCACCGTATTCCGGCAGCACATCATCGGCCCCGAGACCGTCCCGAAGCTCACCGACGCTGCGCAAGCAACGCGCGAACCGGATCTCGCGATGCTGTCCGCGTTCATCCACGCGCGCCGCAATACGCCGGCCGCGCGCCTCATCGTCTCCGCTACACTCCGGGGCGTGTCCAGGCTCGACCCGGAAACGGCGCTGCTATACTCGATGATGGTTCGGAACATGCTGCCTCCCGCACTTCGAAAGGAACTCGAGAAGATGCCCGACCTCCGCAAGTACCTGAGCGCTGCCGAACAGCGCACCTACGACCTGGCGGAGGCCAGAGGCAAAGCCAGAGCCAAGGCCGAGGGGGTGCTGAAGATCCTGACCAAGCGCGGCGTGACGACCTCGCCGCTCCAGCGCCGCCAGATCGAAGAGTGCACCGACCTCAAGACGCTCGACCGCTGGTTCGATCAGGCGCTCACGGCGGAGTCCGTCGACGAGCTGTTCGGCAAGGCGAAGCGGAACGGCCACCGGGCAGCGCGGCGCAACGGCCAGCGAACCGCGCGCCGCGCCTGATCAGTCCTTGCCCAGGCCGTACTTGCGGTAGCGCTGGCGGAACTGATCGTAGGACATGCCGAGCAGCGCCGCCGCCTCCTTCTGCTTGTAGCGGGTGCGCTCGAGCGCGTCCTTGCACAGCCAGGCCTCGAACGCCTCGAC
>DATAPF010000031.1:0-20523 GCA_036265355.1 Kofleriaceae bacterium | reverse complement strand
CAGGCCGTGGTCGAGGCGCTCGGCACCTGGGTCAAGCTGATCAAGGACATTGCCAGTGGCCCGGGCGCCTGGCTCAGCAAGCTCGGCGCCGCGGTCTGGGACGGGATCAAGAACCATTTGTGGTCGGCGTTCAAGACCGCGGTCATCGACTGGTTCAAGGGCAAGGTGTTCGAGCTCCTCGGGGTCGGCGGCATCATCCTCGAGCTCTTGCTCGAGGGCGGCCTCACCAAGGAGCACATCATCCAGATGGCGCTCGACGCGCTGATGGTCGCGATCCCGGCCGCGCTGGTGACCATCCTGATCGAGAAGCTGGTGTCGATGATCGTCCCGGCCGCCGGCGCGGTGATGGCGGTCATCGAGGGCCTGCAGGCCGCGTGGGGCACGATCAGCCGGATCATCGCCGCATTCAGCGCGTTCATGGCCTTCCTGCTCGCGGTCAAGGGTGGCTCCGCCGGGGCGCTGTTCGCGGCCGTGCTCGCATCCGCTGCCGTCGTTGTTCTCGACTTCGTCGCGAACTGGCTGCTCAAGAAGCTGGCCAGCGCTGCGCGCAAGGTCGGCGCCAAGCTCAAGGGCCTGGCAGAGAAGTTCAAGGCCAAGCGCAAGGCCAAGAAGGACGCCAAGGCCAAGAAGCATCACGACGACCACGATGCCAAGGACAGGGACCACGGGAAGGACAAGGATGAGAAGCAAGAGGAGGACAAGCGGAAGCGACTGGCCGATGCTGTTCGCGACATTCGCCCAAAGCTCGCGGCATTGATCGCGAAGCAGCCGAGCAAGCTGCGGGTTCGCGGCCAGCTCCTCGTCTGGAAGCTGCGCCATCGGTTGACCGAGCTGCGCATGGACCCCCATGGCAAGCGTCTCGAATTCGTTGCCAAGATCAACCCCGAGGAGAACGTCGGTAGCGCCGAAGAAATTCCACTGGGCGAGGAGCTCAAGAAGGCAGAGTCCCCTCGAGCAGGCTTCTATTACCGCGGGGACGATGAGTGGCGCCCGGGGCAGTCGGTCGGTGTTCCGATCGACGAGAACACCCCGTCACCAGACGCGGAGGAGCTCATCGCACATGTGCACCCGAAAGCGAGGGACGAGAAGAAGCGCACTTCGCGAGGTAACGACACCGATGACGCTGGCCCGACGAAGACCTTCGTGTCGTTTTCGGAGATCATTGGCAACAAGACGGGAGGCGCAGCAAAGTTCACGAACAAGAACCGTATCTCCAAGGTCGCCCGAGAAGCCCTTGACCGGCTCGTGCCCGAAGGTAAGCTCAGGGTCCTGACACCAGAGGACGTTCGAGATATCATCGCAGATCATCCGAAGGGGAAGATCGCCAAGGAAGCAGACAATGTTATGCGTACGATGCAGAAAAACCATGAGATCTTGGTTCAAGGTTTGATTCCTGGCGGTCTGCTCACTCCCATAAAATAGGGTCATGTTTTCATCGTCCCTTCATGAACGCATCGTTCAACGTCTCACGAGAGATGCGTTTAGTCCGCAACTCGAGGTCAAAGAACGCGCGCTTGACCGCCTTGGCGCTCTCGATGGCGCAGTCGAACTACTCATCGCTGGTCTCCGGGACCCGGACCCGGAGATCCGAAGCACCGCGGCGGTGAACTTGGGCCGAATACGTCGGCTTGAAGCTTGGCCTCCGCTGGTTTGGGCAGCGCGCAATGAATCGTCCGAAGATGCACTCTGCCGTGTCGTGGGTGCGCTTGCCGCATATCACGACCCCACGATCGCCGAAGTGCTCTCGGAGTTGCTCGCTGCTCGCGAGCGCGACTACCGCGTTCGCATGGAGGTCGTGGTGCAGCTCTGGAAGTACGAGCCGAGGGCGGCTCGCGCCCAGCTCGTCGACGTAGTGCTCAGCGATGACAACGAGATTGTTCGAGTTCACGCGGCCGATTCCTTGGAGTTCCTGAATAACGTATACCCGATCGATCCGGATCGACGTCAGCTGTGGTTGCGCCTCGTTGAGGATGATGCGTCAGGTGTCGTGGATTCGGCGGTGAAGGCATTGCAGAGTGACGAGACGGCGCCCGTCGGCAACGTGCTTGCCGAGATCTCCCGCCGACTGCAACATCCAGCCGCAGACGAGCGCGCCTTTGCTCTTCATCGGCTGTCGATGCTCGGGCCTCCATCGTCGGCGAGTCTAGCGATTCCCCTGCTCGACGATGCGGATCAGGGTGTGAGAGTCTCAGGCTGCGCATGCTTGGGAGAGATTCGCGACCCCACGGCGATCCCTGCTCTCCTCGCTGTGCTGTCTTCCCATTCGGGACCTCGAGTGCGTGTCGCCGCGCTTCTGGCGCTCGAGAACTACTATGCCACCGAAATAGGCGAAGCTCTTCTCAATATGCTCGACACTGGCGCAGTCAACAGCAACGCCCTCTCGGTCCTCTGCCGCCAGCTCTGGAAGTATCCGTCGAATCGAACCGTGGAGTTGCTACAACGTGTGCTGGCTTCCTCGATCCAATTGCCGCATCGTCCGGTGGTCGAAGACACGCTGCGATTCCTCATGTGCCTCGATACGGCCGAACCGCAGGCGACGCCCACATGACGATGGGGAGGCGATGTGCACAGCCTACGACACAGGAGACCTGAGTGACCGCAGCCGGGCGCCCCCCGTGAAAGGATGGCGCTGGCTTGGGCGGGCACGAGTTCGCCGGCGCGATGTGCCGCAACGCGTCCAGGCCGACCCTCCTGGCGGCGGCTGCCCACGCCGCCGCGTCTGCGCCGCTGGCTGACGGAGAACGCCGCAGCCGCGGCGGGGCGGTAGGCCCCGGCACACCGCTCGCACGTGCTGTGGAGGTGCTCGACGAGGCGATTCCGCTCGCCGAGCCCAGGAGCACAACGAAGGAGAGGCAGATGGCGCAACCCCGGTCCGACGCGCTGGTCCTGTTCGGCGCCACGGGCGACCTCGCATACAAGCAGATCTTCCCGGCACTCCAGGCCATGGTGAAGCACGGCACGCTGAACGTGCCGGTGATCGGCGTCGCGCGCGAGCGGCGCAGCGTCGACAGCCTGCGCGAACGCGTGCGCGACAGCCTCGAGCACCATGGGGGCGTCGATCGCGCGGCGTTCGACAAGCTGGGCGGGCTGCTGCGCTACGTCGCCGTCGACTACAACGACCCCCGGACGTTCGCTGAGCTCAAGCGCACACTGGGCGGGGCGCAGCGGCCACTGTACTACCTGGCGATCCCGCCCAGCGCGTTCGCGACCGCGATCCAGGGCCTGCAGCAGGCGGAGTGCACGAATGGGGCGCGGATCGCGCTCGAGAAGCCATTCGGGCGCGATCTGGCGTCGGCGCGCATGCTCGACCGGCAGCTCCACACCGTGTTCCCGGAGTCGGCGATCTTCCGCATCGATCACTTCCTCGGCAAGGAGCCGGTCCAGAACCTGTTGTACTTCCGGTTCGCCAACTCGGTGCTCGAGCCGCTGTGGGACCGCGACCACATCAGCCGGGTCGAGATCACGATGGCGGAGCAGTTCGGGGTCGAGGGCCGCGGCCGGTTCTACGAGGAGACCGGCGCGATCCGCGACGTGGTGCAAAACCACCTGCTGCAGATCACCGCGATCCTCGCGATGGACGCGCCGGTCGGCCAGGACATCGAGGCGATCCGCGACGAGAAGGCGCGCGTGCTCAAGGCGATCGAGCCGCTCGATCCGCGGCGCGTCGTGCGCGGCCAGTACCGCGGCTACCGCAGCGAGCCCGGGGTCGCGCCGGGGTCGACGGTCGAGACGTTCGCCGCCGCCGAGCTGCGGATCGACACCTGGCGGTGGGCTGACGTGCCATTCACGATCCGCGCCGGCAAGCGGCTGTCGACCACGCTCACCGAGGTGGTCGTCGAGCTCAAGCGGCCGCCGCGCGACATCTTCCACGAGCGCCTGACGTGCCCGAATTACCTGCGGTTCCGCCTCGGCCCCGACACCGCGATCGCGCTCGGCGTGCGCGTGCTGCGCCCGGGCGCGCGTTCCGGCGAGGTGATCGGCCGCGACAACGAGCTGATGGCGAGCCAGGACCCGGCGCTCGGCGCGCGCGGGACGCCGCCCTACGAACGGCTGCTCGACGAGGCGATGCGCGGCGATCAGATGCTGTTCGCACGCCAGGACGAGATCGAGGCGCAGTGGCGCGTGGTCGACCCGGTGCTCGGCGACGCCGTGCCGGTCCAGCCCTACGATCAGGGATCGTGGGGCCCCAGCGAGGCCGAGCAGATCGCGCCGTGCGGCTGCCACAACGGGATGGCCAGCGAGAGGAAGGCGTCGTGAATCCGTCCGATCTCGATCAGCAGAGTGTCAACGCGCTGCGGTTCCTGGCCGTCGACGCCGTGCAGCAGGCCAACTCGGGGCACCCGGGCCTGCCGCTCGACGCCGCGCCGATGGCCTACGTCTTGTGGACGCGGTTCCTCAAGCACGACCCGGGCGATCCGGGCTGGATCGATCGCGATCGGTTCGTGCTGTCGGCGGGACACGGCTCGGCGCTGCTCTACGCGCTGCTCCATCTCGCGGGCTATCCGGAGATGACGCTCGACCAGCTGCGGCGGTTTCGCAGCTGGCAGAGCCTGACGCCGGGCCATCCCGAGAGCCACCTCACCCACGCCGTCGAGGCGTCGACCGGGCCGCTCGGGCAGGGCGTCGGCAACGCGGTGGGGATGGCGATCGCGGAGGCCCACCTCGCCGCGCGCTACAACCGGCCGGGCCACGCGATCTTCGATCACCACACCTACGTGCTGGCCAGCGACGGCGACATGATGGAGGGCGTGCAGGCCGAGGCGGCATCGCTCGCCGGGCACCTCCGGCTCGGCAAGCTGATCGTGCTCTACGACGCCAACCACGTGACGCTGTCGGGCACGACGTCGATCGCGTTCACCGAGGACGCCGGCGCGCGCTACCGGAGCTACGGCTGGCACGTCCAGCGCGTCGCCGACGGCAACGATCTGACGGCGATCACGCGGGCGGTCCAGGCGGCGCGCGACACCCGGGACCAGCCGTCGCTGATCATCGTCGAGACCGTGATCGGCTTCGGGGCGCCGACCCGCGCGGGGACGTTCGAGGCGCACGGCACGCCGCTCGGCGCCGACGAGGTCAAGCGGACCAAGGCCAACCTCGGCTGGCCGGAGCAGCCGGCGTTCTACGTCCCCGAGCCCGTGCTCCGCCACATGCGCTCGGCGATCGAGCGCGGCCAGGCCGGACACGACGGCTGGCGCCGGCGGCTCGCGGCGTACCGCGCGCAGTTCCCCGCGCTCGCCGACGAGATCGAGCGCCGGTTCCGCCGCGAGCTGCCCGCCGGCTGGGACGCCGGCCTCCCCGAGTTCCCGGCCGACGGCAAGGGCCTGGCCACCCGCAAGGCATCCGAGGGGGTGCTGCAGGCGCTCGCCCACGCGGTGCCGGAGCTGATCGGCGGCTCGGGCGACCTCGATCCGTCGACCTACACGTGGCTGAAGCAGGACGGCGACTTCGAATCACCGGCCCGGTCGCGCGACGGTGTGCAGGGCGCCGCCGGCGGCGGGTGGGGCTACGGCGGCCGCAACATCCACTTCGGCGTGCGCGAGCACGCGATGGGCGCGGCGGTCAACGGGCTCGCGTACCACGGCGGGTTCATCCCGTTCGGGGCCACGTTCCTGGTGTTCTCCGACTACATGCGGGCGTCGATCCGGCTGTCGGCGATCGCGCAGATCGAGTCGATCTGGGTGTTCACCCATGACAGCATCGCGGTCGGTGAGGACGGTCCGACCCACGAGCCGGTCGAGCACATCCTGGCGCTGCGCGCGATCCCCGGCATGGTCGTGCTGCGCCCGGGCGACGCGAACGAGACCCGCGTCGCGTGGCAGATCGCGGTCGAGCGGCGGGCCGGCCCGACCGCGCTCGTGCTCACCCGCCAGCACGTGCCGACGCTCGATCGTAACACCTATGCGCCGGCCGACGGCGTGCGGCGCGGCGCGTACGTACTCAACCCGCACGAGGCCGATCCCGAGCTGATCCTGATCGGCACGGGCTCCGAGGTCGCGCTGGTCGTCGCGGCCGAGTCGGTGCTGCGCCAGCGCGGCGTGCGGGTGCGCATCGTCTCGATGCCGTCGTGGGAGCTGTTCGCCGCCGAGACCACCGCGTATCGCGACAGCGTGCTGCCGCCGGCGGTGAGCGCGCGGCTCGCGGTCGAGGCCGCGCGCTCGATCGGCTGGGAGCGCTGGGTCGGCGCGGGCGGCGACATCCTGTCGGTCGATCGGTTCGGCGCGTCGGCGCCGGGCGACGTGGTCATGAAGCAGTACGGCTTCACCACCGAGCACGTGGTGGCGCGGGCACTCGCGCTGCTCGGAGGGGCGCCGTGAGCCCGGGCGCGGAGGCCGGGCGCGCACAGCCCGGCCAGCTCCGGCTCGGGCTGCCGCCGCGGATCGCCGCCTGCCTGTTCGACCTCGACGGCGTGCTCACCCGGACCTCGGTGCTGCACGCCGCGGCCTGGAAGCAGGCGTTCGACCCGGTGCTGGCCGCGCACGGCCAGGCCGCGTTCGATGCCGTCGCCGACTACACGCAGTACGTCGATGGCAAGCCGCGCGAGGACGGCGTGCGCTCGTTGCTCGCGGCGCGCGGCATCGCGGCCGCGGACGACGCGGTCCGCGCGATCGCGGCGGGCAAGGACCAGCGGTTCGAGCGCCTGCTGCACGAGCGGCCGGTCGAGACCTACCCCGGCTCGGTGCGCTACCTGCGCGCCGCGCGCGACGCCGGCCTGGCGGCCGCGGTGGTGTCGTCGAGCAAGCACACCGAGCAGGTGCTGCGCGCCGCGGGCCTCGCCGAGCAGTTCGATGCCCGGATCGACGGCGTGATCGCCGAGCAGCGCCGGCTCGCCGGCAAGCCCGCGCCCGACACCTACCTCGCCGCGGCGCGCGCGCTGGGCGTCGAGCCCGCCCGGGCCGCCGTGTTCGAGGACGCGCTCGCCGGGGTCGAGGCCGGCCGCGCCGGGCGGTTCGGCTACGTCGTCGGCGTCGATCGCGCGGGGCAGGCCGCCGAGCTGCGCCGCCACGGCGCGGACGTCGTCGTCGCCGACCTCGCGGCGCTGCTGGAGGGCGGATGACCGCGAGCCCGGCCCTCGTGGTCGAGCCGTGGGCGGTGCACGAGACCTCGCTGAGCCTCGAGGACCTGGCGCGCACCGAGTCGCTGTTCGCGCTGTCGAACGGCCACATCGGCGTGCGCGGCAACCTCGACGAGGGCGAGCCGCACGGCGTGCCCGGCACCTATCTCAACGGCGTGTTCGAGCACCACCCGCTGCCGTACGCCGAGACCAACTACGGCGCGCCCGAGTCGGGCCAGACGATCACCAACGTCACCAACGGCAAGCTGATCCGGCTGCTGGTCGGCGACGAGCCGTTCGATGTGCGCTACGGCGAGCTGCGCGCCCACGATCGCGTGCTCGACCTGCGCGCCGGCACGCTGCGCCGCACCGTCGAATGGGAGTCGCCGGCGCACCGCACGATCCGCGTGACCTCGACCCGGTTCGTGTCGTTCGTGCACCGCGCGATCGTCGCGATCTCGTACGAGGTCGAGCCGCTCGACGGCCTGGCCGAGATCGTCGTGCAGTCGGAGCTGGTCGCGAACGAGCCGATCCCGACCCACGGCAAGGATCCGCGCTCGGCGGTGGCAGTCGAGTCCCCGCTCGAGGGCGAGCATGCCGCGTGTCGGGACAGCTCGGCGATCCTCGTCCACCGGACGCGGCGCAGCGGGCTGCGGGTCGCGGCGCTGATGGACCACGTGGTGAGCGGCTCCGACCACCTGCGCACCTCGACGGAGGTGACCACGGACCTGGCGCGGTTCGTGGTCATCGACACGCTCGAGCCCGGTCAGCGGCTCCGCCTGGTCAAGTTCGTCGCGTACGGCTGGTCCGAGAAGCGGACGCTGCCCGCGCTGCGCGATCAGGTCGCCGCGGCGGCGAGCTCGGCCAAGCAGGCCGGCTGGGACGATCTGCTGCAGGAGCAGCGCGCCTACCTCGACGAGTTCTGGGCGCGCGCCGACGTCGAGCTCGAGGGCGACCAGGAGCTCCAGCAGGCGATCCGGTTCAACCTGTTCCAGGTGCTGTCGGCCGGGGCGCGCGCCGAGCGGCGCGGCATCCCCGCCAAGGGCCTGACCGGCAACGGCTACGACGGCCACACGTTCTGGGACTCCGACCTCTACGTGGGCTCGGTGTTGACGTACACGGTGCCCGAGGCGGCGGCGGATGCGCTGCGCTGGCGCCAGTCGATCCTGCCGGCCGCCGAGGCCCGCGCGAAGGCGCTCGGACACGCCGGTGCGGCGTTCCCGTGGCGTACGATCCACGGTGAGGAGTGCTCCGGGTACTGGCCGGCCGGCACCGCGGCGTTTCACATCAACGCCGACATCGCGGCCGCGGTCCTGATCCACGTCGAGGTGACCGGCGACGAGAAGTTCGAGCGCGACGTCGGGGTCGAGATCCTGGTCAAGACCGCGCGGCTGTGGCGCTCGCTCGGCCACCACGACCTCCAGGGCGAGTTCCGGATCGACGGCGTGACCGGACCCGACGAGTACAGCGCGATCGCCGACAACAACGTCTACACCAACCTGATGGCGCAGCGGAACCTGAACGGCGCCGCCGACGTGTGCGCGCGCCACGTCGATCGCGCGCAGCAGTTCGGGGTCACGGCCGAGGAGATGGCGGCCTGGCGCGCGGCCGCCGATCGGATGCGGATCCCGTACGACCACCGGCTCGGCGTGCATCCGCAGGCCGATGGCTTCACCGATCACGAGGAGTGGGACTTCGAGCGCACCCGCCCCGACCAGTACCCGCTGCTGCTCTACTTCCCGTACTTCGATCTGTACCGCAGGCAGGTCGTCAAGCAGCCCGACCTCGTGCTCGCGATGGTGCTGTGCCCGCACGCGTTCACGCGCGAGCAGATGGACCGCAACTTCGCCTACTACGAGCGGATCACGGTTCGCGACTCGTCGCTGTCCGCGTGCACGCAGGCGGTCGCCGCCGCGCGCTGCGATCACCTGCGGCTGGCGTTCGATTACGCCGCCGAGACCACGCTGATCGACCTGCGCGACCTCGAGCACAACGTCGCCGATGGCCTGCACATGGCCGCGCTGGCGGGCTCGTGGCTGGCGTTCGTGTTCGGCTTCGGGGGTATGCGATCGCGCGACGGCACCCTGGCGTTCACACCGAAGCTGCCCGAGGGCCTCACCCGCTACGCGTTCTCGGTCACGCACCGCGGGCGGTGCCTGCACGTCGACGTCACGCGCGCGCGGGCGGAGTACACGCTGCGGACCCCGGGCACGATGCAGATCGCGCACCACGGCGAGGAGCTCGATGTCACCGACGCGGAGCCGGTGTCGCGACGGCTGCCGGCAATCCCGCCGCGCGAGCCGCCGAGCCAGCCGCCGGGGCGCGCGCCGCGCCGCCGGTCGCCGGGATAGGCCGACCCGACCGTGCGCTGATCCCGCGCGCCGCCGTCCTTGCGTAGCCGGTAGCCAGCGTCGAGGATCGTCTCGATGGCTCCGGCGTGTTCTCCGAGCGCGCTTCGCAAGCGATGGATCGGTCTGGAGCCGGTGATTGCCTGAGGCCGGCTTCCATGTGAGCCTCGGGCCATGGCCACCCCCGCGGTCTTGCCCGGCGAATCCATCGAGCAGCTGTTTCGCGTGCAACGGGCGAATCAAGCCGCGGTCAAGCGGACCACCGCCGACGAGCGGATCGCGAAGCTCAAGCGGTTGCGCGCCGCGATCCTCGAGCGCGAGGGTGCGATCCGCGAGGCGATCTTCAAGGACTTCCGCAAGTCCGCCACCGAGGTCGATCTCACCGAGATCTACGCGTCGCTGGTCGAGATCAAGGATGCGATCCACTCGCTGGCGCGCTGGATGAAGCCGCAACACGTCTCGACGCCGATGTCGCTGTTCGGTACGCGGAGCTGGGTCCATCATGAACCCAAGGGCGTGGTGCTCATCATCGGGCCCTGGAACTACCCGTTCCAGCTCGTCATCGCGCCGCTGGTCGCCGCGGTCGCGGCGGGGAACTGCGTGGTTTGCAAACCGTCGGAGCTGACCGCACACACCTCGGCGTTGCTCGTCGAGCTGATCGGCGCGGTATTTCCGCGCGACGAGGTCGCGGTCGTCGAGGGCGGCCCCGACGAGACCCAGCGATTGCTCGCGCTGCCGTTCGATCATTACTTCTTCACCGGCAGCACGCGCGTGGGCAGGATCGTCGCCGAGGCAGCAGCGAAGCATCTGGCATCGACCACGCTCGAGCTCGGTGGCAAGTCGCCCGCGGTGATCGACGACTCCGCGGACCTCGCCCGGGCCGCGAACCGGCTGGTCTGGGGCAAGTTCGTCAACGGCGGCCAGACCTGCATCGCACCCGACTACGTGCTCGTCTCCGAGCGGCGTCAGGCGGAGCTGGTCAAGGAGCTCGGCCGATCGATCGGCGAGATGTACGGTGCGACCGAGGAGGATCGCCGCAAGTCACCCGATCTGTGCCGGATCATCAATCCCCGTAACTTCGATCGCCTCAAGAAGATGCTGGACGACAGCGTGAGTCAGGGTGCGAAGATCGAGATCGGCGGCGCCAGCGACGCCGGCGAACGGTTCATCGCGCCGACCGTGCTGACCAACGTCAAGCCCGACGCGCCGGTGATGGCCGAGGAGATCTTCGGTCCGATCCTGCCGATCGTCACGTACAAGCAGCTCGACGAGGTTCCGCCGTTCATCACGGCGCGTGACAAGCCGCTCGCGCTCTACGTCTTTGCCACCGATCAACACGCGATCGACTCGGTCATCGACAACACGACCGCCGGTGGCACCTGCATCAACAACGCGCTGATCCACTTTGCAAATCCGCACCTGCCGTTCGGCGGCGTCGGCCCGAGCGGCATGGGCAACTATCACGGCTACTACGGCTTCAAGGCGTTCTCCCACGAGCGTGCCGTGCTGCAGCAGGGCCGCACGGACATGCTGAAGAGCGTGTACCCCCCGTACGGTCCGAAGGTATCGAAGATGATCAAGTGGATGTTCAAGCTGTTCGCGTAGCCGGCGGCTTCGCTCCACGGCTGGCGGCGTGAGGTCAGCCGAGCAGCTTCTTGCGCGCGGCGGCCTGGACGTGGGGCAGCGCGCCGGCGCCCTTGGCGAGCTGGCGGACGGCCTCGAGCGGCACGTGATCGAGCGCCCGCACGGCGAGCTCGGGGGGCGTCTTCGGGTTGCGCGCGAGCGCGAGCGCGATCGCCGGCCGCTGCAGCCACTCCTTGCGATCGCCGACCTGCTGGAGCAGGTCGGCCGCCAGCTGCGGGTTGCGCGCGATCCCGACCAGGTCGTCGGCGTCGAGCTGCGGGTTCTTGAGCACGAACGCGTGCAGCGTGCGGTCGCGATCGCGCAGGATCGCGTTGCGCTCGTCGCGGGTGCCGTGCAGCGCCTTCTGGACCTTCTCCATGCGCGACAGGGTGTCGTGGCGGGCTGCAGCCGTGGCGGCGGGCGGGGGCTCGGCAGCGGCGGGCGGCGGGTCGGCAGCGACGGGCGGCGGCTCGGCGGCGACCGGCGGCGGGACGATCGGCAGCGGGGTGTGGGTCGGTGTCGCGCGCGGCACCGCGGCGAGTGGTGGCGGAGTGGTCGCGGGGCGCCGGAGCGGGGCCGATGAGATCCACAGCGACGAAGGTGCCGAGGTCCGCCGCGGGCGCGCGGGCGGCGCCGGGTGCGTGATCGGGCGCTCGACCCGCTCGTGGCGCGCCGTGCCGCTGGCGGCGACCTCGGGGCGGCCGGCGAACCGGCTGACCTCCTCGACGAGCTCGGGCTGGACGGTCACCGCGAAGCCGACGCCGGCGAACACCTGCAGCACCTTGCCCAGGCCCAGCAGCGTGGTGCCGTCCGGCAGCACCAGCTCGAGCGCGATCGCGCTGTCGAAGTCGAGGCCGGGAGCGTCGTGCACCTTCACCAGCAGGCCGCCGCGCGCCAGCTGCTGCGCGAGATCGTCGCGCAGCTCGCCATACCGAGCGTACGTGACTCGGAAGACCCCCGGGAATCCGGTCATCCCGCCCATGGTACTCCACTCCGAAAACTTTTTTCAGCCCCTTCCGGACGCGATGTGCGGGCCCCGCGGCGGGCGTCACAGCGGGGCGTCGCAGCCGGTGTCACACGGCGCCACCCGGCGTCATAGCCGGATCGAGGCGGGCTCGACGCCGAGCTCGGCGCAGATCGCATCGAGCGCGGGGCGATCCACCCCGCGCCAGGCCAGCGCCGCGGCGTCGCAGACGATCGGGCAGTCGGTCCGGAGCACGGCGAGCGTCCGGTACAGCGCGGCCTCGGCGCGGTGCTCGCGCAGCGCACGGGCCAGGCGATCGGCGCCGCGCGGCGGGGCGGTCCACGCGGCGTGATCGTCGGGGATGTCGGGGATGTGGTGATAGACCGCGAGCAGCTTGCCGGCCGAGCTCTTGCCCCACCCCGTGATGCCGGGGATGCCGTCGGCGGTGTCGCCGACCAGCGCGAGCAGATCGGGGATCGACGCGGGCGCGACGCCGTGCTTGGCGATCACCCCGGCCTCGTCGAGCACCTGGTCCTTGAACCGATCCCAGCACACCACGCGGTCGCCGATCACGCACTGGCACAGGTCCTTGTCGACCGCGGTGATCAGGACGCGCTCGACCGCCGGATCGCCGGCGAGCCGGTGCGCGGCGGTCGCGATCGCGTCGTCGGCCTCGAACTCGACCATCGGCCACACCACGAGGCCCAGGGCGGCCGACGCGCGCTCGGCGAGCTCGAACTGGCTGACCAGGCCCTCGGGCAACCCCTCGCCGGTCTTGTAACCGTCGAACAGGTCATTGCGGAACGACTCGATCACGTGATCGAATGCGACCCCGACATGCGTCATCGGCAACCGGGGCCCCCCCTCCGGCCTGGTCTCGGGCCGCCGCGACAGCATCGCCGACAGGCTGCGGACCAGGCTGCGCACGGCGCCGACCTCGCGGCCGTTCGCCTGGGCCTGCGGGGCGCCGAACCAGGCCCGGAACAGCTCGTACGTCCCGTCGATCAGGTGGACCTGCACGCCGGCAAGCCTACACGGCGAAGCCGGGGTGTGCGTATCCTGCTCGTCGCCCGGGCGCGGGCGCGCCGTTCCCGGCCGAGCAGCCCCATGGATCCGCCTCACTTCCTTGCCTCGGCCTCGGCCTCTCGCTCGGCGGTGGCGGCGCGGTGAGCCCCGGATCCGCCACGGCGCTGCGCCGCGATCTCGGCCCGTGGGCCTCGGCGTCGATCGTCGTCGGGACGATCATCGGCACCGGCGTGTTCCTCAAGACCGCCGTGATGGCCCAGCTCGGGGGCTCGCCGGCGTGGGTGCTCGCGGCGTGGGGCGTCGCGGGCATCCTGTCGTTCACCGGCGCGATGACCTACGCCGAGCTCGGCGGCATGTTCCCGGCCGCCGGCGGCGAGTACATCTACCTGCGCCAGGGCTACGGCCCGTTCATGGGCTACCTGTTCGGGTGGAACCGGTTCTGGATCGCGACGCCGGCGTCGGTCGCGGCCTACGCGGTCGGCAGCGCGACGTTCTTCTCGACCGCGGTGCCGCTCGACCGGTTCGCGGTCGAGCTCGCCGGCGCGCGGTTCTCCGGGGTCCAGGTCGCCGGCCTCGGCGTGATCGCCGCGTTCACCGCGATCAACTGCCTCAACGTGCGGTCGGGCGGCCGGCTGCAGACCGCGCTGACCGTGATGAAGGGGGCGATGATCCTCGGGCTCGCCGCCGGCGCGCTGCTCGCGCCGCGCGGCCGCTGGGGCCACCTCGCGCAGGGCGGCGCGTTCCCCGGCGGGTCGGCGTTCGGCCTGATGGTGCTCGCCGCGCTGTGGGCGTACGACGGCTGGAACAACCTGCCGATGGCGGCCGGCGAGATCCGCGACGCCCGCCGCAACCTGCCGCGCGCGACGGTGCTCGGCATGGTCGCCGTGCTCGCGACCTACGCGCTGGTCAACGTCGGCTACTTCCACGCGCTGCCGATGTCCGAGGTCGCGACGTCGAGCTCGGATGCATACCCCGCCGCCCCCGCGGTCGCCGCGCGCGCCGCGTCCGCGTTCCTCGGCGGCACCGCGCAGGCCGTGCTCGCGGTCGCGATGACGATCTCGGCGATCTCGGCGATGAACGGCTCGATCCTGACCGGCGCGCGGGTGCCGTACGCGGTCGCCCGGGACCGCCTGGCTCCCGACGCGCTCGCCCACCTGTCGGCCGGCGCCGCCGTCCCGGCGATCTCGGTGGTGGTCCAGGGCGCGCTGTCGTGCGTGTACGCGCTGAGCGGCAGCTTCGACGATCTGACCGACGCCGTGGTGTTCGCGTCGTGGCTGTTCTACGCGCTCAACGCCGGCTCGGTGCTGCGGCTGCGCCGCCGCGAGCCCGATCGTGACCGGCCGTTCCGCGTCCCGGGCTTCCCGGTCGTGCCGGTCGTGTTCATCGCGCTCGCCGTGCTGCTGATCGCCAACACGATCTGGACCACGCCCGGGCCGAGCGCGCTCGGCCTGATCGTGACCGCGCTCGGCGGGCTGGTCTATGTCGTGTTCTACCGCGGCAAGTTCCGGCCGGACGATCCCTCGGCGCGCGGCGAGCTGCCGGCCGCGCGCGTGGTCTCGGAGTGACGTGCAGTTCAACACCTACCTGTTCGCCTGCTTCTTCGCGCTCGTCCTCGCGGTGCACCACGCGCCGCTGTCCTGGACCACCCGCAAGCTCGCGCTGCTCGGGTTCAGCTACGCGTTCTACGCCGCGTGGGACCCCGCATTCGTCGTGCTGCTGTGGGGCTCGACCGTGGTCGACTGGTTCGCCGCGCGCGCGATGATGCGCACCGAGCGGCCGGCGCTGCGCGGCGCGCTGCTCGGCGCCAGCCTGGTGTTCAACCTCGGCCTGCTCGGCTACTTCAAGTACGCCGGCTTCCTGCAGCGCACGCTCGCCGCGGTGCTCGGCGCGCTCGGCGTCCACCTCGCGGTCGCGCCCGTCGACATCGTCCTGCCGATCGGGATCTCGTTCTACACCTTCATGACGCTGTCCTACACGATCGACGTCTACCTCGGGCGCAGCCGCCCGGCGCGATCGTTCCTCGACTACGCCCTCTACGTCACGTTCTTCCCCCACCTGGTGTCCGGCCCGATCGTGCGCGCGACCGAGCTCGTGCCCCAGTTCGAGACCGAGCGCCGCGCGACCGGCGCGCAGCTCGGCTGGGGCCTCGCGCTGCTCGCCGTCGGCCTGTTCCAGAAGGTCGTGCTCGCCGACGCCATCCTCGCGCCGGTCGTCGACAAGGTGTTCCAGCCCAGGCTCGCCCAGCTCGCCACCGGCGACGCGTGGGCCGGCGCGGTCGCGTTCGCCGGCCAGATCTTCTTCGACTTCGCCGGCTACTCGAGCTGCGCGATCGGCGTCGCGCTGTGCCTGGGCTTCGCGCTGCCCGACAACTTCCGCGCCCCGTACGGCGCCGTCGGCGTCTCCGACTTCTGGCGGCGCTGGCACATGTCGCTGTCGAGCTGGCTGCGCGACTACCTCTACATCCCGCTCGGCGGCAACCGCCGCGGTGCGCTGCGCACCCACGTCAACCTGGCCCTCACCATGCTGATCGGCGGCCTGTGGCACGGCGCGTCCTGGACCTTCGTCGCGTGGGGCGGCCTGCACGGCGGCTACCTGATCGCCGAGCGCCTGCTGCGGGCCGCCGCCCCGGCGTCGCCGATCTGGAGCACCCGCGCCGTCCAGCTCGCGCTCGCCCTCGTCACCTTCGTCCTGGTCTGCGTCGCGTGGGTGTTCTTCCGCGCGACCACCTTCGATCAGGCGTTCCGCATCCTCGCCGCGATGCTCGGCCGCGGCCGCGGCGCCGGCCACCCCGCCTGGTGGCTCGCCGTCCTGCCGGTCGCCGCCCTGGTCGCCGTCCACTGGCGGATGCGCGCCACCACCCTCGAGGCCGCCGTCGAACGCTGCCCGTGGCCCGTGCGCTCGGCGCTGCTCGCCGGCGCCATCGTCTCGCTGTTCCTGTTCTCCGGGATCGACCGTGCCTTCATCTACTTCCAGTTCTGACTCCATCCGTTCGGACCCCACGGGGCACGACGTGCCGCGGCGCCCGGTCCCTGCCGGGCCATGGGGCGCCACGTGGCTCGCCGCCGCCGCCATCGCCCTCGTCGCGGTCGCCGGCATCGAGCTCGCCATGCGCGCTCGCGGCTACCGCCCGTCGGTCAAGGACGACGAGTACGCGTGGGCCTGGCAGCGCGCCCGGGTCAGCGACGGCTCGCCGCACACCGTCGCCATCCTCGGCACCTCGCGGATCCACCTCGCGTTCTCGCCATCCGCGTTCGCCGATGCCCTGCCGGACTGGACCGCCGTCCAGCTCGCGATCGACGGCACCCAGCCCGCCGGCGCCCTCGTCGACCTCGCCGGCGACCCCGAGTTCCGCGGCGTCGCGATCGTCGACACCCTCGAGTCCGGCATCGTCGCCGAGAACCGCAACAGCCAGCGCGCGTACGTCACCGCCTACCACCGCCGCTGGCGCGCCCCGGGCGCGATGGCCGAGCGCTGGCTCGCCACCCGCGTGCAGAGCCACCTCGCGATCCTGTCCGACACCCTCCTTCACATCCTTGCCACCGGCGCCGCCCCGCCGTACGTCGCCACGTTCCCCGATCGCACCCAGTTCGCCGACTACGCCCTCACCGACGTCGCCGAGCGCCGCAAGAAGCTGCTCGACCGCCTCGCCCCGACCCCACCGACGCCCCAGGAGGCCGGCGCCTGGCTCGCCAGCGTGCTGCAGATGGAGCCCTACATCGCCCAGATCCAGGCCCGCGGCGGCCAGGTCGTCTACCTGCGCATGCCGACCTGCGACGAGCGCTGGGCGACCGATCAGATCACCGAGCCGCGCCCGCTGTACTGGAACCGGCTCGCCGAAACGACCCGCGCGGTCGCGATCCACTTCGCCGACTTCGCGTCGCTGCGCGACTTCGACTGCCCCGACACCTCGCACATCGCCTCGAAGGATGGCCCGCGGTTCACCCGCGCGGTGATCGACATCCTGACCGACCGCGGCGTGTTCCCGCGCCCCGGCGCCCCCGCCTCGCGATCCTCGCGGTGAGCAGAGAGCCCGCGGTTCGAGTCCTCTAGCAGCCCCCGGTCCGGATCCGCCCGATGCGCCGGCGGATCCGCCGTCTGCGAGCGTCGCCATGCGCCGTCAGGCGGCCTATACTCGCATGACGATGCTCGACGAAACCGTCACGTTGCGCCTCCCGGAGGAGCTGCATCACCGACTTGCTGCGGCGGCCGCTGCGACGCGGCGATCGCTGGAGGAGATCGGTTCATGCTCATCAAGGCGCACGCCGCCGTTCTCCTGCGCTGGCGCGGTCACGACGTACCCGTCCGATAGCTGATCCCCAAGATCATGTCGACCTGGATTCCGGAGTCTCTGCGCACGCAGATCGATGCCGCTGATCTAGGTCGTGCTGCTACTGCCTCACGAGCGAAGCGGTGAGCGGCATCCCGCTCACGTATGATCACATCACGCCGGCATCGCGCGGTGGACTGACGACCTTCGACAACGTCTGCCTGGCGTGCCGGACGTGCAACGAGTTCAAGACGAACACCGTTCGCGCCGTCGACCCGCTCACACAAGAATCTGCGCCTTTGTTTCATCCGCGACAGCAGCACTGGCACGATCACTTCGTCTGGAGTCTCGACGGAACGAAAGTCGAAGGGACCACCGCGATCGGCCGGGCGACCGTGGTGTCGCTACGAATGAACCACGCGCTCATCGTCGCCGCTCGGCGCCGCTGGTGCGCAGTTGGTTGGCACCCACCTGCGATGGAGCCGAAGCGCAGGTAATCCGCGTTCCAGCGCCCGCTCCGACCATCGAGATCGACATCCAGCGCAGGACTGCGCTGGGCGAGCGCACGCCCTACACCACACTGCTCCCGTCGCTGATCCCGCAGAGCATCAATATCTGATCGCACGATCGATCGTCTGCCTGCGCGTCACCCGCTCGGGCGCACGACACGGTCGACACGCAGGCAACGCCAGAGCCCCAGGACACGGATGCGGAGGCGGACGAGGACGATTCGAGCAACGGAGTCGTGGGTGGCGTGCCCGACGAGGCGCCGCCACCGCCACCGCCACCGCCACCGCTACCACCGCCGCCGCCGCCGCGTCCCCGCAAGCGCCCGTAGCGCGGCGATCGATTGCCGCGGGCCGGCGCGCAACCGCCTCGCGGTCATCCTGGTGACGCTGTCGCCAGGCGCAAGAACATGTCCTGACACGTCGTGGTCAACGTCGCCGCCAGCGATCGCAGCGGTCGCGTCAGCGGCCCCGTCCGCCCGCGGGCTTGACTGTACGAACCAGTTCGTACATGCTGCGAACAACACGGAGCGAACCATGGCCGCGACCGAGAGGACAACCCCGATCAGCGACGAGCAGCAGCGCGAGCTCGACGGCGCATTCGCGCGCGCGCGCGAGGCGCTGGCCGTCATCGAGACCTACGATCAGCGACGCGTCGACCGGCTGTGCCAGGCCGTGGCCTGGGCGGTCGCGAACCGGCGGACGTTCGGCCGCCTGGTCGAGATGGGGATCGCGGAGAGCGGCCTGGGCGACGCCGAGAGCCGGATGGCCAAGCGGATGAAGATCCGCGGTGTGCTGCGCGATGCGCTGCGTCAGAAGAGCGTCGGCGTGATCGAGGAGCTGCCGGCGCTCGGCATCGTCAAGTACGGCAAGCCCGCCGGCGTGGTCGCCTGCGTCGTGCCGACCACCAACCCCGATCTGACGCCGGCGGGCAACGCGATCTACGCGATCAAGGCCCGCGATGTCGTCATCTTCGCGCCGCACCCGCGATCGCGGCGGACCTCGTTCGAGACCGTACAGTTGATGCGCGAGGCGCTCGTGCGCGAGGGTGCGCCGGCCGACATCCTGCAGTGCCTGACCCGGGTGAACATCGCGATGTCGCAGGCCGTGATGGCGCGTGCGGACCTGGTGATCGCCACCGGTGGGCAGGCGATGGTGCGTGCCGCGTACAGCTCCGGCACGCCGGCGTACGGGGTCGGCGCCGGCAACGCCACGATGATCATCGACGAGACCGCCGACATCGAGGAGGCCGCGCGCAACACCCGGATGAGCAAGACGTCGGACTTCGGCTCGGGCTGCTCCGCCGACGGCAACCTGGTGATCGAGGCGAGCATCTTCGATCGGATGATCGCGCAGCTCCAGCGCGAAGGCGGCCACCTCGCCTCCGAGGCCGAGAAGGCGGCGCTGCGCCAGGTGATGTGGGACGCGGACCACCACCGCCTGCCCGACACGGTCGCGATCTCGCCGCAGAAGCTCGCCGCCGCCGCGGGGTTCAGCATCCCTGCCGACCGCAAGTTCATCATCGCGCACGGCGATGGCATAGGCGGGCAGCACCCGTTCTCGGGCGAGAAGCTCACCACGCTGCTCGCGGTCTACCGCTACGACGGCTTCGACCAGGCGCTCGCGATGATGCGCACGATCTACGAGGTGGGCGGCAAGGGCCATTCCTGCGGCATCTACTCGTTCGACCCCGACCACATCCACCGCCTCGCGCTCGCCGCGCCGGTGAGTCGCATCATGGTGCGCCAGCCGCAGTCGAAGGCGAACGCCGGCGCGTTCAACAACGGCATGCCGATGACGTCGAGCCTGGGCTGCGGCACCTGGGGCGGCAACGTGGTGTCCGAGAACGTGCACCTCAAGCACTACATGAACACCACCTGGGTGTCGGTCCCGATCCCCGAGGACCGGCCCGCCGACGCCGAGCTGTTCGGTGAGTTCTACGATCCGGAGCTCGAGGCCGAGGTGCCGGCGACCGCCGCGTCGTGATCCATGGCGACCAAGACGCCCGAGCAGCTGCTCGCCGAGGCCTCCGCGTGGTGGACCACGGACATCATCGACATCGAGCCCGGCAAGATCGCGGTGCGCGGGTATCCGATCGAGGAGCTGATCGGCAGCGCTGGGTTCGCCGACATGGTGTACCTGCTGCTGCGCGGCGAGCTGCCCGAGCGCCCGCAGGCCGAGCTGCTCGAGGCCGCGATGGTCGCCTCGGTCGACCACGGCCCGCAGGCGCCGGCGATCGCGATCTCCCGGATGGCGGTGACCTGCGGCCTGCCGGTCAACGGCGCGATGGCCTCGGCGATCAACGCCCTCGATGACGTCCACGGCGGCGCCGGCCAGCAGTGCATGGAGCTGTACCGCGAGATCGACGCCGAGGCGGGCGACGACGACCCGGCGCGCGCGGCCCGGGCCGTGCTGCAGCGCCGGCGCGACGCCGGGACCCGGTACATCCCCGGCTTCGGGCACCGCTTCCACCCCGTGGACCCGCGCACGCCCCGGCTGTTCTCGCTGCTCGACGCAGCCCGGAGCGCGAGCGTGGTCGCGGGCCGGTTCATCCGCATCGGGCGCGCGGTCGAGGCGGCGCTCGGCGCCGGCCGGGCGCGCGCCGTGCCGATGAACATCGACGGCGTCACCGCGGTGATCTACAGCGAGCTCGGCTTCGAGCCCGAGCTCGGCCGCGGCATCTTCATCCTGTCCCGCGCGCTCGGCATCCTCGCCCACGCGTCGGAGGAGACGCGGCA
>DATAPF010000030.1:0-27859 GCA_036265355.1 Kofleriaceae bacterium | reverse complement strand
GCTCGGATTCCTCGGGGTGCTCGTGGCGATGCACGCGCGCGCCGCGTCGTCGACCGCGCGCCCGGCCGACGTGCTGCTCTCGGGCGCCGGTGTGCTCGCCATGGTGATCGCCACGATCGTCTTCAAGCGCGCTCGCATCGCCACCCACCTGCTCGTCGTGAACGCGATCTCGATGGTCGCCGCCGCGCTCGTGATGCTGCCCTGCGCGATCCTGTTCGAGGCAGCTCCGCACGTCGTGATCGCCCCGCAGCTGGTGATCAGCTTCGCGTACCTCGTCGTGGTCCTGAGCATCGGCGCCACGCTGCTGTGGTTCTGGATCCTGTCGCACGGTGAGGCGAGCCGGGTCAGCGCGTTCTACTTCCTCACGCCGCTGTTCGGCATCGCGGCCGGCGCGATCCTGCTCGGTGAGCGGCTGTACGTGCTCGACGGCATCGGGCTGCTCGTCGTGGTCGGCGGGATCGCGCTGGTGACCCGGCAGCCCCGGCGGTGACCCGCCGCGCGGCGGCCCGCCCTGCTAGAGCCGCTGGCTGCTCGCCAGCTTGACGGCCAGGCCGGCCAGGACCGCCCCCATGAACCACTTCTGCACCCGGATCCAGATCGGGTGGTGCGAGAACCAGGAGCTCACGGCCCCCGCGGCGAGGGTGATCGTGAGGTTCACGAGGAAGCTGATCAGGATCTGGGTCGAGCCCAGGATGACGGACTGAGCGAGGAGAGAGCCGCGCTCCGGATGCAGAAACTGGGTGAAGACTGACAGATAGAAGACTGCAATCTTGGGGTTGAGTGCGTTCGTGAGCAGACCCATCAGGAACAGCTTGACCCTGGAATCGGGCGGCAGCTGGCGGGCCTCGAACAGGGCGGGCGCGTCCGGCCGGACTGCCTGCCAGGCCAGCCACATCAGATACGCCGCCCCGGCGAGCTTGAGGAGGTTGTAGGCGAGCGGGACGGAGACGAAGATCACCGAGAGACCGAGCGCGGCCAGCAGCATGTGGAACACGAAACCGACGACCACGCCGAACAGCGACACGATGGCGGCGTTCCTGCCCTGGCAGAGCGAGCGCGAGACCAGATAGACCATGTTGGGGCCCGGCGAGAGCGCCATGGTCAGCGCCGCCAGTCCGAAGATCACGATATCCGACGCTTCTACCATCTGGCGAGATCTGATCGGAGTGTGGCGCGGTCAGCGCAGCCAGATCCGGCGGAGCTGCCGGCGCCGGTCCTGGTATCCCGTCCGGCCATGCACCATCCGCAGGTTGTCGAACACCAGCAACGCGTTGGTCTCGAACGCGACCGCGACGTGATGGTGTTCGTCATAGCTCAGCAGGCGCTGGTTGATGTCGCGCAGGAAGCTGTCGGCCTCCACGAAATCGATGCTGAACCGGACGATGGGCGGTGATCCCGCGCGCTCCTCGATCATGGGGTGGGAGGCGGATCGCACGACGCTGGTGTCCTCGATCCCGGAGACGAACCGATAGCAGCGCTGCGCCAGCGTCTGGCGCTCCTCTGCGCTCAGCGTGTCCAGGAACCGGTACACGTCGCACAGCGTGGTCCGGCCGCCGCTGTCGGCGGGAGGGAACAGGCACCACAGCGCGATGTGCCGCGGCGGCGGCCCGGTGAACTCGTAGCCGTCGCTGTGAGGCTTGAGGGGATTGGTGGTGAGGGAGTGACTGAGGTGCTGAAACTCCTCCTCGGCGCGGATCAGGTATTCGAGCTTGCCGTCGTACTGTGGCATCAGCTCGCCCACCATCTCCCGGCAGAACCCGGTGTGGTCGAAACCATCCGGGATCCTGTCCAGGTAGACATACCCGTGCTCGTGCAGCAGCGCCTGGAAGGCGCCCGGGGTGAATTCGGGGAAGGCGATCGTGCTCATCATGGGGACCTCGCAGAGATGGCAAGGAGCGCCCGCTCGATGGCCCGGGGGAGGTCCTCGAGGAGCGCCGTCTCGGGGACGACGAACGGGGGAGAGATCTGCAGGGCGTTGCCTCCGGTCACCCGCATCAACATGCCGTGCTCCGCGGTGGCCGCGGCGACCGCCTCGGCCACGTCGTGGTCCCGGAACGCCACGCCCGCCAGCAGGCCGACGCCGCCGCGCACGTCGGCCACCAGGGGATGCTCGCGCAGCGGCGACAGCGCGTCGAGCAGCCGGCGCTCCAGCCCCCGCACCCGGTCCACCAGCGCTTCGCGATCGAGGATGTCGAGGTTGGTGAGCGCCGCGGCGCAGGCCGCCGCGTGCCCGGAGTAGGTGATGCCGTGGCGAAACACGTGGGTCGAGCCGTCCGCCCAGAACGGCTCGGCGACCCGCCAGCCGACCACCGCCGCACCGAGTGGCAGGTAGCCCGAGGTGAGGCCCTTGGCCAGGAGCAGGATGTCCGGGCGCAGGCCGAAGCGCTCCGCGGCGAACAGCGCGCCGGCCCGGCCCAGGCCGGTGATCACCTCGTCGAGCACGAGCAGCACCCCGTGCCTGCGGCACTGGTCCTGGACGCCGGACAGGTAGCCCTCGGGGGGCGGGACCACGCCCGCGCCCCCGCCCATCACGGGCTCGCACACCACGGCGGCGATCCGCTCGCCGTGGACCGCCAGCAGCTCGGCCAGCGCGCTCAGGTTCATGGCCGGCACCTGGAGGTTCCCCGGGACCAGCTCTCCATATCCTTCGCGGAATGCCGGCACGCCGACCACGCTCGTGCCCAGACCGTGCAGGCCGTGGTATCCGCCCTGCATGGTGACGATCGCCTGCCGCTCCGGCCGGCCGGCGATCTGCCAGTAGCGCCGGACCAGCTTGATCGCGGTCTCGGCCGCCTCGCCACCTCCGCTGCCGAAGAAGATCTTCGCGCGCTCGACCGGGACCAGGGCGGCCAGTCGCTCTGCCAGCTCCTCGGCGCGCGGATTCGTGAACTCGCCGAACACCGGATAGGTCTCCAACTCGCGGATCTGCCGGGCGACCACCTCGGCCATCTCGGGCCGCGCGTGGCCGATGTTGGCGAACCAGAGGCCTGCCGGGACGTCGAGCAGGCGGCGGCCGGAGGCATCGAACACGTACGCCCCCTCGCCCCGCACGATCCGCCGGGTCCGGCGCAGGACGCTCGGCATGTGCGCCTGGTTGTGCCAGAGCGCGGTCATTGGCTCTCTCGTTGGGTCTCTCGTTGGGTCTCTCATTGGCTCTCTCATTGGCTCTCTCATTGGCTCTCCCACAGCATCACGTGCTTGAGGCGCGTGTATTCGTCCAGGGCGTAGACCGAGAGGTCCGTGCCGCAACCGGAGGCCGCGAAGCCGCCGAACGGCATCTCCGAGGCGATCGGACCGTGCTCGTTGATCCAGACCGTGCCGAAATTCAGCGAGCGGGCCGCGTGCATGGCGCGGTCGACGTCGCGGGTCCAGACCGAGGCGGCGAGGCCGTAGGGGACGTCGTTGGCCAGGCGCAGCGCCTCGGCCTCGTCCGCCACTCGCTGCAGGGTGATCACCGGCCCGAAGATCTCGCGCTGGACGATCTCGTCTCCCTGCTCCACGCCGGTGACCACGGTCGGCTCGAGGTACGCGGGGCCGAGCCCGCCGTCGCCGCCGCCCGCCAGGATCCGTGCCCGGGTGGCGCGCTCGAGGAAGCCGCGCACGCGCGCGCGGTGGGCGGCGCTGATCAGCGGGCCCATCTCGGTCCGGGGGTCGCCGGGGTCTCCCACCCGGATCCGGCCGACCTGCTCGAGGAGGGCGCTGACGACCTCGTCGTAGCGGCGCGCGCAGACCAGGACCCGGGCCGCGGCGGTGCAGTCCTGACCTGCGTTCCAGAACGCGCCTACCCGCAGCCGCGCCGCCACCACGGCCGGATCGGCGTCGGACAACACGACCGCGGGCGCCTTTCCCCCGAGCTCGAGGTGGACGCGCTTGCCGGCGGCGGCCCGGGCGACCGCGCGTCCGGTCTCGACCCCGCCGGTCAAGGTCACCATGTCCACGCCGGGGTGGCGGGCCAGCGCCGCGCCCGGCACGCCGTCGCCGCACACGACGTTGAGCACGCCGGGCGGAACCAGGCCCTCGGCCAGCCGGGCCAGCTCCAGCGCGGTGAGCGGCGTCAGCTCGGAGGGCTTGAGCACACAGGTGTTGCCCGCGGCCAGGGCGGGCCCGATCTTCCAGACCGCCATGTGGAGCGGGTAGTTCCAGGGCACGATCGAGGCGACCACCCCGAGCGGCTCGCGGCGGACCCACGAGGTCGCGCCGCGGACGTATTCGCCCGCAGGCAGCCCGCGCGCGCAGCGGGCCGCTCCGGCGAAGAACCGGAGCCGGTCCGCGCTCCGCGACACCTCTCCCCGGGCCGCCGCCACCGGCTTGCCGCCGTTGGCCGACTCCAGCGCGGCGAGCGGGTCGAGGTTGCGCTCCAGCGCGTCGGCCAGGGCGAGCAGGGCGGTCGCCCGCTCGCCGGCGGGGGTCGCCGCCCATCCGGCCGCCGCTCGCCGGGCGGCGGCGACGGCGGCCTCGACGTCCTGGGGCCCGCTCCGGGGAATCGTCGCGAGCACCCGGCCGTCGGCGGGGCTCACCACGGGGAGGCGCTCGCCGCTCGCCGCCTCGGTCCAGACGCCGTCGATCGGTTGTCGATAGTTCTGCGGTTGCACGGCGCTCCTCAGCTCAGGCAGTAACGCAGCGCCTGGAAAGGCCCGCGCAGCGCGCGGACCTCGCCGGCGATCAGTTCCGGATCCTCGCGGCGCACCAGCACGCGGTGGATGAGCGCGGCGATGCTCGCCATCTCGGTCTCGCCCATGCCCAGGCGCGTGACCTCGACGGTGCCGATCCGCAGCCCGCCGGGTGCGTCGAGCTCGCCGGGCAGCAGCATCTTGTTGGCCATGATGTTGGCGCGCTCGAGCTGCTGGCTCGCCACCTGACCGCCGCCGTACGCGCGCACGTCGACCAGGACTTGATGGGTCTGGGTGAATCCCCGCCGCGCGCCCACCACCGGCAGCGCGTGTCCGTGGAGCGCCCGGGCCAGGCTCTGCGCGTTGCCGACGACCTGGCTCATGTAGCGCCCGCCGAACTCGCGCATCTCCAGCGCCGCGACCGCCAGCGCCGCGACCCGGTTGAGCTGATGCGAGCCGGTGAGCACCGGGAAGATGGCCTCGGTGATCCGATCGCCGAGCGCCTCGTCGTTCCACAGGATGAGCCCGCTCTGCGGCCCGCTGAACGTCTTGCCGCCCGAGCCGGTCATCACCGCGGCGCCGGCTTCGAGCGGGTTGGGATAGCACCCGCCGGCGATCAGCCCCGCCTGGTGGGCCGCGTCGAAGTACAGCCGTCCGCCCCAGGGCGCCACGATACGGACCATCTCCGCGATGGGCAGCGGGAACAGCGTGGTGGTCTGGTTGATCGCCACCACGACGGGCCGCAGCCGCTCGGCCTCGCGGCGGAAGCCGTCGAGGTCGACGGTGAGCTCGACCGGGTCGAACGGAATGTCGTGGATGCGCAGCCCGCGCACCCCGGCGGGCCCGTCCTCCCGACCGCTCGAGTCGCCGCCTGCCGAGAGCGGCAGGCTCATCATGAGATCGCCCGGCCGGGCCAGCGCCGCGTAGGCCACGGCGCAGCCGGCCATGCCGCCCATGAGCCGCTGGTCCGCGCCGCCCGCCCGGAACAGGTCCTTGAGCAGCTCGACGCAGAGCGCCTCGATCTCGTCGGCGTAGCGCAGGCCCGGGAAGCAGCGCGACAGCGCGCCGATGTGGCCGCCGGAGGCGCGCGTGCCGAGCTCGGAGGCGAGCAGCTCCCGCACGGTGCGGCTGGTGGGCGACTCGGCCGCGATGAGGTTCAGACATTGTGCGCCGCGCCAGGTGCGGTTGCGCCGCACCAGCTCCTGCACGTGCTGCACGAGCCCCGGGTTGCCCAGCGTGCGGACGAGCTCGCGCGCCGAGGCCAGGACCGCGGGATCGTGCCGGTCTCCGATGGTGAAGGTCATAGGGCCTGGCGCGCGGCGGCGGCGTTGCTGTTCTCCCACCAGCGGTCGTTGCCCACCAGTCCGCGCTCGAGGTCCTTCCTGGCTGCCCAGGTCATGTTCAGGATGATCCGCCGCGCATCGCTGATCAGCGGCACGGTCCGGTGCAGCGTGGTGTCGGTGCGCAGAAAGTAGATGTCGCCGGGCCGGAAGCCGTAGGTGCTGATCGGGTTCATGCACAGGTACTCGTGGATGCGAGGGTTGGACTTGTCCCAGCGCGTGTGCGGCACGCACTGCAGCATCCCGCCCACCGGGACCGGCGGGGTGTCGATGATCCAGATCAGGGCAAAGCTGAAGTCGCCCCAGTGCCAGCCGTGGGTATCGCCCTTCTTCTCCTGGAGGGTGATCAGGAACTCCTCATCCCGGGACGGGCAGGGGAACAGGGGCTCGCCGGCGATCCGGCTCAGGGCCTTGGTGAGGGGCACGGAGCGGTAGAGGTCCCGGATCAGGTGACCGTGTTCGGCGATCAGCTCGCTGCGCACGACACTCATGAACCGGGGTGTGTTCCCGGTGGTCTCCAGGTAGAGATCGCGGCGCTCGACCTCGCGAGCGAGCAGGGCCATCACCTCCTTGCGAACGGCCTGGCGAACGGCCTCGCTGACGATGTCGCGCACGATGATGAAGCCATCGCGATGGAACCGGTTCTCCAGATCGAACGCTCTGGGGGGGTCGAGATGGGTCTCGAGGTGGTTGCCGACGGCGATCTCGTCGAGCGCGCCGTTGCCTTCATGCCGAGAAGCGGTTGCGTTTTCCATTACTCGTCTCCAGTTAGCGTTGCGTTGAGCACGACATGCGCCCTTTTGTGCGCACCTGTCCGCTGGGTCATGGTGGTCATTTCTCGCTTTCGGGCTCACATTCTCGGCCCGTCCTGGACAATCCGAATTCGCGTTGTCACCCGATGTAGATCCTCATCACTCCAGTCACTCCCGCCCGCCGGCCATTCTTGCTTCGGCAGTCACTCCCGCCCTCGATGGCCACTCCCGCCTCGATGGCCACTCCCGCCCTCGATGGCCACTCCCGTCTACTTCTCTGACTTTCAATATCCAGGGCTACTGTAGATGGCACAATGGTCGAAACAGGTCAAGCGTGAATCGCTGCATGACTGCTGCTCTCGATCTTCACGGTGTGCCGATAGCCTCGATTGTCGACGAGCATCACCCTGCGGCGGCCGTGCGCCGGCGCTGGATTCGATGTCACATGCGGGATGCGATTCCATGTGCGGAGTACCACGCGATCCAGGCGTGTGCGACACCCGGCTCCGCTCGCTCACCCGTTCTGGGCCCGAGCCAGGCTGCCCTGGCCTTGCGATTCGATCGTGATGCCTGACGGTGCGCAGTGCGACGCGGCCGGCCGTCACCATCCTTCGCATTATCGAACGTGGGCAGCCTTACGGTCATGGGAACTCGCATCCATGTCGGTGCGGCCAACACACGCTTTGGTTCGCTCCAGCCGATTACAGCGCCCGAGCCGCGCTGTCACGTGCCGAGAGGCGGATGCGCTTGTCAAATAACAGCGCTCTCTCTACGATGCAATCATGATACGAAGCTTGAGACAAAACATCCTGGCAGGGCTGACATCCTCACTTCTCCTCGCCGGCTGCGCATCGAGCAGGGCCTCCGAAGGAGGCAGTACTCCGGTGGCTACACTCGGGCAAGGCGCGATGACGCCGTCTCCGCTGCCGGGCTCCAGCCGGAAGCTAGCAGATGCGCATTTTCATCTGGTGGACTTCCTCCAGCGCACCGATGGAGTCCAGGCAGTCCTCGCCGCGATGGACGCGGCGGGCGTGACCGACACCATGCTCACCGGAATGCCCCTGGTCAAGAAGTGGTCCAAGGAGGATGCCCGTCAGCCGCTGTATTACCTGGAGGACGAATCGCCGGTCTACTGGTACAGCGCAACGGACGTGCTGGTCGCCCGCGAGGTGCTGGCTGCGCCTGCATCGGAGCGGCACCGCCTCCACCCGTTCATCACCGGCTTCAACCCGACCGATCGAAATGCGATCGATCACGTCAAGCGCATGGTGGAATGGTACCCGGGGCTCTGGCAGGGGATCGGGGAGGTCATCACCCACCACGACGAGCTCACCGGGCTCACCCCGGGTGAGGTCGCGCGGCCTGACAACATCGCGCTCGATCCGGTGTTCGATTTCGCCGCGGAGCACGATCTACCGGTCTCCCTCCACAGCAACATCGGTGCCGTGTGGATTCACGAGCCCATCTTCCTGGCGGAGCTCGAAGCCACGCTGAAGAAGCATGCGAAGACCCGATTCATCTGGTGCCATGCCGGAATCGGCCGCCGGATCGTCGTCCCGTCCCTGGTCCCCGAGCTCCGCCGCTTGCTCGGCACCTACCGCAACCTCTGGGTCGATGTGAGCTGGGTCGTGTTCGAGAGCTCCATCGCGCCAGATGGCAAGCTACAGCCAGATTGGGTCGAGCTCGTCAGATCGTTCCCTGATCGCTTCATGATCGGCTCGGACATCGTGGGTCATTTCAGCAAATATACCGCCGAGATCCGAAAATACGATCTCTTGCTCAATGCGCTCCCCGAGGAGACCGCACAGCGCGTCGGGCACGACAACTTCTTGAGCGTGCTTCCAGCGGCGGTGAGAGGCAGAGAATAGGCCGGGCCCCGCGCGATGCTGAGCTTCCTCGATCATGGCGCTGGTGACGACCTGCGCGGCCGCCCCGCTGTTGCGGATCGTCGCCGTTCGTGGGCTGGTCTAGCTCTCGCTCTGGCGCCGCCGGGTCACGGCTGCGGGTTCCAGCCGGCTCCGCCGCCGAATGCCGCGAAGATCTGGGCGCGATTGCTGAAGCCGGCCGCGACCTCGCTGGTCGTGAGCAGGTGGCCGCCGATCCGCGTCGCCAGGTTCACCGCGGCGCCGCTCAGGGTCGTGGTGCCGAACTCGCGCCAGCCGCTCGCCGCCGTCGCCACGGCGGGGTTGGAGACCGGCTGCCCGGCGGTGTTGTAGGCCCAGCCCCGCGGGATGATGTGCGTGTCCATCTGGCAGTTGATATACGCGACGTTGTCGAACGTCGTGCTGGTGCCGGGGCTGCGCGCCAGATAGGTCGCCGCTCGCGATCCGGTGGGGACGTCGCCATGCGCCGGGCCCGGACCGGGGCCGTGGGTGAGCCGGCTGTTCAGGAACACGAATCCCTTGTCGGTGGCCGTGACCGTCCGCGCCTGGACGACGAAGCCGCCTGAACTGGCGTTCGTGGTGTCTCCCACCGAGCGGATCTCGCTGTTCTCGAACAGCGCCACGCGGTTGCCACCCCAGATGAAGTCGACATTGCCGGCGATCAGCGAGTTGAAGAACCAGGAGTATCCCTTGACCTGCACCGTGTCCTGCTCGCTCAGGAACGTGGTGTTCTTGGCGATCAGCCGGCCGCCGTCGTTGTTGAAGTAGATCGTCTCGGCCTGGCTGGCCACGGTCGTGGACCGCAGCATCGTGTTCTGGAGCGTGAGGGTGTCGAGCGTGACCAGGTCGGCGGCCTCGATCAAGAACACCGAACGACCTCCGGTCCGCGGCGTCGCGCCGGGCGTCTGGCTGCCGCCGGTCCCGCTGTTGAGGCCGTCGTAATTGCGATATTGAATGATCACGCCGGTGCGGCTCTGGCCCACGATATGGACGTTGTTCTTGCTGCGCAGGAACAGCAGCTCTTGATATGTGCCATTGTGTACGTTGATCGTCACCGCGGTGTTGAGCGCCGCGTTCTTCATCACGAAGTCGAGCGCGCCCTGCACGGTGCGAAAATCCGCGACCCCGTCATCGTCGACAACCAGGGTGGTCAGCGAGCTGGCCGGTGCAGCCTTGGTGGTGAATGACCAGGCTCCGGCCTTGCCGATTCCGTTGAACGCCTTGCCGTTGAGCGCCGCTCCGGTGACCACGCCGGTGTTGATGCCAACGTAGTAGGTCGTGGCATATGCGAGCTTTGCATGATGCGGGACGATGCGTAGCGTGTTTCCGGACACGCTCAGCAGCTGGTTCACGTTGACCTGGCGGACCCGGCCCTGCCCCGGGAAGCCGATCGCATCGGTCTCCGCGCCGATCTTGATCGTGTCGACGACCGCGTCATCGCTCTGCCGGAGGATCTGGACCGTTCCGGTGCCGAGCACCGGCGGTCCGTCGAACGTCATGGTGAGCGGTGTGTCGATGTTGATCGCGGTGGCGGCGGCGGCCGGCGAGGTCCGGCCGGTCAGGTTGTAGACCGTGGTCGGCAGCGCGGCCGGCGAGATCGCCGCGGTGGCTTCCGGCCCGGCGGGATCGGTCGGGTCGCCGAGCTCGGCGGTACAGCTCACCAGCATCGCGACGCCCGTGATCAGACAGGACAGCCGATTCATGACACTCCCCCTTTCGCGTCAGTGCACGACCGGCCAGCCGGCGCTATCCCAGCTGAGCCGGTTGATCCCGAGGAACGACGCGCCGCTGTCGGCGTAGTAGTGATAGACCAGGATGTCGCCGTCGACATCGGTGAACACCGCCTCGTGCCCCGGGCCGTGGATCGAGCCGTGGCTCGCGAGGATCTCGGTGCCGCCGCCGGACGTCATCGCGACGCCGCTGCGATCGACGTAGGGCCCGGTGATCGACGAGGACCGGCCGACCATGATGCGATACGTGCTCTGCGCGCCGCGACAGCAGAAGTCGAACGAGACGAACAGGTAGTACATGCCGGCGTGCTGGAACAGGAACGGCGCCTCGATCGCGCCGCTGTTGGTGAACCGCTGCGCCAGCGCGCGGACGGTGGTGTCGGTGGACAACCGCTTGCCGGTCGCCGGATCGATGCGGATCAGCTTGATGCCGGTCCAGAACGAGCCGAACACCACCCACCAGCGGCTCTGGGCGTCGACGATCAGGTTGGGATCGATCGCGTTGTAGTCGACGGCGCTGCTGCTGTCGATCACCAGGCCGTGGTCGGTCCACGACCCGGCGGCGCCGGTCGGGCTGGTCGCGAGGAAGATCCCCGAGTGCTGCGAGCCGAAGGTCGACGCGGCGTAGTAGAGGTAGTACTGGCCGCCGTGGAACGAGATGTCCGGCGCCCACAGCGTGGCGCTGCCTGCGGTGTACGACTGCGTCCAGGGGGCGCCGCTCGGCCACACCACTCCGGCGCTGCGCCATGCGGTCCGGTCGGTCGAGGTGATGATCGGCAGGTTGTTGCCGGTGGCCGGGAGGATGTAGGTCCCGTTCGCCGCCCGCACGATCGACGGGTCGTGAACCCCGGTGCTGCCGGTGACGACGCCCGGGTTCGGATAGCTGGTGGCCGCGCTCGTCGCTTCGGCGGTATCACCGGCGAGGTCGCTCGCGCAGCCATTCGCGAGCAAGACCAGCAGCGTGGCAGCCAGCGAGGGGATCGCGATCCCGCGCCGCGCGAAGTCCGGATCAGACATGGATTCCTCCGGTGAGCAAGCGGCGCTGCACGGATTCGCCGCACGGCAAGCTTGTCCGCACGCCGGTGCGGGTGTCAACCGCCAGCGGCCATCGGCGATCGGGCAGCGCCCGGCCAACTGTTCGTGAACGCGCGTTTCACGAGGACTCCGGATCCTCCGGTAGCGAGATATCTGCCGGCATGCGAGCCGGATGGGATCATCGATCCCGACACGACGCGCCGGTGCCGCCGGCCTCGCCCGGGTCCGGCCGGCGGCCGCGGTCCGGTGCCGCGGCCTGGACGGTGACCGCCGCCCAAGTCTGCGAGCTGCGAACCAGGCCGGTCAGCTCATCTTGACTAGAAGCTGCAGCCCAGATGCTGACAGAGCGTCTGCGAAAGGCAGCGGCCGTCACCGCAACAATCATCCTTGCCTGCCGGGCACTCACAGAAATTACCGCTGCAGACCCGCCCCGCCGGGCACGAGCCGCAGTTGAGCGTGCCGCCACAGCCGTTGGACAGCGAGCCGCACTCGGCGCCGTGCGCCGCGCACGTGGTCGGCACACACGCCGGGCAGTTCGTGACGGTACCGTTGCAGGTCAGGCTGGTCGCGGTCACGCTGCAGGGCAGCGTGGTGCAGGTGAACACTGGACCGCCCGGGCAGTCGAGCTCGCATTGCGTGATGGCCTGGCTCGCCATGCTCTGGTTCGGTTCCTGGATATCATTACAGCCAATGATTGTTGCTACCAATATCGTTACAATCGCATAGCACAGCTTTCCTGTCGTCATGGCATCTCCCAACAATCCAGAGGTTCCGGCCCTGGCTCGACGAGACCATCTCGCGCGATGCCCGAGGGCGTTGTCGTGCATGTCGTATCACGGACGACGTTCGAGCCGATCGACGGAATCTGCGCAACAGGCAGTTCTCGCGCACGGCAGGTGTCGCGCAGTGGCACATGTCTCTGCTGACTCTCGACAAGGAGACATGTCTCCGTGTCGCACTCGATGACCGCGGCTCTCGAGTTCGCCGCCGTGGCGACTCCGCCTGCTCAGCTCCGCGGGGCCGAGCATGCCCGCTTGTAACACGCGCGTCGCGTCGACTACGGGCGGCCCATGGTCTCGTCGAACAGGTCGCGCATCGCCGCCCACGACCGGCGATCGGTCGGTGCGTGGTGGAAGAACCCGGCCATGCCGAACGTGTCGGCCGTGCGGTCGGTGAAGGAGTGGCCGGCCTGGCCGTAGGTCAAGAGCTGCCAGTCGGCCTCGGCCTCGGTCATCAGCGCGATGAACCGCTCGCGGGCGGCCGGCGGGATCAGCGGGTCCTGGACGCCGGCGCACACCATGACCTTCGGCTTGATCGTGCGCTCGTCGTGCTCGGGCAGGTTGGTCAGCCCGGGGTGGAACGAGACCACGCAGGCGAGCTCGGGGTGGCAGCGCGCCAGCTCCAGCACGACGCCGCCGCCGAAGCAGAACCCGATCGCGGCGAGCCGGGCCGGGTCGACGCCGGGCTGGGCCTTGAGGATGTCGAGGCCGGCGGCGGCGCGGCGGCGCAGCAGGGCCGGGTTGCCGACCATCTCGCCGATCAGCGCCATGACCTGCTCGCGCGAGGTCGCGATCTGGCCGTACATGTCGAGCGCGAACGCGACGTAGCCGAGCTCGGCCAGCATGCGGGCGCGCTCCTTGGCGTGCTCGCCGAGCCCCATGCCCTGGTGGCAGACCAGGATGCCGGGCGCGCGGCGGCCGCCGTCCGCGCCGTCCGCCAGGTACCCGGTGAGCGCCTTGCCGTCGCAGTCGTATGCGATGTCCTTGCTGTTCATGGCAATCCTAATAGGGAATCTTGGCTTCGCCGGTGAGCTGGGTCAGGAAGCTGTCGAGCGGCATCAGGCCGAGGTCGGCCTCCTTGCCGGTGCCGTGCTTGCGGGGCGACACCGCCTGCGCGGCGACCTCCTTGTCGCCGACCACCAGCGCGTAGGGGATCTTCGCGAGCTGGGCGTCGCGGATCATCGCGCCGAGCTTGCCGTGCGAGCGATCGATGTCGACCCGCAGGTCGGCGGCGCGCATCCGGGCGGCGACCTGCTCGGCCCACGCGTGGTGGCGCTCGGCGACCGGCAGGATCCGCGCCTGCTCGGGGGCGAGCCAGACCGGGAAGTTGCCGGCGTAGTGCTCGATCAGGATACCGATGAAGCGCTCGAACGAGCCGTAGATCGCGCGGTGGATGACGACCGGCCGGTGCTCGGTGTTGTCGGACCCGATGTAGGTCAGATCGAACCGCTCGGGCGCGTTGTAGTCGAGCTGGATCGTGCCGAGCTGCCACTTGCGGCCGATGCTGTCGGCGACGTCGAAGTCGATCTTGGGGCCGTAGAACGCGCCGTCGCCGGGCTTGAGCTCGTAGGTCAGGCCGGTCGCCTCGAGCGCGGCCTGGAGCGCGGCCTCGGCCTTGTCCCACAGCGCGTCGTCGCCGATCTTCTGCGGCGGGCGGGTCGCGAACTTGGCGGTGAACTCGAGCCCGAACGCGGAGTAGACCCGGGCGATCAGCTGGGTCAGCCGCGCGACCTCGTCGGCGATCTGCGACTCCATCAGGTAGATGTGCGCGTCGTCCTGCTGGAACTGGCGGACCCGGGTCAGGCCGCTGAGCACGCCGGTCGCTTCGTTGCGGTGCAGCACGTCCTGGGTGTGCAGCCGCATCGGCAGCTCGCGATAGCTGCGCTTCTTCATCTGGTAGAACAGGTGGTGCGACGGGCAGTTCATCGGCTTGAGCGAGAAGCTGGCGCGCTCGTCCTCGGGCAGCGCCGGGTCGGCCTCGGGGTCGAGGATCAGGAACATGTTCTCGCGGTACTTGCCCCAGTGCCCGCTCTTCTCCCACAGCACCTTGTTGTAGAGCAGCGGGGTCTTGATCTCGACGTAGCCGTTGGCCAGGCACATCCGGCGCATCGCGGTCTGCAGGGCGGTGAAGAGGATCGTGCCGCCGGCGGTCCAGAACACCGCGCCGGGCGCCGCGGGGTGGAACGCGAACAGGTCGAGCTCCTTGCCGAGCTTTCTGTGATCGCGCTTGCGCGCCTCCTCCTGCTGGTGCAGCCAGGCGTCGAGCTCCTTCTGGGTGAAGAACGCGGTGCCGTAGATCCGCTGGAGCTGCGCGTTGCGGTGATCGCCGCGCCAGTACGCGCCGGCGACCGACAGCAGCTTGATCACGCCGACCCGCCCGGTCGACGGGCCGTGCGGTCCCAGGCAGAAGTCGACCCAGTCGCCGTGCGAGTACAGCGACAGCGTGCGCGCGCCCCTGGCGAAGATGTCCTCGATGATCTCGAGCTTGAACTTCTCGCCGAGCCGGCCGAACAGGGCGAGCGCCTCGTCGCGCGACACCTCCTTGCGGACGAACGGCAGGTCGTGCTTGACCTCCTCGTTGGCCGCCTGCTCGATTCGCACGAGGTCCTCGGGGGTGAACGGCTGGTCGCGCGCGAAGTCGTAGTAGAAGCCATCCTCGGTGGTCGGGCCGATCGTGACCTGCGTGCCGGGGAACAGCCGCTGCACCACCGAGGCGACGATGTGCGCGGCGTCGTGGCGCACCAGATCGAGCCCCTCGGGGTTCTTCGGGGTGAAGATCGCGAGCGCGCCGCTGTGGTCGAGCGGCCGGGTCAGATCGACGTTGGCGCCGTCGTAGCGCGCGAACAGCGCCGCCTTGGCCAGCCCGGCGCCGATCTGCGCGCGCACGAAGTCGGCGACCGTCGTGCCGGCCGCCACATCCTTGTGGGTTCCGTCGGGCAAGGTGATCGTGACGGTCGCGGGCTCGGTCATGGGGCGCGAAGCTTACCCGGCTTGAGCTCCGCCGTCAGCCAGCCGGCCAGCGCGTCGAGCAGCTGGTTCGACAGCCGGCGGCTCGGCAGCCAGCTCCACGCCTGGATGCTGCCGATGACGTCCGGACACAGCGTGTGGCTGAGGTGCGGGATGATGCGCACCGCGACCTCGCGATCGCCGGCCGCGCGCAGCGCCTGCGCCAGCCGCTCGGCCGAGCGCGGCGGGACGTGCAGGTCGCTGCCGCCCTGGACGATCAGCGCCGGCACCGTCACGCGCCGCGCGTAGTCGGCCGGATCGGCGGCGACGAACGCGGTGTCGCGCACCGTCCAGTCGCTGCGGTCCGTGAGCTGCTTGAGGATCTCGGCGTCGCGCCGCTCGGGCGGGATCGCCGGATCGTGGATCACGGTCTGGGTGGTCTGCCACGTCACGAGCTGCTCGCCCGGCACACCGGATCCTGCGAGTAGCGCGATCGCCGCCAGCGACGGATCGCCGACCGCGACGACGAGCGCGATGAACGCGCCCTCGCTGTGGCCGACCAGCCCGACCCGCTTCGAATCGATGCCCGGCTGCTTGCGCAGCCACGCCAGCTCGGCGCGCACGTCGTCGGCCTCGTCGAAGCTGGTCGCCTTGTCGAAGTCGCCGGTCGACGCGCCGATCCCGCGGTCGTCGACCCGCAGCACCGCGATGCCGGCGCGCCCCAGCACGTCGGCGATGTCGCGGAACGGCGTGAACGGCGGGTTGCCCTCGTTGCGCTCGTGCTTCGAGATCCCGGTGATCATCACGACGGCGGGGACCCGTCCGGCGGTCTTGGGCCGGGTCAGCGTGCCGGCGAGCACGTGGCCGGCCGGCGCGGCGATCTGGACGTCGGTCGCGGTGTACGGCGCGCCGCGCGGCGCTGCGTAGCGGCCCTCGAGGGGATACGCCTCGGGCGCGAGCTCGCGGCGCTCGAACGCGATGCCGTACGCCGCCAGCGTCGCCGCGCGCAGGCAGCCGGCGTCGTCGATGACCACGTCGTAGCTGCGCGGCCCGATCGCCACCGCGTAGTTGTTCGCGTCGATCCGCTCGACCTGGGCCTGGCGCGGCACGTCCTTGCTCGCCGCGACCAGCGGCACCGCCTGGCTCGCCGCGCCGATCGCCCGCGCGCGCAGCACGATCTGCTCGAGCGTGCTCGGCAGTCGATCCGACCAGAACACCGCGCCGGCGGCGACCTGGCGCTCGTCGTTCACCGGCTTGCCGTCGAGCGCATGCGCCGTGGTCGCGACCGACGCGACCGAGCCGTCGGGCCGCAGCGCGATCCTGTACTCGGTCGCCAGCGTCGCGTTGGTCACCGCGCGGCCACGCAGCTCGGCCGCCGTGCGCTCCGGCCAGTCGACGTTGACGATCGCGCCGTCCTCCAGCGTGACCAGCGCGTTGCCGGCGCACGCCGGTGCGTCGGCGCGCGCCAGCCGGGGTGCGATCGCCAGCACCGCGCACGCCAGCAGGGGACCGGTCCTCGGATGAGCCATCCCGGCATCATGCCCCAGCCGCGGGCGCAACGCCGCCGACGCGCTCGCGGTCCGTGGATCCGCACCGGCGTGTGGCGCTCGGTCATCGTGCCGTCGTCGAGCGGACCGTGCGTGTGGTCGCCCCACGCCCGGCGCGTCCCGTTCGCGTGGAGGGCGTACGACGATGGCCCGCCGCGCCGAACGTTCCCGCTGCCCGGGCCCGCCGTCACGAGCGCGGCGCCGAACCGTTGGCCGCATTACACTTGTGCTGGCCGGCACGGTCCGGAGGAACTCGGCCGGAAACCTCGCTTGCCGCTTGACCGCTCGTCTCGATCATTCAATAACGAGCCAAAGATGCGTCGTTCCAGCGAGTGGCTCATGACGGGATTGCATGGCGCGCTCGCCCGCGCTGGATTGGTTCTGCTCGTGCTGCTGACCGGGTGCGGCAAGGACGCGTCCCCGTCCAAACGCCCGTTCACCATCTCGGCCATCCCGGATCAGGATCCGGAGAAGCTTCAGCGGCTGTACGGGGGCGTCGCGAGCTATCTCTCGAAGGAGCTCGGGGTGCCGGTGGTGTACCGGCCGGTCACCGATTACACGGCCTCGGTGACCGCGTTCAAGGTCGGCGAGCTGGACCTGGTCTGGTACGGCGGATTGACCGGGGTCCAGGCCCGGCTCCAGGTGCCCGGCGCCCACGCCATCGCCCAGCGCGACATCGACGATCAGTTCCACAGCGTCATCATCGTGAACAAGCAGACCGACATCACCGATCTGCCTGGGCTGAAAGGGCATACCTTCACGTTCGGCAGTGAGTCATCGACCTCGGGGCGGCTGATGCCGCAGTATTTCCTGGGACAGGCGGGGATCAAGCTCGACGACTTCAAGGGCAAGAACGGCTTCTCGGGCTCCCATGACAAGACCATCAAGCTGGTCGCGGCCGGGGCCTATGACGCGGGTGCGCTGAACGAGCAGGTGTGGAAATCCTACGTCCAGAAGGCCGCCCCGGAGCTCGAACAGGTCCGTCTGATCTGGACCAGCCCGCCGTTCCATGACTACCACTGGGTCCTGCACCCCGGCGTGACGAGCCGGTTCGGCGCCGAGTTCCCGGACAAGGTCCGGGCCGCGCTGCTCAAGCTGGACGCCAGGGATCCGGCGAACAAGGCCGTCCTCGATCTGTTCGGCGCGACCCGGTTCGTCGCCACGGAGGACGCCAGCTACGCGCAGATCGAGGCGGTCGGCAGGCAGATCGGCATGATCGTGGACAGCACCGCGAGGTAGGCCGTTGCCGGCCGAGCCCGCGTTCCTGTTGCGGAATGTCACGAAGGTATTTGGTGGAATACCGGCTCTGGCAGACATCGATCTCCGGATCGAACATGGCGAGCACGTCGCGCTGGTCGGCCCCAGCGGCGCAGGCAAGACCACGCTGATCGGCCTGCTCAACGGCATGCTGGTTCCGACCCGCGGGGAGATCCAGGCGCTGGGCCACGACCTGGCCCGCCTGTCGGTCCCGGCGCGGCGGAAGATCCAGCACCAGATCGGGACCATTCACCAGCAGTATCATCTGGTCAACAATCTGCGTGTGATCCACAACGTCAATGCCGGCCGGCTGGGCGGATGGTCGTTGACGAGGTCGCTGGTGTCCCTGTTCTGGCCCCTGGAGATCGAGAGTGCGCGGCGGGCGCTGGAGCAGGTCGGCATCCCCGAGAAGATCTACGAGGTCACCGCTCACCTGTCGGGGGGCCAGCAGCAGCGGGTCGCGCTCGCGCGCACGATGGTGCAGGACCCCAGGGTGATCCTCGCCGACGAGCCGATCGCGAGCCTCGACCCCGAGCGCGGCAGGGAGCTCATGGATCTGCTGCGCCAGCTGAGCCGCGCCACCGGCAAGACCCTGGTCACCAGCATCCACTCGGTCGAGTTCGCGCGCAGCCACTTCCAGCGGGTGATCGGACTGCGCGAGGGCCGGATCGCCTTCGACTGCGCGGCCCCGGACCTGACACCTGCGATGATCGACGCCCTGTACCGGATCGACCGCCCCGACGCAGCCCGGGGGAAACGGCCCGACGCGTGAGCGAGCAGGCGCCGGGGAGACCGGCGCTGCGGCGCCCTCCATGGTTCAACCGGCGAACCGCCTGGCTGGTGATCTTCGTCGCTGGCCTCGTGTGGTCGCTCGACCAGGCCGGCGTGTTCGACGGGCCGGTGCTCAATCGCGGCGGCTGGACGCTGGCGTTGCAGTTCGTGCGGGCCGCGCTCCACCCCGACCTGAGCGGCGCGCTGGTGAGGCTGGCGCTGGACTCGACCCTCACGACGCTGGCGTTCGCGGTCGCCGGGACCGCGCTGTGTGTCGCACTGGGCCTCGTGTTCGGGATCCTGAGCTCCGAGGTGTTCTGGCAGCTGGTGTTCCCCGATCGGGGCAGGCGGCGGCCGCTCCGGCATCGCGCGCCGCTCGTCGCCCTGCGCGCCGCGCTGGCGGTGCCGCGTGCGATTCACGAGGCGATCTGGGGCCTGTTCTTCATCAACATCCTGGGCCTGGATCCGCTGGTGGCCGTGCTGGCGATCGCCATCCCGTTCGGAGCCATCACCGCCCGGATCTTCGCCGCCATCCTGGACGAGACGCCCCGAGAGGCGCTGCGCGCGCTCGAGTGCAGCGGCGTGAGCCCTGCCAGGGCGCTGCTCTACGGGCTGCTGCCGCAGGCGTTGCCGGATCTGCTGTCCTATACCTTCTACCGTCTGGAATGCGCGATCCGGGCCGCCGCGGTCCTGGGCTTGATCGGCGCCGGGGGGCTCGGTTACCAGATCTTGCTCAGCCTGCAATCGCTGCGCTACGACCAGGTGTGGACGTTCCTGTATGCGCTCATCCTGCTGAGCGCGTTGACCGATGGCTGGAGCTCGTTCCTGCGGCGGCGCCTTCACCTGGCCAACCGGATCGATCTGCAACCCGGTCTCCCGTCGCGGGACCGGCCCTCCCATCGCATCGAGCCGGTCGCGAAGCGCTCGCTCCAGGCGATGGCGGTCCTGATCCCGCTGTCGTTCTGGTACATCCACGCGGACTACGCCCGGCTGCTCGCGCCGCGCACGCTCCGCCTCCTGGCCGGCGTGGTCCACGATGCTCTGCCGCCCCGGATGGACGGCGGCTTGCTCGCGAGCCTGGTCCGGCTCTCCATGCAGACGCTGAGCATGTCGATCCTCGCGATCGCGCTCGCCGCGGTGGGGGGCCTGGTGCTCTCGGTTCCTGCGGCTTCGAACTTCGTGCTGCCGGGCGGAATCCTCGGTGGCGGTGCGAGCCGCGCGCAGGCGGTCCAGGGGGCGCTCTGGTTTGCCGCCAGCCGTGGCCTGCTGCTCGTGCTGCGCGCGCTGTCCGAGGCCATCTGGGCGCTGGTGGCGCTGTTCTTCCTGTTTCCGGGGATCCTGCCGGGCGCGCTGGGCCTGGGCCTGTACAACCTCGGCATCCTCGGCCGCCTGATGGCCGAGGTGACGGAGAACGTCGATCAGCGCCCGCTGCGCGCGCTGCAGGCGCAGGGAGCCTCGGCGGTCCAGGTGCTCGTCTACGGCGTGCTGCCGGCCACGCTGCCGCGTTGCCTGGCCTACGTGCTGTATCGCTGGGAGGTGTGCATTCGCGCCACCGTGATGGTCGGCTTCGTCGGAGCGGGAGGCATCGGGCGGCTGCTCGGCGAGCAGATGAGCAGCTTCGACTACCGGGGCGTCGCCACCAGCCTGATCGCCATGCTCGTGCTGACCTTCGGCGTCGACTCGCTGAGCTCATGGATCCGGCGAGCGCTGCGCGTGTAGGCCCTCGCGACCGGTTCGCCGATCGTGCTACGTCATTCACGCGCGCCCATGACCGAGAATTCCGAGTATCGAAAGCTGCCCAAGGTCGACCAGCTGCTGGAGGAGCCGGCGTGTCGATCGTGGATCGCGGCCCATGGCCGCGCGCCGGTGATCGATGCGGTTCGCGGCGCGATCGACGGTGCGCGCGCGGTGATCGCGCGCGGCGAGCCGTGTCCGTCCGGCGGCGCCATCCTGGCCGCGGTGGAGCAGCGACTCGCCGCGCAGGAAGCGGCTTCGCTGCGGCCGGTGATCAACGCCACCGGGGTGATCATCCACACCAACCTGGGCCGCTCGCCGCTGTCCGAGGACGCCATCCTGGCGATGTCGCACGTCGCAAGGAGCTATTCCAATCTCGAGTTCGACCTGGCCCGCGGCGAGCGCGGCTCTCGGTACGAACACTGCAGCAGCCTGCTCGCAGCCCTGACCGGAGCCGAGGATGGGATCGCGGTCAACAACAATGCTGCGTCCTTGTTGCTCGTCCTGCGGACGCTGGCGGCGGGCCGCGAGATCATCGTTTCGCGCGGTCAGCTGGTCGAGATCGGCGGTGGGGTCCGGATCCCGGAGATCATGCAGGAGCTCGGCGTCACGCTGGTCGAGGTCGGGACGACGAATCGCACGTACACCCGGGACTACGAGAAGGCGATCACCGAACGCACCGCCGCGCTGATGATCGTCCATCGTTCGAACTTCCGGATCTCGGGGTACACGTTCGATCCTCCGATCCACGAGCTCGCCGAGCTGGCTCACCGCCGCGGCGTGGTCCTGATCGACGACGTTGGCAGCGGGACCCTGCTCGACACGGCACCCTACGGTCTGGGCCACGAGCCGATGGTCCAGGAGCGCGTCGCCGCCGGCGCCGACGTCGTGTGTTTCAGCGGCGACAAGCTGCTGGGGGGCCCGCAGGCCGGCTATCTCGTCGGCAGGCAGCGGCTCATCGATCGCATGAAGCAGACGCCGCTCTTGCGCGCGCTGCGCGTCGACAAGGTGACGCTGGCCGGCATCGAGGCCACGCTGCGCCACTACCGGCGCGGTGATGCGGTGGAGCGGATCCCGATCTGGCGCGCGATCGCGGCCTCGCTCGACGAGATCGATCGCCGCGCCCGGGCCTGGAACGACCGGCTCGGCCCCGGCGACCCGCGGCTGTGCGTCATCGACGCCGCGTCGCCGATCGGCGGCGGCTCGCTGCCCGAGCTGACGCTGCCGACCCGCGCGCTCGCGATCGCCGGCCCGGCCCCCGACGAGCTCGCCCGCGCGCTGCGCGTGGCCGATCCACCGGTGGTCGCCCGCGTCGACGACGATCGGGTCGTGATCGACCCGCGCACCGTGCTTCTCGGCGAGGACGAGGCGCTGCTCGCCGCGCTGCACGAGCAGCTCGGCACGCACGGGACTTGAAGCGCTTCCGACTTGCGAACATCTGAAACCGGACAACGAGCTTGCAGAATTCCGGAATGCTGGAACCGGGAAATTGTGCACGTCGAGCACTATCCTGCTTTCGGGACATGCAGTATGACCATTGCTACAGAGGGTGGGTCGAACTTGATTGCGAGATCGGGTCAGTCACACTGCGACCGATCTCGTACTCCCGTCCGACATCATGGACAGCCTGCGCGAACTGGGTCTCGCGTTCGGGGACGCGTGGGTTTGCTCAAATCGACAATGAGGAGAACATGAGCGAAACAACATGCTCACCCGCTGATGTCCATCAAGGCAGGCTGATGGATGGGCATCGTCGTCGTTGCGGGAGCCCGGCAGCGAGGCGATGGGCCCAGTGCCATTCACATCATAACTCCCAGCCAGACGGAAACGAGGACCGATGCCCCGCATCTCGAAGACCAGCTACAAGACCACAATGGCCACCGTGCTTGCCGCCGCGGCGGCGGTGTGCGTCGGACCCCCAGCGCCCGCGCGCGCGTCGAGCATCGACGTCGAATGCCTGGGCTCCTTCAGCCGGGGCTTCAGCCCGGCCGTCACCGCCACCTCGCAGACTGTCACTGTGACCGAGGCCAACGACTACAACACCTGCGTGGTCGGCGCCACCGCCACCGGCGCCGACACCGTCAGCCTGGCCCTCGCCTGCGTGCCCGTCACCGCCGGACCGGCGATCACCGAGACCGTCACCTGGACCGACGCGACCGGCGGCACCAGCACCATCAGCTGGTCGGCCCCCACCGTCGTCGCCCAGACCGTCGTCTACACCGGAACCGTCACCGCTGGACGCTACGTCGGAGACTCCGCCACCAAGGTCACCTCCGGAATCAGCTACGTCGGCAGCGTTGTCGCATGCTTGCTCGGCACCCCCATCTCCTCCACCACAGGCCTGATCGACAGCCTCTTGCTCACCCAGTGACACCTCCGCACGGTCCTGAGCGCGTAGACTGGCGGTGATGAAGAGCAGGGCCTACGCCGCGCTGTCGGCGACCACCGCACTCGAACCCTTCGAGATCTCCCGGCGCGAGCCCGGGGCCCTCGACGTCGCGATCGACATCCTGTTCTGTGGCGTGTGCCACACGGACATCCACCAGGCGCGTGGCGAGTGGAACAACTCGCAGTTCCCGATGGTGCCCGGCCACGAGATCATCGGCCGCGTCGCGCGGGTTGGCGACCGGGTCACGACCGTCGCGGCTGGCGATCTGGTCGGCGTCGGCTGCATGGTCGACTCGTGCCGGACCTGCGGTCCGTGCCGGCGCGATCACGAGCAGTTCTGCGCAGCCGGACCGGCGTGGACATACAACTCGACCGAGATGGATCGAACCACGCCGATCCACGGCGGCTACTCGCAGCACGTCGTGGTGACCGAGCGGTTCGTCGCGAAGCTGCCGGCCGGGCTCGATCCGGCAGCCGCGGCGCCGCTGTTGTGCGCGGGGATCACAACGTACTCGCCGCTCAGGCAGTGGGACTGCAAGCCGGGCGACCGCGTCACGGTCGTCGGGCTCGGCGGGCTCGGGCACATGGCGGTGAAGCTCGCGGCCGCGCTGGGCGCCGAGGTGACGGTGCTCAGCAGGTCGGCCGCCAAGGCGGCGGATGCCCGGCGGCTCGGCGCCAGTGCATTCCTCTCCCTCGGCGATGCGAGCGCGCTCGACGCGATCCGCGACACGATCGACCTCGTGATCGACACGGTGTCGGCGCCCCACGACCACAATGCGCTGCTCCGGTTGCTCCGGCCGCACGGTACGCTGGCGCTGGTCGGCATGCCGCCGCGTCAGGACGCCGCCTTCGATCCCTTCCTGCTGATCGACGCCAACCGCCGCCTCGCTGGCTCCGCGATCGGCGGCATGAAGGAGACCCGCGAGATGCTCGCGTTCTGCGCCCAGCACGGCATCGCATCCGATATCGAGTTGATCCCGATCCAGCAGATCAACCAAGCGTTCGAGCGGGTATCGCGCAGCGACGTCCGCTATCGCTTCGTCATCGACATCGCATCGCTGGGGTGACGCTGCGGCCGGCTACCGAAGCGCCCACAGGCGCTGCTCCATCGCTGCGTCTCCGGACAATGCCCAGGTGCCTCCCGCCTACCTGCGGGGCTCCGCCAGCCAGCGCAACGCGCGCAAGCCGGGCATGAAGCAGTACTCGCCGCCTCGCGTCACCACGAATCGGGACAGGCCGTGCAGCCGTGTGGGGATCGGACGCTGCGGGTACGAGAACGAGGCTCCGTGGTCGTCGTGCGCGCCGGTGATGGGATCCTTCGCGTCGCCGAGCCCGAGAAAATTACCTCCGCCGATCCACTCCGACTGGACGAACTCGAACTGACGGCCGATCTGCGCGCCGACGAATGCGAACATCAGCCCACGATCTGCGCCGTCGTCCTCGAGTACACCGTCGGGTAACTCGGGCCCGTACGCGGTGCCCCGCCGGATCATCCGATGAAGTCGCACGACGCCCGCGACCGAAGCGTCGCGCGGGTTCGAGCGCCGCACGTGCGAGCCAGGCGGCGTCTTGTAGCCGATCGGGTCGTCGGCGTAGAGGAAGTCATTGTTGCGCGCCGGATCGGCGCCCAGCGCGGGATCGTCGTGCAACGGACAGCGCGCGAGAGGTGCACCGCTGCGCCACCGGCCCATCATCTTCGCGGCGATCAGCTCCTCGTGCGCTGGGTCCCTCGCATGCGCCCTGAGGGTGCGCCGGAATGCGGCGACCCGCTGATGGAGCTTGCGAAACACGACGTAGGTACCGTTGCGCCCGAGCACGTCAGGCTGCGGAATCGCCGGCCGCGGATCGAGCTCGTCGGGATAGCCCAGGACCAGCTCGCCGGCCTTGAGCGGCCGGTCGTGCGGGTTCGTTCCCGGGATCCCGGCGCCCTCGATGGCCGGGTGGCTGATCCCGTCTCGAAACCCGAACGGCTCGCGTTCGGTGGCAAGCGCGTGGCAATCCTGGCGCCAGATCGCCTCGATCCCCGCGAGCGTCTGGTAGGTCTGGCGAGCACGCGCAACCGCTGCCTCGAGTCGAGCGGTGTCGGGTGCGATCGCCGCGATCACGACATGGACGTCCGAGGTGCCGAGTGGATGCTCCCAGTGCGCCGGGCCGCTCTGTTCGGTGTCACCGAGCGCGAGGGCACGCGCGGCCATCCCCTGCCGGAACTCCCACGCGAAGCTGTCGAGCGACGGTTGCGGCACGCCGAGCATGCGCAAGCCGTGGAACGTGAGCGCGACGCTCACCCAGGTGTCACCCGCCGGGCTCGTGGGGTGGGCGGCACTGGCGACCACGCCGCTCAGCCCGGCGAGGAGCTCCCGGCCCGCGCGGGGTTCATCGATCCGGAACACGATGTAGGTCGCCGCGTAGGGCGTCGGGCGCGGCCGCAGCACGCCGCTCTGGATGTCGTCCAGCTCGAGAACGGTGGGGTCGGACCCGGCCATGCGTCGGCTCACATCGCCGTGGCGATGTTCCTCCAGAACTGCTCGAGGCTGGGATCGACCCCGAACAGCGTACTGAACACCGTGGAATCGACCACGAGGACATCGCCTGCCCGGTCGCCGCTCGGTGGCATCCATACCAGGGCGTTGAGCTCGCGGTTGCCGGCCTCGGTGAACGGATGCGGCCTCGATAGATCGATCGGCTGGCGCGCCAGCACGTGGATCGACGTCGGGTCGTTCGTCGTCACCGCGTAGTGCGGTAGATGCATGTGGAAGTTGAAGGTCTCCACGCCCGCGAGCCAGCCGCGACGGTCGAGGTCGCGCGCGATGGTGAGCGGTGCGATCCGGTGGGTGCCCTCGACCACCGCCGGGCGCAGGCCGTGGCGATTCTCGACGGGAATCCCCAGCCCTCTCATCAGCGACCGCGTGTAGCGACCGAACCGCTGCTGGCGCGGCACCAGCGCGTCGCCGTGGTGCAAGTACTCCAGCTCACGCGTCTTCAGATCCCCGGAGGCACCGACGTCGTGATGCGGACCGAGGACGAGGCAGGTGCCTTCACGCGCGAGGAACTGCCGCACCGCTTCGATCTCTTCGGGTGCAGCTTCCTGCTCGGTCACGTCGTGATCGAGGCCGAACACGAACAGCGTATCGGTGTCGCCGAGCACGCGTTCGTCGAGGGGAAGCTGGAAACCGGCTTGATCGACGCGCTGGAACATCGGGACGACGTGCCCGGTCGCCTGGGTCACCACGCGCTGAAACCGGATCCACGCCCAGAAGAACAGCTCGAGCGATCCGGCGATGCCCTGCTGGAACCTCCTGGGATCGGACCATTCCGGCGACTCGTAGTTCGGCCACAGCACGCGACGGACCTCGATCATCGTCGAGAATCGGTTGTCGAGCTCGGTCACGTCCCGGTTGGCTTCCCCCGGATAGCTCCAGGCGACGTACACGCTGACTCGCCGGTGTCCCTTCGCGTACTTCCGCGCGACGTGATCCTGGTTGTACGTGCGCGCGGTCCTGGCTTCGGTCATGGCGCTCTCCGGGGAGAAGTCTCGGATCACTGCATCTGCTCGAGCATCTCGGACAGCGCGGCCTTGATCCGCAAGGCCTTCTTGATCTCGTCGCTCGCCGTGTACGGGTACTCGCCGTACTCCATGAAGCTGTTGCACTGGTGATCGCGGACGAACTGGATGAACGCCGCCGTGTTGGTCTTCCAGTCGATCGGGAACCCCTCGAGGTTCTCGAAGATCGTGTCGACACCAGCCTTGCGAAACAACGCCACCGCGTCCTCGGTGTACCTGTCGAAGTCGGTGTCGAAGATGCCCTGGTACATGAAGCGGGTGTCGTTGTCGAACAGCACCCATCGCAGGTAGTGAAGCTTCAGCGGGGCGAGCAGATGAGGATCGCTCTCCAGGGCCCTGGCGAGCTTGAAGCCGTAATTGCGGATCGTCTCCGCAGTACCCGGCTTCACGTTCGCGATGATCGTGAAGCCGTAGCACGCCGGCGTCCTGGGAAGGATCGGACCGTACTTGCCCTGCGGGAGTCGATCGGTCTCCTTCGGGATCACGGCCGCCTGTGGAATGATCTCCATGTCGACATCTCCTGAACTGATCTACCTCGTCTGCGGAGCGTGTAAAGTGAGCGTCCAGCGCTCGGATCGCGAGAATCCCTGTGCGTGCGACGCCCGAGGATGCGCGGGCCGCGATGGCACGGATGGCTCTCGTGTGTCGCCCGCGCGACAGCGAATCTCGCGCGCCTCTAGGTCTCACGTCTGGGGACGCGTGGGATTGCTCAAATCAACAACAGGCGAACATGGGCGAATCAACGATCAGGAGTGCACCTTCGGACATTCCGCAGCTCGCGCCGAGCACCGAGTCGAAGATGCGATATCCCTCTTGAGGTGGCCGGCGCAGGGTGTGGCGCGGTATCTGGCCGTTGTGGTGCTGGCGGTGGCGGTCCTCAACCCGCTGCAGTGCCTGACCTCGCAGGGGGTCACCAGCCAGAGCGGAACGGTGGTCCTGGAGATCGCCGTGGTTCCGTGATCGGCTCGAGCGCGAAGGACGTCATCGCGGCCGTCTAGGACGAGCGGTGACCCTCGCCGCTGACCTCGAGGAAGATCGCGCTCGAGTCGAGCTTGCCGAGGTCCGCGCGCCGCGCCGCCTGGTACTGGCTGCGGACCAGCGATGCCAGGGGTGCCGGGCGATCGACATCGGCGGCGAGCTGGAGGAAGTACCGGATATCCTTCTCCATGAGCGCGAGCTGGAACTGCGGTGTGAAGTCGCGCTGGAACATCGCGGGTAGCTTGGACCGGAGGATCCGGGAGCTGGCGGCGCCGTCCGAGAGCGCTGCGACGGTTGCGGTCGGGTCGAGCCGGGCTGCCTCGGCCACCTGCGCGGCCTCGGCCAGGACGGCGGTCAACGCGCCCGACACCATGTTGTTGATCAGCTTGACCGTCGCGCCCGCGCCGCTGTCGCCCATGTAGTGACAGGTCCGGGACATCGCGCCGAGCAACGGCTTGCTGAATTCGAACGCTGCCTGGTCGCCGCCGACCAGGAACACCAGCTCCCCGGCCTCGGCCTGCGGGAGGCTCCCGAGGACCGGCGCGTC
>DATAPF010000029.1:0-37469 GCA_036265355.1 Kofleriaceae bacterium | reverse complement strand
GGCTCCAGGTCGAGCACCCGGTGACCGAGATGATCTACGGGCTCGACCTGGTGAGCTGGCAGCTCGACGTCGCCGAGGGCCGGCCGCTGCCGCTGACCCAGCACGAGCTCGACGCCCGGCGACGCGGCCACGCGCTGGAGTGCCGGGTCTATGCCGAGGACCCGGTGAAGTTCCTGCCGTCGCCGGGCAAGATCACGCAGCTGCGGGTGCCCGACGGCCCGTACGTGCGCAACGACGCCGGCTGCTACGAGGGCGCCGAGATCCCGGTGCACTACGATCCGATGATCTCCAAGCTCGTGGTGTGGGGCGAGGACCGCGCGGCCGCGCTGGCCCGGATGCGGCGCGCGCTCGACGAGTACCGCGTCGGCGGGATCGAGACCAACCTCGCGTTCCACCGCCGCTGCATGCGCCACCCCGCGTTCGCCGCCGGCGACTTCGACACCGGCTTCATCGCGCGCAACGCCCGCGAGCTGGCGCCCACCGCCGGCGAGGCCGAGATCACCGCGGCCGTGGTCGCCGCCGCGCTCGACGCCGTGACCACCGCGGCGCCCGCCGGTGCGCCGGTCGCTCACCCCGCCACGACCGAGGTGTCGGCCTGGCGCCGCCAGCTCCGCCTGTTGTAGCCGCGGCGGGCCTCATCGAGGGGTGGGATCTCTGAGCATACGCCCGCGACCGGGCTGATCAACCGCGAATCGTCTGCGGTGACGTCGGATCACCGTCGATTTTCGCAGATCGCCAGGTCGGTCGCGCGTCCAACACGTCCGCGATTGCGTGAACGGTGCGTAGTCGGTAGAACGCTCCGGGCGCACGCTTGTCGCGCCATCGAGGAGCCATGGCGCAGCAAACCAAGTTCGTGTTCGTCACCGGCGGGGTCGTGTCGTCGCTCGGCAAGGGCATGGTGTCGGCATCGATCGGCGCGCTGATGGAGAACCGCGGCCTCAAGGTCGCGAACATGAAGCTCGACCCGTACATCAACGTCGACCCGGGCACGATGAACCCGACGCAGCACGGCGAGGTGTTCGTCACCGACGATGGCGCCGAGACCGATCTCGACCTCGGACACTACGAGCGGTTCGTGTCGACCAAGATGTCGCGGCTCAACAACATCACGACCGGCCAGGTCTACTCGTCGGTGATCGGCAAGGAGCGCCGCGGCGAGTACCTCGGCTCGACCGTCCAGGTCATCCCGCACATCACCGACGAGATCAAGGCGCGCATCCTGCGCTGCGCCGAGGGCCTCGACGTCCTGGTGGTCGAGGTCGGTGGCACGGTCGGCGACATCGAGTCGCTGCCGTTCCTCGAGGCGGTGCGCCAGCTCCGCGTCGAGCTCGGCGCGCAGAACTCGGTCAGCGTCCACCTGACGCTGGTGCCGTACATCCGCGCCGCCGGCGAGTTCAAGACCAAGCCGACCCAGCACTCGGTCCAGAAGCTGCGCGAGATCGGCGTGCAGTGCGACGTGCTGGTGGTGCGCTGCGAGCAGCCGCTGCCCGACGACTCGATCAAGAAGATGGCGATGTTCTGCAGCGTCGCGACCGACGCGGTGTTCCAGTCGATCGACGTCGACACGGTGTACCGGCTGCCGATCATGCTGTGCGAGCAGGGGCTCGACCAGAAGCTCGCCGCGCTGCTCAACATCTGGTCGCGCGCGTCGCGGCTGTCGGCCTGGGAGGAGGTCGTCCAGCGGATCACCCAGCCCCGGCGCAAGGTCATGGTCGGCTTCGTCGGCAAGTACGTCCAGCTCGTCGAGTCGTACAAGAGCCTCAACGAGGCGCTGCTGCACGGCGGGATCGCCAACGACTGCCGGGTCGAGATCAAGCACATCGACAGCGAGGAGCTCGAGAAGCAGGGCACCGGCGCGCTGGTGGGCTTCGACGGCATCCTGGTCGCGCCGGGGTTCGGCGCGCGCGGCACCGAGGGCAAGATCGCGGCGGTCCGCTACGCGCGCGAGGGCAAGGTGCCGTACTTCGGGATCTGCTACGGCATGCAGATGGCGTGCATCGAGTTCGCCCGCCACGTGTGCGGCCTCGAGCGCGCCAACTCGACCGAGATCGATCCGACCACGCCGCACCCGGTGGTCGACCTGATGCCCGACCAGCGCGGCGTGACCGACAAGGGTGCGACGATGCGGCTCGGCTCGTACCCGTGCATGCTCAAGTCCGGCACGCGCGCGGCCGAGGCCTACGGCGGCCTCGAGATCGCGGAGCGCCACCGCCACCGCTGGGAGATCAACAACAACTACCGCGACGCGCTGGAGCGCCACGGCATGGTGCTGTCGGGGCTGTCGCCGGATGGCCGGCTGGTCGAGATGATCGAGCTGCCGCAGCACCCGTACTTCGTCGGCTGCCAGTTCCACCCGGAGTTCAAGTCGCGGCCGAGCGCGCCCCATCCGCTGTTCGCGCGCTTCATCAAGGCCGCGATCGACCGCCAGATGACGCGATAGATGACGCGCTGGCTGACGCGCCAGATGTCGCGATCGATGACGCGTTGACGTCCGGCCGATCGGCCCGGCGCGTGCCGCAACGCGGCTTCCGGGCTTGCCGTGGTCGGGGCTTGTCCTACACAGGGAGGGCGGGCACCTGCCGGATTCGTTAGCCTTTAGCAAGAGCCGGGCCATTAGCCCTTTACAAGTGGACGCTCGAGACGTAGGCTCTTTTCAAGCCTCGTACCAGCAGCGAACCAAGTCTTGTAAATATGCTAACTGAGCGAAAGAAATAAGGAGTCCCTATGGCCATGGAGATGCGCCAGGAACTGAAGCTGTCGCAGCAGCTGGTGATGACGCCGCAGCTGCAACAGGCGATCCGGCTCCTGCAGCTCTCGCGCATGGAGCTGGCCGACCTCGTGCACGAGGAGATGCTGGAGAACCCCATCCTGGATGACGAGATGGACCTCGACCAGGAGAGGTCCCGCGAGCGGGACGAGATGGGGAGCGAGGACCAGCAGCTCCACCAGCTGGAGGGGGCCGGCACCACCGAGACGCAGCTCGAGGGCTCGGTGGTGGACGGCATCGCCCAGACCGAGATCAAGGGGGACGCGACCGCGGTCAACGAGATCGACTGGGAGAACTACCTCGATAACTACTCGATGGCCCCCGCCATGCCGGCGTTCCGCGGCGATGGCGAGGAGCTGCCGTCGCTCGAAGCCACGCTGACCCGGCCGCCGAGCCTGTACGACCACCTGGCCTGGCAGCTCAAGATGACCAACCTGCCGCCCGATCAGCTCGAGATCGGGATGACGATCCTGGGCAACATCGACGCCGACGGTTACATCAAGGACCCGCCGCTCGACGAGATCGCCGCGGATCTGGGGGTCGACCCGGTGCTGTGCGAGCAGGTGCTGGAGAAGATCCAGACCTTCGACCCGATGGGGGTCGGCGCGCGGTCGCTCGCCGAGTGCATGCTGATCCAGTGCGTCGCCGCGGGGCAGGACGACGACCTGTGCGTCAAGATCATCAAGAGCCACCTCGGCAACCTCGAGAAGAAGAACTACGCCGCGATCGCCCGCGACCTCAAGCAGCCGCTCGAGGAGATCTACGAGGCCGCCAAGGTCATCATGGAGTTCGACCCGCGGCCCGGGCGGCAGTACTCGTCGGACGATCCGCACTACGTCACGCCCGACGTCTACATCCACAAGGTCGGCGACAAGTACTTCGTGGTCCCCAACGACGACGGCCTGCCCAAGCTGAAGATCAGCGGGTTCTACAAGAACGCGATGGGCAACTCGGCGGCGTCCAAGGACTACGTCCAGGACAAGCTGCGCTCGGCGCAGTGGCTGATCCGCTCGATCCAGCAGCGCCAGCGCACGATCATCAAGGTCGCCGAGTCGATCCTGAAGTTCCAGCGCGAGTTCTTCGACAAGGGCATCTCGCACCTCAAGCCGCTGATCCTGCGCGACGTCGCCGAGGACATCGGCATGCACGAGTCGACCGTGTCGCGCGTGACGACCTCGAAGTACGTCCACACGCCCCAGGGCATCTTCGAGCTCAAGTTCTTCTTCAACAGCGGCATCTCGCGGACCAACGGCGACGACCTCGCCTCGCAGGCCGTGAAGTCCAAGATCAAGGAGCTGGTCGACGGCGAGGACGTCAAGCGCCCGCACAGCGATCAGAAGATCGTGGAGCTGCTGAAAAAAACCGGCATCGACATCGCCCGTCGGACGGTCGCCAAGTACCGCGAGCAACTGGGCATCCTGTCGTCGAGCAAGCGCAAGCAGGTGTTCTGAGCTGAGCGCCGCGTTTCGAAGGGCAAGCCGCAGCCCGGAGCGGTTCACCGCGGCTGACGAGCGCTTCGAGGGGTACGGTCCGCGAGCGTTGGCGTGCTACTGGAACGGGCGATCTTGACCCCCGCCCCCGGGGCGGGCCAGGCTGTTGCTTGCATGCTTGCGTTGCGAACCAGCCCTGCCGGGTTTCCGATGGCGCCGAGCGTCGAAGAGTGGGAGGCGCTCTCGCCCGCAGAGCGCGCCGAAGTGGTGGCGGCGCTCCCCGGAGAGGTCACCGACGCCGAGATCGCGATGCCCGAGGGCGAGCGCCACTTCCAGGCCAAGGTCCGCGCCCTGGACGCGCTGCGCGGATACTTCCGGCGGCAGCGGCGCCGGGTCTACCTCGCCGCCGAGATGCCAACCTACTACCCCGCCGAGCCGCGGTTCGCGCCGGATCTGTTCGCGGTGCTCGAGGCCGATGACACCGTGCGCGACAAGTGGGTGGTCAGCGCCGAGGGCAGGGGGCTCGACTGGGTACTCGAGGTCCACGTCGGTGGTGACCGCAAGAAGGACGCGGAGCTCAACGTCGCGCGCTACGCGCGGCTCGGGATCCCGGAGTACTTCGTCTACGATCGCGGCCGGAACCGGCTCGCGGCGTATCGCCTGGCCACACCGGACGCGAGGATCTACACCGCCATCCTGCCGAACCACGGCTTGTACGAATCACGCGTACTGGGGCTCGACGTCCAGGTCGAGGAGGACCGGCTGCGGTTCTATTCGGGGATGGCACCGCTGCCCGAGAGCGAGGATCTCATCGCACGCCTCCAGGTGATGTACGACAGCGCCCAGCAGCGCGCCGACCAGGAGGAGCAACTCCGCGAGGAGGCGGAGCTACGCCGCGAGGCGGAGGCTCGGCTTCGTGCGGACGAGACCCGGCTTCGTGAGGAGGAAGCTCGGCTTCGAGCAGAGGAGACCCGGCGCCGCGAAGCGGCGGAGCAAGAGGTCGCGCGATTGCGGGCGGAGCTCGAGCGCCTCAAGCGGTGAGATGACCTCGTGTCGCGACAGCGGCCGATCCGCCGTCAAGGATGGATCTCGGGCCACGCGGTCCCATCTTAGTCAGCGGCGAGGACATGCCGTGTCATCGGCATTTTTATGACACGGCGCCGGTGCTCGTCGCCAGCCGGGCTGCGAGCAGCCGCGACCCGGAATGCGGAGGCATGGAACGCCGCCTGGAAGGTCGCCTGGAAGAACATCGACGCCGGCATCGAGGCGCTGGCCACCCGCGACTGGGCGAGGGCGATTGAGCACTTCCATCTCGTGCTCGCCGCCAAACAATCCCTGGGTCACATCGACAGCGTGGGCGCCTGCCTGGCGCAGCCGCAGATTGCCACTTGCATCTGGGACAGCTCACCCAGGCCGCACGGTCGAGGGCTTGCTGCAGCTGGCCACCAGGGACGTCGCTCGCCGGAGCACGTACCAGGAGCGCGCATTCCGCTACACCCAGCTGGCGAAGGCGCGATCGCTATCGGAGGCCATGAACCTGTCTGACGCGCTGCTGCAATGCGTCGACGGCGACCTGCGAGACCGACTGCGGCAATCGCAGCGCGCGATCGCCGAGGCGCGCGAAGCCATCGAATACCCGAGCGAGCCAGCCAGCGTCGGCGACGACAGCTCGGGCTGGACTGTGCTGCAGGAGGCAGAGGCAAGACACAAGTCGCTGATCGACCAGGTCGCGCAGCTCCACCCCGAGTTGGTCGCGCTGCTGTCACCTGGCACGTTCATGGCGGCCGACGTCTGCCGCTGGTTGCCGCGCCCGGCCGATGGCGAGAGCTCGTCGGCAGTCCTCGAATTCCTGTTGACGCAAGACGCGCTGTGCGTGTTCTTGCTCGGGCCGCGCGCCGGATCTCCACTGCGCTGCTTTCGCATCGCAGGTTTCGGTTGCGCGCGCTGGGCGGCGGAGTTCGGCGCGGGTAGTTCGCGCTCGACCGGCCTGCGGATCGGGGTCATCGTCGAGCCGTCCGTATGGGAGCCGGTCGGGGCACTGGGGACCGGTCGGCGCGCTCAGGCCGATCTGCGCATTCAGGCCGGTCGGCGCGAGGGCTGGCCGCGGCGCCCAGGCTGGCCGGGCGCGCGCGGGGTGGGAAGGCGGCCCTCCCGCTCGAGGCGGAGCAGGGACGCTGACCGAAGGTCAGTCCCCGTGGAGCGCGGTGAGCGTCACGGCACGGCGCTCGCCGAGCCGTCCCCGCGTGCGCCGCGGCGCGCCGTAGGCCGTGCCGCCCTGGCGCGAGCGCCTGGGTCGCGCGAACCCACGGGGAGTGCCACCTACCGCGACCGACCCGCGCGGTCGGCTGGAGATGCCTCATCTCGCCGCGCCAATCATCGCGACGGATCCGGTAGAATCGCGGCCCCCGCGCGAAATCCCGTCGACGATTGAGTGATCGTTGCGTGTGGGCGGCGGTATGATGGGCTTACACCATCTGGGAGGGCTCGATGCAATTCGCGGTGACGTTCCGCCACATGGAACCGACCGAGGCTCTGAAGTCCTACGCACGGGAGCGAATGGAGCGAGTTCGCAAGTACCTGCCCGATCCGATCTCCTGTCACGTCGTCCTCAGTACCGAGCGTCACAACCATCGCATCGACGTCACCTTCCACCTCCACAACGGGCTGTCCGTCACCGGTCACGAGATCACCGAGAACATGTACAGCTCGATCGATCTGTGCATCGCCAAGATCGAGCGCCAGGTCCGCAAGTACAAGGGCAAGCTCGAGGGCATGCGCGCCCGGCCGCACCACGTCGTCGCGCAGCCATGGTCGCACTCGATCGTGTCCGAGGCGTTCGGCGGGGGCCACGCCGAGGGCCAGACCAACGGCGCGCCCCAGGAGCACCACGAGGGCAACCCGGCTCCCGAGTTCAAGGTCGTCAAGACCGAGAAGTTCCACGCTCAGCCGCTGTCGGTGGAGGGCGCGATCGTGCAGCTGAACCTGATGCATGAGCCGTTTCTGGTGTTCTGCCGCGACACCGACGGGCGCGTCGCGGTGGTCTACAAGCGAGACGATGGCAGCTATGGCCTGATCGAGACGCTGCCGGCAGCGGCGTCCGCGGCGGCGACGCCGGCCAGCGTGGCCTGATCCGGATCGTTCACGCTCCTGGCGACGCTCCTGGCGACGCTTCGGGCGACGCTCCGGGCGGGCCCCGGGGCACGCCTGGACCGCGCTCCGGCCAGCCCCTGGGGATCCAGAAAGTGGTACGTTCGTGGTCGACTGATGAAGATCGTCGACCTCATCCGCCGCGACATGGTCGTGCCAGCGCTGCAGGCAACGGACAAGCGCGGCATCCTCGAGGAGCTGGCGCTGTACATGGCGGGCCGCCATCCCCGGATCGATCGGACGACGCTGTCGCGCGTGCTGATCGAGCGCGAGCAGCTCGCCTCCACCGCGATCGGCGAGGGCGTCGCGATCCCGCACGGCAAGCTCGGTGCGGTCGGCGAGATCGTCGCATGTCTCGGCCGGGCGCCGACCGGCGTCGACTTCGACTCGATGGACGGTCAGCCGACCTACCTGTTCTTCGTGCTGGTGGCGCCCGAATCGTCGACCGGTGCCCACCTCAAGGCTCTGGCTCGGATCAGCCGCGTGTTCAAGGACCCCGAATTCCGCCGCCGGCTGCTCGCGGCTTCCGACGCCGAAGCGATGTACCACGTCGTCGCCGAAGAGGACAGCAAGTACTGAATGTCGAGCGCGATCACGGTCGGCGAGCTGCTGGAGCGCGCGGAGCTCGAGGTCACCGCGGTCGCGGGGCAGCCCGGCCTGACGCGGATCGTGACGGTGCCGCGGATCCAGAAGCCCGGGCTCGCGCTCACCGGCTGGCACGAGCAGCTCCACTCCCACCGCGTGCTCGTGCTCGGCGGCACCGAGATCGAGTACCTCGCAGACCATCCACCGGCGCGTGAGCTCGGGATCGCCACGCTGCTCGCCAGCGATCCGGCGTGCGTCGTGGTGTGCCGCGGGCTGACCGCGCCGATCGAGCTGGTCACCGCCGCCGAGCAGCGCGGCGTGCCGGTGCTGGTGTCGCAGCTCGCCACCGCGGACTTCATCTCCGCGGTCACCGTCTGGATGTCCGACCGGCTGGCGCCGTCGACCGACATGCACGGCGTGCTGCTGGACGTGCTCGGGATCGGCGTGCTGCTGCTCGGCAAGAGCGGGATCGGCAAGAGCGAGACCGCGCTCGACCTCGTGGTCCGCGGCCACCGGCTGGTCGCGGACGACGTGGTCAAGATCCGCCGCCAGGGCAGCCATGTGGTTGGCCGCGGCGCCGGGATCATCGGCCACCACATGGAGATCCGCGGGCTCGGCATCATCAACATCAAGGACCTGTTCGGGATCTCGGCGGTGCGCGACACCAAGAAGATCGAGCTGGTCGTCGAGCTGCGCGAGTGGAACGACCAGGAGGAGTACGACCGGCTCGGGTTCGACGATCGGTTCGACCGGATCCTCGACGTGCCGGTGCCGGCGGTCCAGCTCCCGGTCCGGCCCGGCCGCAACCTCGCGACCCTGATCGAGGTCGCGGCGCGCAACCAGCTGCTCAAGCTCCAGGGCACTCACTCGGCGCGCGCGTTCCGCGATCAGCTGCACCGGGCGCTGGAGGTGCAGTCCGAGACCACGGCCGACGTGCCGATGGACGCGGTGGAGTAGATGCAGATCGTGATCGTCACCGGGCTGTCGGGCGCAGGCAAGAGCACGGCGCTGCGCGCGCTCGAGGACATCGAGTTCTACTGCGTCGACAACATCCCGGTGCCGCTGGTCGCGCAGATGGTCGAGCACATCGCGCAGGAAGGCGACTTCGACAAGCTCGCGATCGCGATCGACGCGCGGCAGCGCCGCGACCTGGCCGCGTGGGCTGCGGTGGTGACCCGGCTGCGCGGCGAGGGCCACCGCATGGAGGTGATGTTCCTCGACGCCAGCGACGAGGTGCTGCTGCGCCGGTTCAGCGAGACCCGGCGGCGCCACCCGCTGTCGGGCGACGAGCTCAGCGAGGGGATCCGGCTCGACCGCGAGGTGATGGCCGACCTGCGGGCCGGCGCGGCGGTGATCGACACGTCGCACCTCAACATGCACCAGCTCAAGGCGATCATCCAGGAGCGCTACGGCGGCACCGGCAAGCTCGCCGTCACCCTGGTGTCGTTCGGCTTCAAGCACGGCCTGCCGCAGGAGCTCAACCATGTGTTCGACGTCCGGTTCCTGCCCAACCCGTACTTCGAGCCGACGCTGACCCACCTCGATGGCCGGAACCCCGAGGTCGCGGCGTTCGTGCTGGGGCCCGACGGGCTCGAGCTGGTCCGCCAGGTCGAGGGCATCCTGCGGTTCTCGCTGCCGCAGTTCCACAAGGAAGGCAAGCTGTACGTCACGATCTGCGTCGGCTGCACCGGCGGCCGGCACCGCTCGGTGGCGATCGTCGAGGAGCTGCGCCACCGGCTCGGTCAGGCGTGGGACATCCTGGTCCGCCACCGCGACGTCGATCGGGGGGGCTGATGGCGGCCGACGATCGCGCCGAGCGCACGCTGCAGATCCAGAACGAGCTCGGGCTGCACGTGCGCGCGGCCGGCGAGTTCGTGAAGCTGGCCTCGAAGTTCCCGTGCGACATCACCGTCATCCGGGGCGACAGCGAGATCAACGGCAAGAGCATCCTCAGCCTGATCACGCTGGCCGCCGCCCGCGGTACGGCGATCACGATCCGGGCGCGTGGCGATCGCGCCGAGGAGGCGGTTGCGGCGCTGTCCGCGCTGATCGAGGCCAAGTTCGGAGAGGGGAAGTAGCGCGCGATGTCCGAGAGCCGGCACGAGGTCCGCCGCCAGGGGCTCGGCGTGTCTCCCGGCATCGCGTTCGGCCGCGCCTACCTGATCGGCCGCGACACGCTCAAGGCGCCGCGCCACCACATCGAGCTCGACGACGTCGACACCGAGGTCGCGCGGCTGTACAAGGCGATCGCCGCGAGCGACAAGCAGCTCGCCCGGATCAAGGAGCGGCTCGCGTCCGAGAACGAGAGCGACTACCACATCATCACCGCGCACCAGATGATGCTGCACGACGAGCACCTGGTCGGCGCCGCGGTCGGCTACATCCGCGGCGAGCTGATCAACGCCGAGTGGGGGCTGCGCCGCGCGGTCGACGACATCGCCGGGGTGTTCGACCGGATGCAGGACGACTACCTGCGCGAGCGGCGCAGCGACGTCGAGTTCGTGTTCGAGCGCGTGCTGCGCAGCCTGCTCGGCCGCGAGACCGGGCCGGTGCTGCCGCCGCCTGACGCGATCGTCGTCGCCTACGACCTGTCGCCGGCCGACACCGCGCAGCTCCACAAGGCCGCGGTCGCCGGGATGATCACCGACGCCGGCGGCAAGACCTCGCACACCGCGATCATCGCGCGCGCCCACGAGATCCCCGCGGTGGTCGGGCTGGAGAACATCACCGAGCTGGTCGAGACCGACGACCGCCTGCTGATCGACGGCGGCTCGGGCATCGTGATCGTCAACCCGACGCCGTCGACGGTGGCGGAGTTCCGCGACGAGCAGCGCCGCCAGGTCGCGGTCAGCGCCACGCTGCACGCGCTGCGCGACCTGCCCGGGGTGACGCTCGACGGCGCCGGCATCGAGCTGATGTGCAACATCGACGGGCCGGACGAGATCGAGGACGCGCTCGACTACGGCGCGATGGGCGTCGGGCTGTTCCGCACCGAGTACCTGTTCATGAACCGGGCGGATCCTCCCGACGAGGAGCGCCACTACCAGACCGCGGTCGACGTGCTGCGCCGGCTCGGCGGCAAGCCGGCGACGATCCGGACCTACGACCTGGGCGCCGACAAGCTGGCGCCGTTCCTCGAGGAGGCCGAGCTCCAGGAGGTCAACCCCGCGCTCGGCCTGCGCTCGATCCGGCTGTGCCTGTCGCAGATCGGCCGGCCGATGTTCAAGGCCCAGCTGCGCGGGCTGCTGCGGGCGTCGGCGCACGGCCCGCTCAAGATCATGTTCCCGATGATCTCGGGGGTCGCCGAGCTGCGCGCGGCCAAGGCGGTGGTCGACGAGATCAAGCTCGAGCTCCAGCAGGAGGGCCAGGCGTTCGACGAGCACGTCAAGCTCGGCATCATGATCGAGATGCCGTCGGCCGCGCTGTCCGCCGAGTTCCTGGCCGAGGAGTGCGACTTCTTCTCGATCGGCACCAACGACCTGATCCAGTACACGATGGCGGTCGACCGGGTGAACGAGTACGTGTCGTACCTCTACGAGCCGCTGCACCCATCGCTGTTGCGCCTGCTCGGCGAGGTCGCCCGCGCGGCCCACCGGGTCGGCATCCCGGTCGCGGTGTGCGGCGAGATGGCGGGCGAGCCGATGATCTCGCCGGTGCTGATCGGCCTGGGCATCCGCGAGCTGTCGATGAGCGCGGTGTCGGTCCCCGAGGTCAAGGCGCTGATCCGCTCGACCCGGACCCCCGAGACCGAGGCGCTGGTCCAGCGGATCTCCAGGCTGGGCACCGCCGCGGAGGTCCGCGCGATGGTCGCCGACTACGTGTTCGGGTTGACCCCGCACCCGGGCGCCAAGGGACGAGTGTGAAGGCCGCGGCGCTGGCGCTGGCGCTGGCGTTGCTCGCGCTGATCGCGCTGACCGCCCCCGCGCGTGCCGGAGACCCGACGCGGGTGTGGCGGACGCTCGAGTCCGATCACTTCGTGATCTACTACTACGCGCCGCTCGACGACGTGGCGCGCCGGCTCGCGGTGGTCGCCGAGCGCGCGCACCGCACGCTGTCGCCCGCGCTCGGCCACCTGCCGGACGCCAAGACGATCGTCATCCTGGTCGACGACACCGACAGCGCGAACGGGTTCGCCAGCGTGCTGCCGCGCAACACGATCCAGGTGTTCGCGACCGGCCCGACCGGGTTCAACGAGCTCGACGATCACGAGGACTGGCTGTACGGCCTGATCGCCCACGAGTACACCCACATCCTCCACCTCGACACGATGGAGGGCCTGCCGAACATCTACAACCGGATCTTCGGCAAGATCTGGGCGCCCAACCAGATCATGCCGCGCTGGATCATCGAGGGCCTGGCGGTCTACGAGGAGTCCAAGCGCAGCGCGGGCGGCCGCGACCGCGGCACCCGGTTCGATCAGTTCATCCGCACCGCGTACGACGAGCACAAGGACCTCCGGCTCGACGAGATCACCGGCGCGCCGCGCGCGTTCCCGCACGGCAACGCGATCTACGTCTACGGCTCGCACTTCCTGCGCTACATCTTCGATCGGTTCGGCGACGACGTGCCGCGCAAGATGGCGTACGAGGGCGGCAGCTACGCGCCGCCGTATGCGATCAACCGCCAGATCGCGCGCGTCGTCGGCAAGCCGTTCACCGAGCTCTACGACAGCTGGAAGCGCTACCTCGGCGACCGCTACAGCCAGCAGGAGACCGCCGCCGAGCGCCGCGGGCTCGCGGTCGGCCGCGCGCTGACTCACACCGCCGAGACCAACTACTGGCCCCACTACTCGGCCGACGGCAAGGAGATCTACTGGGTCGAGTACGACGGTTACTCGCTGCCCAGCGTCCGCGCGATGCCGGTCGGCGGCGACCAGCGCCAGGCCCGCGAGGTCGCGCGGATCGACGCGATGGGCCCGTTCGATCTGCTCGGCGACGGCTCGCTGGTGTTCGAGCAGACCCGGACCTACCGGCGCGAGTACGCGTACCAGGATCTGATGCGGTGGGACGGCGCGACCCACCAGATGGTGCGGCTGTCGACCGGCCGCCGCGCCCGCGATCCCGCGGTGTCGCCCGACGGCCGGCGGGTCGCGTTCTCGATGAACGGGCCATCCGAGAGCGTGATCGCGGTGCAGGACCTCGCGCCCGGCGCGCCGGCCACCGTGGTGTGGCGCGGCGAGCGGTTCGATCAGGCCTACCAGCCGGCGTGGTCGCCCGACGGCACGCGGATCGCGTTCTCGGCGTGGCGCAAGGGCGGGCTGCGCGACATCTTGATCGTCGAGCTCGCGACCGGTCGGGTCGAGGCGGTCACCGACGACCGCGCGATCGACATGGAGCCGGCGTGGTCCCACGACGGCCGCTACCTGTTCTTCGACAGCGATCGCACCGGGATCCAGAACATCTACGCGCTCGACACCGCCGATCGCTCGCTGTGGCAGGTCACCAATGTCCTCGGCGGCGCGTTCCAGGCCGCGGCGTCGCCCGACGGCACCCGGCTGGCGTTCGCGGCCGCCGTCCCGGCCGGCGGCTGGGACCTCTACGAGATCCCGCTCGATCCGGCGACCTGGCAGCCGGCGCGCGACTACCTCGACGACAAGCCGCCGCCGGTGGTGATCCGCGACCGCGAGGCGGCCGTCAGCGCGCCGCGGCCGTACCGCGCACTCGAGACCCTCGCGCCTCAGACCTGGAACGCCACCTACAACCTCGGCACCGTGTCGTCGGCCTCGGTGACCACCAGCGGCGGCGACGCGGCCGGCCTGCACAACTACTCGCTGGCGGTCGCCGCCGACACCGACAAGCAGACCCCGAACATCGGCGCGGCGTACGCCTACAGCGGGCTGCGCCCCGGCCTGCGGATCGCCGCCGCGCGCAGCCTGATCGACCGCGGCGGGTTCCGGATCGACGGCAAGAACACGCTGTTCACCGAGGAGGACTGGTCGGGGACCCTGTCGCTCGGCATCCCGCTGGAGTCGCGCCCGGAGTCGAGCTGGTCGCTGTCGTTCGACTACGACCTCGACTGGTTCCGCCTGGTCAAGGCCCCGATGTTCGTGCTCGATCCGACGCAGCGCGTGCCGACCCGGCCGCCGACCGACTACGTGCAGTCCGGCCTGAGCAGCCGGCTGGTGTACTCCAGCGTCAAGGCGACGACGTTCGGCTACGGCCCGATCGCGGGGTGGGACGGCGCGGTCAGCCTGCGGCTCGATCACCCCGCGCTCGGCGCGACCTATCGCAACTTCACCGTCGCCTATGGCCTCGACCTCTACCAGCGGCTGTGGGGCACCAGCCCCGTGCTCGCGGTCCGCCTGGCCGGCGCCGTGCGCGCGGGCGATCTGGTCGGCCCGGGCGGGTTCTCGCTCGGCGGCGTGCCGTCGCAGGACATCGTGATGTCGATCGTCAACAACACGCGCCTGGGGGTCAGCGGCTACCTGCGCGGCTATCCGTCGCGCGTGCTCGCCGGCAACCAGTACCACCTGCTCAACCTCGAGTACCGCCAGGAGCTGTTCCAGATCGAGCGCGGCGTCGACACCCTCCCGATCTACCTGCGGCGCGTGAACCTCGCCGTGCTCGGCGATGGCGGCACCGCGTTCGACACCGAGTTCAACGCTGCGCGCGACGTCCGCGGGTCGCTCGGCGCCGCCGTCCGGCTCGACGCGTTCTTCGGCTACTTCATGCCCGGCACGTTCGAGCTCGGCTACGCGCGCGGGCTCGCCCACGACGGCATCAACGAGACCTGGCTGTTGCTCACGGGGAGCCTGTGACCGAGCGCAAGCCACCGGCCGCGGCGCCGGTCGACGCGCCGGACGCGGCGCCGGTCGCGACCGTCGACCAGCCCACCGCGGCCTACCCGCTCGTCGTCGAGCGGCGGCCCGAGCCCGCGCCCACCGATGTGCCGGCCCTCGCCGGCGAGGTCGCCATGGAGGTCGCGCACCAGCTCACCGACCCCGTGCGCGCCCTGCGCGATCGGCTCGGCCTGGTCGTCGATCACCTCGAGCGCCACGTCGCGTTCTCGACCGGCCCGACCCCGTACCCCTGGCGCTCGCTCCAGACCCTGCGCCAGGACCTCGCCGCCGCGTACCTCGAGGCCACCTCGCTGGCGCGCCGGATCGACGAGCTCGATCGCGCCCTGCGCGACGATCCGCCGGGCTGGTTCGACCCCGCCGCCGCCGTCGAGCTCGGCCTCCACCTCGCCGGCCACCACCTCGGCGCCGGCATCGAGCTCCTGATCGATCTCGGCAACACCCCGCCGGCCCGCGGCGTGCCCGGCACGGTCGCGCGGCTCGTCACCCAGCTGGTCGCGGCCTCGGCCCGCTCCGCCCGCGATCTCCCCGGCAGCACGGTCAGCGTCCGGGTCGCCGACGACGCCGGCTGCGCCCTGATCGCGATCGCCGACAACGGCGCCGGCAGCGCGCGCGCCGCCGGCCTCGGCGACCTCGCGCGCGGCCTGATCGCCCCGTGGGGCGGCACGGTCGACGCCGCCTCGCTCCCCGGCGCCGGCACGACGTTCGAGCTCCGGCTGGCGACGGTCGAGCTGGGCTGAACCCCGTCGACGATGGCCCGGCTGCGACCGTCGCTGGCCTCGCTGCGGCTGACCGGCCGGTCAGTGCTTTCGCCGTCGGGCCGGCCGGTCGGGCTTGGCCCCGAACACCGCGGCCTCGAGCCGGCTCACCCGCCCCGGCAGATCGGCGAGCGGCTCGATGCTCGCCTTGATCTCGGTCCGCATCGCCTCGTGGATCGTCGAGGTATGGCGCGCCAGCTCGGTGAGCAACCGCAGCTCGGTCTGCTGGATCTGCTGCTGGGTCTGCTGGAACAGCCCGATCAGCTGCTCCTGCCCGCGCTCCAGGTTACCGAGGCGGTGCTCGCCTTGCTGGATCCGCGCCACCAGGGCTCCACCCCACATCTCCAGCTCGGTCTTGGTGGCGAGCGGGGCGATGGCGGCCTGGATCTCGTGGTGGAGCTCGGCCTTGGTGGCGAGCGGGGCGATGGCGGCCTGGAGCTCGGCCTTGGTGGCGAGCGGGGCGATGGCCTCGCGAAGATCTCGCCAGTGCTCCTGCTTGACCTGCGAGAGGACTTCTTGCAGCTCGCCGCGCGTGACTGGAGTCGTCATGTCGGTGGAGTCCATCATGACTACACCTCCTCGACGTCGAGTTCAAGGCAATGCGCTCTCCGCGCCGTCGATACGGCGTCGGGAGTCGGGAGTGAAGCGGAGGGTCGAGCATTGCGTTCCGGCAATCGCGAATGCTTCGGCCGTAGGGGAGACAGGGAGGGTGGATCGATGGTGGATGGATGAATCGACATGCGCGGGACGAGCAGCAAGATGCTTGCCTGCGCGCGCCGATGGGATCACGCGGAGTTGGAAGATGAAGCGTCCGGCCACCGGACGGGATGTCCGAGATCCGGCCGGATACCGGACAGGCCTACGGCTGCGGCACTCGGCTCGCCGTCACGGTTCGGCGGCGGCCGGTCCGGAGGTGAGGCCCACGAAGTAGGGCTTTTGCGCCGGGTAGTAGCTGTCGAACGCCGGGCGAGGTCCGTCGCCGCGCGAGGCGACGAGGCAGTCGAGGTAGTACTCCCAGCCCGGGCCGACGTCGCCGATCCGTGCGCGATCGACGGCGTGGTGGACGAACTCGAGCTCGCAGCCGTCGCCGATCGCCTTCAGGGCGAGCTCGAGCCGCGACGTCATCGAGCTGTTGACCGAGGTGAGGACCAGGCGGTGGGGTGGCTCGCACGCCTCGATCGTCTTGGTGAGCCACGGCTGGCCGTCCTCGAACCCCATCTGGATCCGGATCTCGTTGCCGACCCCGGGCTTGCCCTCCCAGCGGCCGAACCAGCGCGCGGTGCTGGACGGATCGGTGATGCTCGTCCAGACGTCTTCGATCGAGGCGCGAAACCGACGGCTGAGGACGAGATCGTTGCCGCGAAGGCGGCCGGTGGCCTGGGGGGTCATGCGGACTCCTGCTTGGTCTTGGGGGAGGTCATCGTGTGAACAGCCGCTGCGTCGCGGGCTGCGCCGCGGCGCTGGTTGCGGACGCGATACACTTCGGTCTCGAGCGCGGCGAACCGGCGCTCCCAGTCGATCGACGGCGCGCGCAGCGCCTGGAGGTAGGCCTCGAGCTCGTCGAGCGCGGCGACCACCAGCTCGTACTCGCGATGGCGGCCGCGAATGGCGTCGCGCACGAGCCCGGCTTCGCGGAGCACGCGCAGATGGCGGCTCACGGCAGGCCGGCTGACCGAGAACGCGCCGGCCAGCGCCCCCGCCGCGTAACTGCGACGGCCCAGCATGCGCAGGATGTCGCGCCGGATCGGGTCGGCGAGCGCCTGCGCGACTGCGTCCACGCACGATACGTAACCGATTCGTTACTCGTCGTCAAGCAGGAATCGCGAATGGCGGCAGTACGTCGCGACGGCAGCGGTGGCCTCGCGCGTGGCAGGTGGCGCGCCGTGCGGCGCATGTATAGTCGTCCGATGCGGCTTTGCGCGCTCGTCGTCGTCGGTCTCGCCCTGGGCTGCGGGTCCCGGGCGGCGTCCTCCGCGATGCCGCCGGCCGAGCACGCTCCGTCGAGAGCGAGCCGCTGGGCGAGCGACTTCCAGCAGCTCGATGCTGCGCGGCGCGCGGGCGATTCGCGCACGACGCTGAGGCTGGTCTCCGAGATGCGCGAGCTGGCGCCCAGCAATCCGCAGCTGCCGCTCGCGCTCGCGCGGATGGCGGCCGAGCGAGGAGACGTCGCCGAGGCGGCTCGCTGGCTCGGCCACTATGCGGACGCGGGGATGACCCTGGGCCCGGAAGGCGCCAGGCTGCTGGGAGCGCTCGCGAGCGATCCGCACGCCGGGCAGCTCACCGCGCAGCTCGCGGCCAACGCACGCGCGACGGGCGCCGCGCAACGGGCCTTCGCGCTGCCGGCCGGCGACAAGCTGTTCGAGGACGTGGCCTGGGATCCACGAGCGCGGCGGTTCTATCTCAGCAGCGTGCGCGACCGCCGAGTGTACACGGTCGACGCCGACGGCCAGGGCATGCGAGCGCTGACCGCACCGGAGCCCGACGGGAGCGGCGTGCTCGGTGTCGCCTTCGATCCGGTGCGGCACGTGCTCTGGATGTCGACCGCTCCGTTGCCGCCGGTGCCCGGGTACCACCACGGCGATGATGCCGCGCGGGCCAGCTCGGTCGCCTCGATCGACGTCGCGACCGGGCAGGTCGTCCAGCGCTTCGAGCTTCGCCCGGACGGCAAGCCGCACGCGCTCACCGACCTCGCGATCGCGGCCAGCGGCGACGTCCTGGTCTCGGATGCGACGGGCGGCGGGCTCTACATCGTGCGCTCCGGCCGCGCGGCGCTCGAGCCGCTGTCGACCGCGTTCTCCTCGCCGCAGACGCCCGCTCCGCGCGACGCTGCCACGGTCTATGTGCCGGACTATGCGCTCGGCATCGCGCGCGTCGATCCGCGGACCGGCGCCGTGTCGTGGCTGTCCGCCCCGCCCGAGATCGCGCTGTCCGGGATCGACGGCCTCTATCTGATCCAGGATGCGCTGATCGCGGTCCAGAACGGGACACGGCCACCGCGCGTCGTTCGACTCGAGCTGGCGCCGGACGGTGGGTCCGTGGTCTCGGCGACCGTGCTCGCGGCGTCGCCGGATCTCGGCGCGCCCACGCACGGCGCGATCGTGGATGATCAGCTGTGGTTCCTGGCGAACAGCGGGTGGTCGCGGTTCTCCGACGACGGAGCGCTGGTCCACGATCCCCCCGACGACGCCCCGTCGATCTGGCGGGTCCCGACCGCGCCGCGGTGATCTGGGCCCGCCGGTCAGCGACCCGCGGTGTGGCCCGACCAGGCCTCGTAGTCGGCGATCCGCTTCGACAGCAGGCCGACGTCCTCGCCGGTGGCCGCGCGCTCCTCGGCGGCGACCACCAGCAGGCCCATCGCCGCCTGGAGCAGCCGGCCGCCGGTGAGCGGGAGGTTGGCGCCGCGCAGCGCGTACTCGCGGACCTCCGAGATCCGGAACGCGACCTGACCGACCTGCAGGTAGTCGCCGCGCAGGTAGACGACGTCGGCGCCGACCAGCAGCGCGTGCTCGAGCTCGCGGCGCGCCGAGATCTCGCCCTTGCCCTCGGCCTGGGCGCGCATCCGGCGCTTGGCGTCCTCGTAGACCTCGGGCCGGGTGATCGGGGCGTCGCGGGTGTACGGCGCGAGCTGCTCGGAGATGCCCTTGGCAGCCTCGGGTCCGTCGGCGACGTGGAGCGCGACCTCGAGATCGCCGAGCGCGAGCAACAGGTCGCGGCTGCGCGCCCGGCGGCGGGCCTCGCTGAACCGCTCGTGCGCCAGGTAGGCGAGGCCGGCACACGCGAACACGCCGCCCGGGACGATCGACAGCGCGGCCGCGGCGACCCCTGCGGTCGCCAGGCCCGACGCGATCAGCGGCCCGGTCGGCGATCGGCCGATCAGCTCGACGCGATCCAGCAACCGGGAGTCGAGCCGGATGATCGGGTTGCCGGGCGGCGCGATCACCAGCCAGGCGCCGTCGACACCGATGCCGCTGCGCGGCAACAGCCGCGTGCGGTCGATCGTGGTCGGGGCGACGGCTTCCATGGCGTTCCGGTTGCAAGCCTAGCCTAGCTCGACGACGCCGACCTCCGCGAGGTGCGCGAACGCGAGCAGGGCCTCGGCTTCGCGCACCCCCGCCGACTTGACCAGCGATAACAGGTCCCAGCGGCCGTCGACCCGGTTGGCGAGCTCCAGCTCGATGGCGTTGAGGCCGTGGTCGGGAGCAGGGGCGCGAAGCCGCTTCGGAACGCGATGGCGCGACAGCAGCTGCTTGGCAACCTCGGCGACCCGCGCGCGCTCGATCTGCGTGAACGTCTTGCGGACTTCGGCGTCGCTCGGATCCTGATGCAGCGCCTGGTTCGCCATCGCCAGGGCGCCGGCCCGGTCGCCCTGCCGCAAACGGACGCGCGCCCCGGCGGCGAGCTCGACGGCCGAGTTGGTCCGCTCGCGGTGGCGGCGGTCGACCGTGAGCCGGCCGGCCTCGACCAGCCGGGCGAGCGCGTCATAGGTCGCGTAGCGCTCGCCGGAGAACGCGGCGGCGATGTCGGCGGCGGTGCGACGATCGCCGGCCATGGCCCAGATCCGTGGCAGATCAATGACCTGGCCGGCCTCCGGCGCCGGCGGGAGCGCGGCCGTCGGCACGTCGAAGGTCGCGTCATCACTGCCGAGGACGTCCATCACCGCGGTCATCCGGGCGGCGCGGCGGCGCGCGACCGTGAGACAGATCTCGATCGGGAGCTGGGCATTCACGCCGGTCGCCGGCGGTTGAGATCGCGGAACGACGTCGAACTGACCCTCGGTCCAGGTCACCACGTCGGTGACCGTCTCGCGGATCTTGGTGGAGAGGATCTCGATCAGATCGGCCTCGGCGATCAACCCCGACATCAGCAGCACCTTGCCGAGCGGCACGCCGGTCTCGGCCCGCGCCTCGAGCGCCTCGGCGAGCGCGCGCTCGGCGACGATGCCGCTGCGCACGACGATCACGCCGAGCTGCTCGTCGCGGCGGTTCGAGCTCGCCCACACGATCGCGCCGGATTCGACGACCAGGCTGCGCTGGGTGCCGCGGCGCTCGAACGTGATCGGGGTCGACAGCCGGCGGCGGCCGACCCACTCGAGCACGTCCTCCGCGGGCATGGTCCCGAGCGCTCCGCGCACCGACATCCCTTGAGCATACCGGAGAATCGGCTATGTTGTGGCCATGTCCGTCGAGCCATCGGGGTCGAAGCCGTCGCCGTCGCCGGTCGCCGTCGCGATCGAGAAACCGGATGTCAAGAAGGATGAAAGGCCGCGCCCGGCGCGCGGACTGGTGATCGACCCGCGGGTGGTGTTCGTCGGCGGCGCGGTCGCGCTGATCGGCATCGCGGTGTTCGGGCTGTTCCTGTGGATGGTGCCGAACGCGGCGGCGCACGAGCTCCAGGCGGCGTGTCACACCGTGAGCCTGCGCGATCCCCCGCGGGGTCCGGACAACCAGCCCTTGCTGGCTCCGGACGGCGAGCCCCTGCTCAGTCCCGCCCTGTGCCCCGGCGGCCGCGCGTGCACGGCGCCGGTCCCGGCGCCGGACTTCACCGCGCAGGACGTGACGGGCAAGACGGTCAAGCTCTCCGATTTTCGCGGCAAGGTCGTGCTGCTCAACTTCTGGGCGTCGTGGTGCGGCGTGTGCAAGGCGGAGAAGCCCAAGCTCAACGCGATGGCCGCGGAGATGGCGAACCGCGACGACTTCGTCGTGCTCGCGCTCGCCTCGGACCACAACTGGGCGGATGCGCTGACCGCGGTGCTCGAGTCGCTGGCGCCCGATGCGGTCCCCCAGGGCAAGCCGACGATGGAGAAGGTCACCGCGGCGTTCCGCCAGGCGCTGCCCGACGGCACGCCGTTCAAGGTGCTGCTCGATCCGCCCGACGGCGACGAGAACATCGGCAAGATCACCGCGTCGTGGGGGATCAAGGCGGTCCCGGAGAGCGCGCTGATCGACCGCCAGGGCAACATCCGCGCGTACTTCGTCAACAAGCGCGACTGGACGCTGCCGGTGACGCAGACCTGCCTGCGCTCGGTGATCGACGCGCCCTGAGGCTGACAGACGGCATGGCGCGCGTCCTGGTGATCGACGACGAACCCGACGTCGTCCGGCTGATCCTGAAGGTGCTGTCCGGCCGCGGCCACGTGGTCCAGACCGCGCGCGATGGCGCGAGTGCGCTCGCCCGGGTCAAGCACGAGCCGCCCGACGTGATCCTGCTCGACAGCGACCTGCCGAAGATCGACGGCGCCGAGGTCTGCCGGCGGATCAAGACCGACGCCACCACCGAGCGGATCCCGGTGGTGATGATCACGTCGTCGTACATCGATATCTACGACGTGGGCGCCGACGGCGGGCCCGATGCGTTCGTGGTCCGCCCGTTCGCCCGCGAGGTGCTCGCCAATGTCGTCGATCGCATCCTGTTTCGCCGCGCGCGGGCGTGACGCCGGGCCGGCGCCGCCGGAGCCATCGCCATGACCCGCGTGCCGTTCACGATCCTGACCGGCTGGCTCGGCGCCGGCAAGACCACGGCGCTCAACCGGATGCTGACCGCGAGCCACGGCAAGCGGATCGCGGTGCTGGTCAACGAGCTCGGCCGGATCTCGATCGACACCCAGCTGATCCTCGGCCGCGGCGGCGACGTGCTCGAGCTCGCCGGCGGCTGCGTGTGCTGCAAGGTCGACATCAAGAACGACCTGTGGGATGGGATCGGCGACATCGTCGCCCGGTCGTCGCCGGACTCGGTGGTGCTCGAGACCACCGGCATCGCCGAGCCCGCCGCGATCCTCGACGGCCTGGTCCGGGTGCCGGACGCCGTGCGCGATCGCATCCTGCCGGCCGGCGTGGTCTGCGTGGTCGACGCCGAGGCCGGCGGGAGCGCGCTGGACGCTCGCGACGAGGCGCGCGAGCAGGCGATGGCCGCCGACCGCGTGCTGCTCGCCAAGCTCGACGTCGCGAGCGGCGAGGCGGTGCGCCGGACCCACGCCGCGCTCGATGCGCTCGCGCCGGACGCCGAGCGCGCGGCGTTCCCGGCCGGCGACGCCGGGGCGCGTGTGATGACCGGCTGGGTGATCGAGCCGCGCCGGCTGCGGCCGCGGACCGAGCGCCGCCGGGCGCACCCTGATCACGGCGATCGCGAGCCTGGCCACGGGCACGGGCATGGCCATCATCATGCCGGCCAGCTGATCGCGGTCAGCTTCACCGACGACGCGCCGCTGGTCGGCGAGCGCGTGCTCGCGGTGGTCGAGGCGCTCGGCGACCGCCTGATCCGCGCCAAGGGCTTCGTCCACCTGGCCGGTGAGCCGCGGCGCGGGTTCGTCGAGCGCGCCGGGATCCGCACCGAGCTGCGCCACGCCGGCGAGTGGGGTCCCGGGCCGCGGCGCACCGAGCTGGTGCTGATCGGCGACGGCCTCGACGAGGCCGCGATCCACCGCGCGCTGTGGGCGTGCCGCGCGGCCGGGTAGCGATCGCCTACCTCCAGGCCGCGGCGCGGACGCGGGTCAGCGCGGCCTCGCCGGCGACCAGGCCGACGTCGTCGGCGCCGTGCACCGCGAGGCCGACGAGATCGCCGCCGGCGGGTACCGCGCCGAACGCGGCGTCGACGGCGATCCACGCGCCGCCGGTCCAGCTGACCGCCCAGCGATGGCGGACCAGGTGATCGCCGTCGACCCGGAACCCGGTCACGACCCGGGTCGGGATCGCGCGCTCGGCGGCGAGCGCGGCGTAGGCGAGGGCAAACGTCGTGCAGTCTCCCGCGGTGGCTGCCGCGGCCGCGTGCAGGGTCGCCGGGTGGACCGCGAGATCGGGGGCGATGCGGCGATGGACCCGCGCGACCAGCCACAGGATCTCGCGCGTGCGATCGGGGCCCGGTGGACCGGGCGGCAACCCGCCGCCCAGGCGCGGCGACAGCGCGAGCTCGATCCCGTCGGCGGTGACCTGCGCCGCCTGACCGGGGACCGGCGGGACGACGAGGTCGCCCTCGAGCACGAGGCGAGGCGGTGCGCCCGGTGCGCCCGCCAGCGGGATCGCCGTCGCGGCGATCAGGTCGACCGGCGCGAACGGTGCCGCTGCCTCGGCCGCGGTGATCCGCGTCGCGATCACGCCCTCGCCGTCGACCACGCGGACCGGCATCGCATCGTCGCCGAGATCGATCGTCGCCTCGGCCGTCGCCTCGGCCGTCGCCCCGGCCGTCGCGGCCGGGTCTGCGTCGAACACCATCCGCGCGATCAGCCGGCGCGGCGCGATCGGCTCGATCCGGCCGGCGCCCGCAACGAAGCCGCGCGCGGGCAGGAACACCGGGCCGGCGAACCGGCCGTCGCGCCGGACCAGCAGCGGGGCGAGCTCGGCCGGGATCGCGGCGGCGGGCAGGCGCGCCGGCAGGGCGTCCGCGCCGTCGGTCACGGTCCAGCCGGCGGCGTCGCGCACAGCCTCGCGGCGCCGCGTCGCCTGGGCGCGCTCGGTCCAGGTCACGCGCGACGGCGCGAGCGCCCGGTCGGCCGTGATCTCGATCGCCGCGGTGATCGCCACCGGGACGTTGCCGCGCAGGAACCGCAGCGCCTCGGTGCGCACCAGGACGACGCCGGCGGGCGACCAGCGCTCGACCTCGTGCGCGGTGCCGACCTGCGCGCCGCCGAGCCAGATCGCGTAGTCGCGCTCGGCGTCGCGCGGGGCTCTGATCGCGCCCTGGTTCACCGCCTGGGTGGCGGCCGGGGCGTCGCCAGGCGCGTCGCGCGCCCGCGGGGGGGCCGCCGCACACGCGGCGAGCACAGCGACCGACATCCAGCGCACGCGCCGGCATCGTAGCGAGCGCGTGCGCATCGGCGCAAACTCTCGGCATGACGCGCGCGTGGCTGATCGTCGGTTGCGGCTACACCGGGACCCAGCTCGCCCGCACCCTGGCGGGGCAAGGCGAGGTGGGGGAGGTGACCATCACCCGGCGGGACAGCGAGGTCGCGCGTGCGCTCGGCGCCGCGCTGGGCGTCCGCGGCGAGCGCCTCGATCTATCCGAGCGGCTCTCCGAGCGGCTCTCCGACCAGCTCTCCGACCAGCTCCCCGGCCCGGCCCCCGCGCTCGCCATGCCGCCGGGGGCGATCGTGGTGTCCACCGCGCCCCCGGGCGGCGACCCGGCAGGCGAGATCCGCGCGCTGCTCGCGCTGGCCCGCGGCGCGGCGCGCCTGGTCTACGTGTCATCGACCGGCGTCTACGGCCCGGGCGGCGGCGCCTGGGTCGACGAGACCTGGCCGGTCGCACCGATCACCGAGTCGGGGCGCGCGCGGGCCGCCGCCGAGGCCGCGCTGGCCGGCGCGGCCGTGCCGTGGGTCGCGCTGCGCGCCGCGGGGATCTACGGCCCCGGCCGCGGCCTGGTCGACCGGATCCGCGCGGGGACCTACCGGGTGATCGGCGACGGCACGAGCCATGTCAGCCGGATCCACGTCGTCGACCTGGTCGCGGCGATCGTCGCGGCCGCCGGCTCGTCGGTCACCGGCGCGATCAACGTCGCCGACGACGATCCGGCTCCGATCGGCGAGGTCGCCGACGCGGTCGCGGCGCGGCTCGGGCTGCCGCCGCCGCCCCGGGTCCCGGCCGCCGCGGTGCCGGCCGAGGTCGCCGGCATGCTCACCGCCGACCGCCGGATCGCGAACCGCCGGCTGCGCGACGAGCTCGGCGTGGCGCTGCGCTACCCGAGCTGGCGCGACGGGATGGAAGCCGAGCTCGCGTGACGAACCCGGCGTGGGGAGGGTGATCACGGGACGTCAACGCGAGACTCGCCGGGGGCGACCGCGAGCAGGATGGGTCGGACGCCGCGACCGTGATCTGATTCGGCGGGCGCGGCTCCGACGCCCATCCACGCAGCAGCCCCGGCGAGCTAGCGTGTGCGCGTTCTCCTTGGGCGCTAGCGCCGGCGCCGGCGTCGCGTCGCGCCGCCGCACAGCGCGGCCAGCGCGATCGAGCCGAGCCCGCCGGACCGGCCGGCCGCGTCGCAGCAGCCGCCGGACTTGCTCGGCGGCGGCGCGGCGGGTGTTGCCGCGCTGCAGGCCGGGCCGGTCGCGCCGGTCGCGCCGAGCGCGTGCTGGACCGCCGGCCACAGCCCGGCGCACGTGTCGTGCTGCGCCGTGCCGGCGGGACAGTCGAGCGGCCCGGCGAGCTCGGCGAACCGGAACACCTTGCGCCAGCTCGCGCCGTCGCCGGTCCGCGCGATCGCCTGGAAGTCGGGCTCCCCGTTCGCGGCGCAGCCGAACACCGCGCCGTCGCCGCGCTGCCCGACGCACGCGAGCTGGGGTGCGCCGGTGAGCGGCTGGAACGATGCGCCGCGATCGGTGGACCGGAACGACGCCGCGTCGCGGGTCGCGATCACGGCGCTGCCGTCCTGCTCGAACGCGAGATCGAGGATCGGCGACGCGGTGTCGAGCACGTCGGTCCAGGTCATGCCGCCGTCGCCGGAGCGGTACAGCCGGTCACCCGACCCGCCGGCGAGCGACGACGCGAGCAGCACGGCGTCGGGGTCGGCGGGGTCGACGGCGAGCACGCGGACCAGCGGCAGCGCGCCGAACCGGACCCCGGTCAGCGGCGAGTCCCGCCAGTGCGCGCCGGTGTCGTCGCTGATCGCGAGGCGGGTGGTCGGCCGGGTCTGGCCACCGCCGGGCAGCGCGCCGGCGACCTGGTAGCCGGTCGCGTAGATCCGCGCCGCGCGCGACGGCGCCACCGCGATGCTCTTCCACCAGATCACCGGCGAGGCCAGGCCGCCCGGCGCGAACGTCGCGCCGTTGTCGGTCGAGCGGTAGACGTCGCTGGGCCGGCCGCTGTTGGCGGTGGCGACCCACACGTCGCCGGTCGGCGCGATGTCGATCGCGTCGATCCACGCCCCGGCGATCGCGGTGGCGAACGAACAGCCGCCGTCGCGGCTGACCCGCAGTCCGGTGGAGGTCGTCGCGAAGATCGCCCCGTCTCGCGCGATCCGGTACTTCGGATCGAACGCGCCGCCGTAGCCCAGGTTCTGGTCGCAGACCCAGCGAAACGAGCAGCCGTCGTCGCGGCTGATCAGCAGGCCGAACGTGGTCGCGACGTACAGCGAGCGGTGGTCGCCGGGCCGGAACTGGATGCCGCTGGTCTGCGGCGCACGGTTGCCGGCGAGCGCGACCAGCGGAGTCAGCACCGCCGCGGCGACGAGCCAGCGCATCGCGCAACTATAGGTCGAACGCGCGCCGGCGCGCGTCGCGTGGTCGTTGGCGCGCACGTGGCGCGCATGAAACAAAAGTTCACTCAAAGGACTGTTCGACAGTCCCGACGCTCGATGCCAGGCTTTGGGCTTGGACGGCCTGATCGGGCCGTGATAACCCCATCTGCGGCGCGTTGCGCCGCCTCCTCGAGGCCCACGTGGACAGGCTCTACCTCCTTGCGCCGGCGATGTTGTTGCTGGCGACGTTCTGCCTCGCGTTCGCGGTGTACTGCGGGCGCTGCGCGGCGGGCCGACCTCCGGTGGTTCACCAGCTCAAGCACAACCAGCTGTTCGGTCCGTTCCTTGCCCGGTTCCTGGTCTGGCTGATCGGACCGCTCGAGCGACTGCTGGTCGGCCGGGTGTCGCCCAACGCGGTCACGCTCGCATCGCTGCTGCTGTGCGGCATCACCGGCGCGGCGGTCGCGCTCGGCCACCTGCCCGGCGCGGTGTGGCTCTACGTGTTCGCCGGAGTGCTCGACGTGCTCGACGGCCGGATCGCGCGCCATTCGAACCAGCAGACCCCGTCCGGCGCGCTGCTCGACTCGGTGAGCGATCGCTGGGGCGAGCTGTTCGTGTTCGCGGGCTACCTGTGGCTCCTGCAGGACTCGCCGTGGCTGGTCGCCGTGATGGCCGCGATCGGCGGCTCGATGATGGTGAGCTACACGCGGGCGCGCGCCGAGAGCCTGGGCGTCGCGCTGTCGGGCGGCGTCATGCAGCGCGCCGAGCGGATCGCGCTGGTCGCCTGCGGCAGCCTGGTCGCAGCGTGGTACGGCGCCGACGCTGAGACCTCGGTGCTGGTCGACCCGATCCTCGGCGTCACGATGCTGATCTGCGGGGTGGCCTCGACGGCGACGGCGATCAGCCGGTGGATCATCGCCTACCGCGAGCTCGCGCGGCGCCACCCGGTGCCCGAGGCGCCGGTGCTCGTCCCGCCCAGCCCGCCGGCGCCAGCGCGCGTGCTGATCCCGCCGCGCGTCCGCAAGGTCGCGCCGCTCGAGCAGAGCTGATCCGCCGGGCCCGCTAACCGAAGGTGGCGACCACCGGGGCATGGTCGCTCGCGTCCTGGCCCTTGCGCGCGCTGCGATCGATGGCGCACGCGGTGCAGCGCGCGAGCAGCGGCGCGGTCAGGTAGATCAGGTCGATCCGCAGGCCCTGGTCCTTGAAGAACGCGACGCCGCGGTAGTCCCACCACGAGTACAGCTTGTCGTCGCCATGGAGGTGGCGGAACGCATCGGTCAGCCCGAATCCGGCGACCCCGGCGAGCGCGGCGCGCTCGGGGGGGCTGCAGTGGATCTGGTCGTGCCAGCGCTCCGGCGACCACACGTCGCGGTCGTCGGGGGTGACGTTCATGTCGCCGCACAGCGCGACCGGCTGGTCGGGCGACGTCGTGCGGTCGAGGTAGGCGCGCAGCCGCTGGAACCACGCGAGCTTGTAGGGGTAGCGGTCGGACGCCAGGTCCTGGCCGTTGGGCACGTAGACGCAGACCACGCGCATGCCGTGGGTGGTCGCCGCGATCAGGCGGGCCTCGTCGTCGGCCGGGTCGTCGCCCAGGCCGCGGCCGACGTCGGCCAGCGGCGCGGTGGAGGCGATCGCCACGCCGTTGTAGCTGCGCTGGCCGAACGTGGCGACCTCGTACCCGGCGTTCCGGAGCGGTTCGATGGGGAACCCGGCGTCTTCGACCTTGGTCTCCTGCAGGCACAGCACGTCGGGCTTTTCCCGGTCGAGCCAGGTCGCCAGGCGCTGCTCACGCGCTCGGATCGAGTTGATATTCCAGGTCGCAAGCTTCACGCAGACAACCTACCGCACCGCGCCGCAATCCAACCGGGGGAGCGGTGTCGGGAATGTAGCGGGCCCGGACCGGGTTGTAGACCCAAGGACGCCGTCGAACGTGAGGATCGACATGAAGGCAGAGAACGACCTGTCGCTGTGGAGCATCATCGAGCGGTTGCAGCGCCGCCTGGAGCGCCAGGGCATGCCGCCGGCGACCGCGGACCGCGCGCTGTCGCTCGCGCTGCGCCAGCTGGCGATGCCGCCGGCCAAGTAACCAGACCGGCGGCGTGACCGCGGCTACGCCGTCGGCAGCTGGTCGGGAGCGTTGTTCGGATCGAGGTACGTGGCGAGCTTGCGCCGGATGTAGTCCTTGGCCTTGTTTCGCCACAGGAAGCCCGGATCCTCGCCGCGGAACTGGGCGAGACCGCCGCCGAGCGTCAGCTCGCCGTCGATCCGGACCACGAGGTACTTGCCGGTGAACCTCGCCTTGGCCGGGTCGAGCCAGGTCACCTGGATGCCGTGCTTGTTCGCCAGGTACTGCCCGAGGATCTCGAGCCGCCCCCGGGCGTCCTGATCGGACAGCTCGTACGGAAAATCGATCTCCATCCCTAGGCCTGATCGTCTACCACGTTTCGGGCACGTTTCGGGCGCTGCTACGGCGGAGATCCGGTAGCGCTGCGGTTCGCGCGGTCCAGATCACGGCGCTGGTCGTCGGTAAGTTGTTGCTGGCACGCCTCGAAGCCGGCGTGGTCGCTCGCGGCGACCAGGCAGCTGCGGACGGCGGCGCTCCACCGTCCGTCGGCGCACGCCTGCGTCAGCGAGTCTCGCATCGCGGGCAGCTGGTCCTCGACCGCGCGGCGGGTCGCAGCGCTGGCCCCGTCCCGCGCGGCCCGGTCGAGGTCGGTCCGCGCGATGTCCAGGAACCTCGCACCGACCGCGCTGCACGGCGGGCCCGGGTCGTGAGCCTGGCCGCGGCAGGCCGCGCCGGCGAGCCCGGCGAGGAGCCCGGTGCTTGTGACCAGCGCGAGCAGGCGTGGGCGAATCACCGGGGGGTTTTCGGCTCGCCGGGGGCGCCTGTCAAGGTCTGCCCTGCGGCGCCTCGGGAGCGTCCGGGCTCCGGCCGCGCGGCGAGCCGTCCTCGGCCACGCACACCGCGTCGAGGGTCTCGCGCGACGACGCCAGCGTGCCCCGGGCGATCGCCCACACGGTCTCGACGATCCGCGCGTTGAACGGGGTCGCGATGCCGTGGCGCGCGCCGCGCGCGACGATCTCGCCGTTCAGGAAGTCGATCGCCGGCGTGCGCCCGCGCTCGATCGCCGCGAGCATCGAGCTCCGCAGCCGGCGGTAGCGCAGCCCGACCGCGAGCAGCAGCATGTGCTTGGCGGTCAGGCTGACCGACGCCGACGCGGCCTTGTCGGCCTCGGACAGGGCGATCCACTCGAGGTCGATCGTGCCGGCGATCTTCTCGAGCGGGACGCGCTCGGCCCTGGCCACCGCGACCGCCTCGGTCATGACCTCGAGCGCGAGCCTGCGGTACCGCCGGACCCGGACCAGCGGGCCGAGCCGGTCCCCGGCGACCGTGCCGAGCGCCGAGACCGCGCAGTTGAGCGCGAGCTTGCTCCACCGGGCGCCGCGCAGGTTGCGGGTCAGGGTGACCGGCCCGATCGCCTCGAGCAGCTCGCCGACCCGGCGCAGGTCGTCGTCGATCTCCCCCGACAGCCGGCCGAGCGCGAACCCGCCGTGTGCGGTGCGCTCGTAGCACCCCGGCTCGGGCATCGCGGCCCCCCAGGTGACGATCCCGCCGATCACCCGGCCGGCGCCGGCGATCGCCGCGATCCGGTCCTCGCACAGCCCGTTCTGCAGCACGACGACCTGGCCGTCGTCCGCGAGATGGCGCAGTGCGGTGCGCGCGGCCTGCTCGACGCTGGGCGGCTGGGTCGCCAGGATGCACAGGTCGTAGCGGCCGTCCGGGGCCGGGGCGATCGAGCCCCGGACCACCCGCTGCTCGCCGTCGTCGAGCACCCGGTAGCCGGACTGGTCGACCGCGGCGCGGATCGCCGGGTTGGTCGACACCGCGGTCACCGCCGCCCCCACCTCGGTCAGGGTCGCGGCGACGATGCCGCCGATGCCTCCGGCACCGATCACCGCGATCCTCGGCTGCGGGTTCATGGCCTTCCATAACAAACTCCCCGGGTTTTGGGCCGAGTTTTGGGGATCTCGCCGCGACGGGATAGAATTTCCGCACCTGATGCAGATCACGTTCTGGGGGGTCCGGGGTAGTTACCCGGTCCCTGGCGCTGCCACCGTGCGATATGGCGGGCAGACCTCGTGCGTCGAGACCCGCACGGCGAGCGGGGATACGTTGATCGTCGACGCGGGCACCGGCATGCGCGCGCTCGGCAACAAGCTGCTGCGCCAGGCGCCCGAGCCGCAGCACCACCACGTGCTGCTGTCGCACGTCCACTGGGACCACATCCAGGGCCTGCCGTTCTTCTCGCCGGCCTACGTCCCGGGCACCCAGATCTCGGTCTATGCGCTGCAGACCGCGGCCGACGAGCTCCACCAGGTGATCGGCGGCATCACCCGCCACGAGTTCTTCCCGATGCCGCTCGAGTCGGTGCCGGCGTCGTTCGACTTCCACCAGGTCGAGCCCGGCGTCGAGCTCGACATCGACGGCTTCCACATCATTCCGATCGCGCTCAACCACCCGTTCGGCTCGGTCGGCTACCGGATCGAGGGCGATGGCTCGTCGTGGGCCTACGTCGCGGACACCGCGCCGTTCACCGAGGTGCTTCACAAGCAGCACTTCCTGTCCGGGCTCGAGCCGCTGACCGACGACGACCGGCTCGCGCTGGGCGCGATGCGCGACGCGCTGGTCCGCCGGCTGGTCGGGGTCGACACCGTGGTCTACGACACCCACTTCTTGCCCGACGAGTACGCCCAGTTCCCGCACTACGGCCACTCGACGCCCGACCAGGCGCTCGACATCTGCTGCGAGGCGGGTGCGCGCCGGCTCGTGCTCTACCACCACGCGCCGTCGCACGGCGACGATCAGATGGACCGGATCGCCGCCGAGTACCTCGCCAGGGGCGCCCGGCGCAACATCGAGGTCCTGACCTCGTTCGAAGGCATGACGCTGCCGATCGGCCCGGAGGCGGCTTGAAGATCCGGTTCTGGGGCGTGCGCGGTTCGTTCGCGATGTCGGGACGCGACTTCCTGCGCTACGGCGGCAACACGACCTCGGTCGAGCTGGTCACCGCTGCCGGAGACCGCCTGCTGATCGACCTCGGCACCGGCGCGACCGAGCTCGCCAAGCAGCTGATGACCGGCGAGTTCGCCAAGGGCCACGGCACCGTGCCGATCCTGTTGACCCACACCCACCTCGACCATATCCAGGGCCTGCCGTTCTTCACCCCGTTCTTCATCAGGGGCAACCAGATCCGGATCCTCGGGGCCGCACCGTCGAGCCTGTCGCTCGAGGCGACGCTGCAGGACCAGCTGTCGCCGCACTACAGCCCGCTCAACGGCCTCGAGAACCTCGCCGCCGGCGTGACGATCGAGACCATCATCCCGGGCCGCACCCTCGCGCTGCCCGGCTTCGAGGTCGCGACCGCCGCGATCCCGCACGGCTCGATGTGGACCACGGCCTACCGGATCACCGCCGACGGCCGGACCGTGGCGTTTTTGTCCGACGTCGAGTACCCGTCGGTCGACGAGCCGCTGCCCGCGGCGCTCGCGCTCGCCCGGGGCGCCGACCTGCTGATCCACGACGCGATGTACGCCGACGCCGACTACGAGCGCAGCAAGGGCTGGGGCCACTCCCCGGCGCGCGCCGGGGTGGTCGTCGCCGAGCGCGCCGCCGCCTGCAAGCTCGCGCTGTTCCACCACAACCCCGACGCGACCGACGACATGATCGACGACATCGTCGCGCGCACCGCCGCGCGCACCGAGATCCCGGTGTTCGCCGCGGCCGAGGGCCACTACCTGGACGTCTAGCCGACGGCCGCGTGGCGCGCGGCCGACGGGATGGGGGTAGGATGGCTCGGGGGCGGCAAGCATGGAGCAAGCGTCGAGTGGCAAGCCGCGGCTGTTCGTGATCCACGCGGCCGAGGACGCGTGGTTCGTCGACGGCTTCCTGCGGCCGGCGCTCGGGCTGCCCGACGGCGATGTGCTGGAGTCGGGCAAGCTCGACCCCGGGGCGGAGATCGCCGGCGAGATCGAGCGCGGCGCGCTGAGCCCGGTGACCGTGGCGGTGCTCAGCCCCGCGTTCCTGGCGTCGCCGTGGGCGAGGCTCGCCAACCAGCTCGCGAGCTACGTCAGCGTCGAGGCCGCCGGCGACGGCAGCGCGACGCTGATCCCGGCGATCCTCGCCGACTGCGATCTGCCGCTGATGTCGCGGTTCCGGGTGCCGCTGGACTTCCGCCGGCGGGACGGCGGCGCCTGGGAGGACCAGGCGGCCAGGCTGCGCACCCGGCTCGCCGCGCCGGCGCCGGTGGTCGCCGAGCTGGGGTGTCCCTACCCGGGCCTCCGGCCGTTCACGGCCGACAACGCGGCGCAGTTCTACGGGCGCGACAAGGAGATCGCGGACCTGCTCGGCCGGCTGCGCGATCGCCAGCACGAGGTCTACGTGATCGGCCCGTCCGGCTCGGGCAAGTCGTCGCTGGTCGCCGCCGGGCTGATCCCCAGGCTGCGCCGCTCGCCCGAGCTCGCGGGGGGCGCGTTCGCCGTCCGGCAGCTCCGGCCCGGCGCCGATCCCGCGGCGGCGCTGGCCGGCGCGCTGGCGGCGACCGACGCCGAGCGCGCCACACCGGCCGAGCCGTGGCTGGGCGACGCGGTCGGCCGGCTGGTCGCGGGCCCGCCCGATCAGCGCCTGCTGCTGTTCGTCGATCAGCTCGAGGAGCTGTTCACGATGGCCGCGGCCGCCGCGCGGGCGGCGTTCGTGGCGGCGGTGCGGGTGCTGCGCGGCGATCCGCGGGTCGCGCTGGTGCTCACGCTGCGCGCCGACTTCTACGCCGCGCTGATGGAGTCCGCGCTGTGGGCCGATCTCGACGGGCACCTGGCGCGGATCGACATCGGGCCGCTGCGCGGCGACCAGCTGCGGGCGGCGATCGAGGCGCCGGCCCGGGCGCTCGGCGTGTACGTCGAGCCGGTGCTGGTCGAGCGCCTGCTGCGCGACGTCGCCGACGAGCCGGGCGCGCTGCCGCTGCTGCAGGACACGCTGCTCGAGCTGTGGGCTCGCCGGACCCGCGGCGTGCTGCGGCTGACCGAGTACGACGCGATGAGCGACGGCGCGCGGACCGGGCTCGCGGTGACGATGGCGCGGCGCGCCGACGACGCGATCGGCGAGCTGTCGCCGTCCCGGCGCGACATCGCGCGGCGCATCCTGCTCCGCCTGGTCCAGTTCGGCGACGGCGCCGCGACCACGCGCCGCCAGCAGACCCGCGCCGCGCTCGCCACGGCGGGCGATGCGCCGGCCGAGGTCGACGCGGTGATCGACCACCTCGTCGACCGCCGGCTGATCACCACGAGCGGCGGGGACGGCGCGGACGCCGATCGCTCGGCGCGGATCGATCTCGCGCACGAGGTGCTGCTGACCGCGTGGCCGGCGCTCGGCGACTGGATCCGGTCGCGCCGGCAGGACGAGCAGCGGCGCCGCGCGCTGGAGGCCCGGGCCGCCGAGTGGGTCGCGCGCGGCCGCGGCGCGTCGCGGCTGCTCGACGCCGACGAGCTGCGCGAGGCGCGCGGCTGGCTGACCGACGACAAGGCGCGCGATCTCGGCGTCGGCGACGACATCCAGCAGCTGCTGGCGCGCAGCGCGGCCGCGCTGGCCGCCGAGGCCGCCGAGGTCGAGGCCCGGCGCCGGCGCTGGCGCCGCTGGGTCACGATCGCGCTCGCCGCGCTGACCGGGGCGGTGGTGGCGGTGTCGACCCTGGCGGTGATCGCCGTGCAGCGGTCGCGGACGGCGCGCGAGCTGGCGCGCGTCGCCGATCAGCAGTCGCAGGAGGCGCGCAAGCAGGCGCAGATCGCCGAGGACCAGTCGCGCGAGGCGCGCAAGCAGGCGGCGGTGGCCGACGAGCAGTCGCGCAGGGTCCGCCAGCTGCTGTCCCGCGACTACGAGGCCCAGGGCAGCGCGCTGGTGATGTCCGGCCAGCTCGCGCAGGCGGTCCCCTACCTGGTCGCGGCGCGCGAGGTCGGGATGGAGGACGCGTCGCTCCGCATGCTGTTTCGCTGGGCCGCCCGCAGCGTGCCGCTCCTCCAGGTCGTGCACAACTCCGGGGTCCACCGCGCGATCCGCGTCGTCGCGTGGAGCCCGGATGGGCAGCGGATCGCGACCGCGGGCGAGGACGGCACCGCGCGGATCTGGGACGCTGCGAGCGGACGGGCGACGACACCGCCGCTCCCTCACAAGTGGATGGTCCGGATGGTGGCGTGGAGCCCCGACGGCCGGCGGGTGGCGACCGCGAGCGACGACGACACCGCGCGGGTGTGGGACGCCGCCAGCGGTCAGGCGGTGACCCCGCCGCTCGCCCATGACGCGTTCGTGTTCGCGGTGGCGTGGAGCCCCGACGGGCAGCGGGTGGCGACCGGGAGCTCCGACGGCACCGCCCGGATCTGGAACGCCGCGACCGGTCAGCCGATCGGGCCGCCGCTCGCCCACCGGGGCACGGTGTTCGCGGTGGCGTGGAGCCCCTCCGGGCGGCAGCTGGCGACCGCGAGCGACGACGGCACCGCCCGGATCTGGAACGCGGTCACCGGGCAGCCGGTGACCCTACCGCTCGCGCACCAGGCGTCGGTGCCGGCGATCGCGTGGAGCCCCGACGGCAAGCGGGTGGCGACCGCGAGCGGCGACGGCACGGCACGGGTGTGGGATGCGGCCAGCGGCAAGCCGACGACCCCGCCGCTCGTCCATCACGCGTTCTTGCAGGCGGTGGCGTGGAGCCCGGACGGTACGCGGGTGGCGACCGCGGACCACAAGGGCACCGCGCGGATCTTTGACGCGGCGAGCGGCGCGCCGGCGACGGCGCCGCTCGTGCACGGCGACGTGATCAACGCGCTGGCGTGGAGCCCCGATGGCCGCCGGCTGGCGACCGGCGGCGACGATCGCATCGCGCGGGTGTGGGACGCGGCGAGCGGCGCACCGGCGATCCCGCCGCTCGCGCATGGTGGATCGGTGAACGCGCTGGCGTGGAGCCCCGACGGCGGCCGCCTGGCGACCGGAGACGGCGACGGGACCATGCGCGTGTGGTCGGCGCCGGCGCGAGAGCTGGCCCCGCCGCTGGTTCACCCCGAGACCTTGCGGGCGGTGTCGTGGACCGCCGACCGGCGGCACATCGTGACCTGGAGCGCCAACGCAACGCGGGTGTGGGACGCGGCGACCGGCCAGCTGCTGACCCCGGCGCTCGCGCCGCTCGGCGCGCTGGACGCGATCCGGGCCGTGGTCGTGAGCCCGGACGGCAAGCGCGTGGCGACCGGCTCGCTGTACGGCGCGGTGCAGGTGTGGGATCTGGTCAGCGGCCAGCTCGCGGCGCCGCCGCTCGAGTCCGGTGGCCAGATCTACGCGCTCGCCTGGAGCCCGGACGGCAGCCGGCTGGCGACCGCGAGCGGCAACCACGCCGCGCGGGTGTGGGACGCGGTCACCGGGCAGCCGGTGACCCCACCGCTCGAGCATCCGCAGCCCGTGTCGGCCGTGGCGTGGAGCCCGGACGGCAAGCGGCTGGCCAGCGGGAGCGTCGACGGCATCGCGCGGGTGTGGGACGCGGTCAGCGGCCAGCCGCTGACCCCGCCGCTCGTGCACCGGGCGTGGGTCAGCGCGCTGGCGTGGAGCCCCGATGGCACGCGGCTGGCCGCCGCGAGCCTGTTCGGCACCGCGCAGATCTGGGACCCGGCCACCGGCAAGCCGGTCGCGCCGCCGCTCGTCCATCGCGGCGAGGTCCACGCCGTGGCCTGGCACCGCGACGGACAGCGCGTCGCGACGGCGAGCCTGGACGGGACCGCGCGGGTGTGGGACGCGTCCAGCGGGCAGCCGGTGACGCCGCCGCTCGTGCACGACAAGGCGGTGGAGACGGTCGCGTGGAGCCCGGACGGCAGCCGATTGGCGACGGCGAGCCTGGATGGCACCGCGCGGGTGTGGGATGCGGTCAGCGGCCAGCCGCTGATGCCGCCGTTCGTGCACAAGGCGTGGGTCAACGCGCTGGCGTGGAGCCCCGACGGCACGCGGCTGGTCACGGCGAGTGAAGACGGCACCGCGCGGATCTGGGACGTCTCGTGGGACACCGGCACGCTCGCCGACTGGCAGTCGATCGCCGAGCGCGGCGAGTTCCGCCTCAACAGCGACGGCATCCTGGTCGCCCGCGATCCGGGCCGCGCGGCGGCATCGCCGTGAATCACCGCTGCGGTGCGGTCAGGACCGCGGGAAGATCGCGCGCTCGATGAAGTCGGTCAGCGCCTGGCGGGCGCGCTCGGCGCTGATCGGCGACGGGCCGCGGTGGCCGGCGAGGCCGTAGGCGGCCTCGACGACGGCACCGTGCAGCACCCAGGCGGTGGCGTCGGGATCGGGGACGATGTCGCGGCCGACCAGCGCGGTGATCAGCGTCGCGATCCGGGTGACCGCGACCTGCTCGAACGCGCGCGAGACCTCGGCGACCTGCGGATCGCGCAGCGACATCTCGCGGAAGCTGCGGGTCAGCTCGGGCTGCGACAGGACGTGGTCGAACAGGACCGCGATGGTCTCGCTGATCGTCTCGTGGCGGGCGCGGCCGATGAAGCGCTCGGGGCCGAGGTCGGCGATCGTCTTGTGGTAGCCGGCGACCATCGTGCGGCGCGCGATCTCCAGATAGATCTCGTGCTTGTCGGTGAAGTAGCGATAGAAGGTCCCGACCGCGACCCCGGCGCGCTGGGCGATCTCCGGAGTGCCGACCGCATCGTAGCCGTGGGTCCCGAACAGCGCGGTCGCGGCGTCGATCAGCGCCAGGTAGCTGCGGCGGGCGCGATCCTGGCGAAAGTCGGGCTCGCGG
>DATAPF010000028.1:0-47784 GCA_036265355.1 Kofleriaceae bacterium | reverse complement strand
CGCCGCCGTAGCCCATCGCGATGTTGTCCGCGATCGTGGTCGAGAACAGGAACGCCTCCTGCGGCGCGTAGCCGATCTGGCTGCGCAGCGACGCCAGCGGGATCCGGGTGACGTCGCGGCCATCGAGGAAGATCGCGCCGGACGGCACCTCGATCAACCGGCACAGCGCCTCGACCAGCGTGCTCTTGCCCGAGCCGGTGCGGCCGACGATCGCGGTGACGCTGCCCGGCGCCAGCTCGAACGACACGCGGTCCACGATCGCGCGGTCGCCGATCCGGATGCTGAGGTCCTTGACCTCGACCCGCGCCGGCTGCGCGGCCACGGCCAGCGCCGGCTCTTCGCTGTCCGGGAGGTCGGTCCGGGTCTGCTGGAGCTCGACCAGCCGGCTCCACGACGCGCGGCCGCGCTGGACCAGCGCGAGCATGAAGCCGAGCGTCAGCGTGGGCCACACCAGGCGCGCGAGCAGGACCGAGAACTTGGTGAAGTAGCCGACCTCGATCTCGTGATGGATGATCGCGCGGCCGCCGACCAGGATCAGGATCGCGACCCCGAGCGGCGCGAGCGTGTTGAGGATCGGGCCGAGCTGGACCCGGACCTTGGCCGCCGCCATGTTCTTGTCGAGCAGGCGCTGCGAGCCGGCGAGGAAGCCCGTGCGCCGCACCTCCTCCAGGCCGTAGGTCTTGATCACCTGGATCGCGCCGAGGTCCTCCTGGATCCGCGACGACAGCGTGCCGAGCTCGGCCTGGACCTCGCGCGTGGTCCGGTAGACCCGCTTGGACAGCGCCTGGCCGGTGACGAAGATCAGCGGGTAGGGGAGGATCGAGAGCACGGCGACCGCCGGATCGAGCAGCAGCATCATCGTCAGCACGGCGCCGAACGCGGTCACCGCGTTGGTGAGATGGACCGCGCCCGCGCCCCACATCGCGCGCACGGTCTGGACGTCGTTGGTCAGCCGCGACATCACATCGCCGGTCGGGTGGTCCCGGTAGTAGCCGGGCGACAGCGTCATCAGGTGACCGAACAGCTCGCTGCGCAGGTCGTACTCGGCGGCGCGCGCGACGTTGAAGATCCAGACCCGGGACAGGATCCGCGTCACCGCGGTGGCGATCGCGAAGCCGATCAGCAGCGCGACGTCGCGCGGCACGGCGTCCGAGCGGCCGTCCTTGATCGCCTGCACGCTGTCGCCGAGGTACTCCACGACGCCGAGCGCGCACAGGTTGGTCGCCACCATCATGGCGACCCCGGCGGCCACCGCGCGGCGGTACGGCTTCAGATAACCCAGGGAGCTGCGCGCACCGGCCACGAGCGAGTGCTCTGTCTATCACCCATTGGGCGATCTGCGCACTCACCGACCGGGGAGGCAGACAGTCGTCACCGAATTTTTATAACAAAATTGATGGATTGCTGGAGATCTGCCCGGTGCGCCAGCGATCGTCCCCGCTTCAGCGGCCGGCGATCTTGCGCCAGGTCGGCCGCTCGCTGAGCTTGTTCCACCACGCCATCACGTGGGCGTGCTTGGTGAACTGCTCCTTGGCCGGCGTGTTCATCGCGTACTCGATGTACGGCATGAACGAGACGTCGGCGAGCGTGAAGCTGCCGCACGCGATGAACGGGTGCGCCGCGAGCTGCTTGTCCATGATCCCGAGCGCGGTGTCGAGCTGGCCGGTCGCGGTCTCGAGCGTCTCGGGCGTCTGGTGGCGCTGGAAGATGTGATGGAACACGAACTTCATCGCCGCGCCGGTGAAGTTCGAGGTCTCGATGCTGATCCACTGCTCCATCCGCGCGCGGTCGCGCAGGTCCTTCGGGATCAGCGGGCCGTTGACCTTCTCGTTGATGTAGCGGCACATCGCGCGCGACTCGTAGAGCTCGAAGTCACCGTCCTGCAGCGCAGGGACCTGGCCGAACGGCTGGCGCGCCAGGTGCGGCGCCTGCTTGTGCTCGCCCTTGGCGAAGTCGACGAGCACGAACTCGTACGCGGTGCTGGTCTCGGCAAGCGTCATCAGGACCTTGCGGGTACAGGTCGACATCGGGTGTCCGAAGATCTTCATCGTCATGCGCCCGCTCCTAGCATGGTTCTGCGGTACGTTCGTAGGTCTGGATGTGACGATCGTGCGTGAGGTTTGCGCCGGTGTGGCAACGCGCCGCGCGATCGAATCGCAGGGTGAGTCGCTTCCCCACGCCGCCGCGCTGTGCGACATACCCGGCGATGAAGACCGCGCTGCTGTTTCCGGGCCAGGGCTCGCAACGGGTCGGCATGGGCCGCGACCTGGCGCACGAGTTCGCGGTCGCGCGGCAGACCTACGAGGAGGCCGACGACGTGCTCGGGTTCGCGCTGTCGCGGCTGTGCTTCGACGGCCCCGAGGATGAGCTGACGCTCACCCGGCACACGCAGCCGGCGATCCTCACCACCTCGATCGCGGTGCTCCGCGCGCTGGCCGACCGCGGGCTTGCGTTCGACGTCGTCGCCGGCCACTCGCTCGGCGAGTGGACCGCGCTGGTCGCCGCCGGGTCGATCGCGTTTCGCGACGCCGTGCGGCTGACCCACCTGCGCGGCCAGTACATGCAGGACGCGGTGCCGGCGGGCCAGGGCGCGATGGCCGCCGTGATGGGGCTCGATCGCGCCGCGCTGCAGGCGGTGTGCGAGCGCGCCAGCGCGCCCGGCGAGCCGGTCGAGCAGGCCAACCTCAACGGCGCCGGCCAGATCGTGATCAGCGGCAGCGCGGCGGCGGTCGACCGGGCGATCGCCGAGGCCAGGCTGGCGGGCGCCAGGCGCGCGACCCGGCTCGCGGTCAGCGCCCCGTTCCACTGCTCGCTGATGAAGCCCGCGGCCGACCAGCTCGCCGCGGCGCTCGCCGGCGTCCCGATCGCGGCGCCGCGCGTGCCGGTGGTCCACAACGTCACCGCTCAGCCCAACCAGGACCCCGAGCGGATCCGCGCGCTGCTGATCGAGCAGGTCACCGCGGCGGTGCGCTGGGAGGAGTCGGTCCAGGCGATCGCGGCGATCGGCGTGACCCGCGCCTACGAGCTTGGCTCGGGCTCGGTGCTGCGGGGCCTGGTCAAGCGGATCGTCGAGACCCTCGGCGAGCGCAGCGAGACGACGGGGGGTGGGGACCCCGACGGCTCTGCCGGCGGGGCGGGGGGCAGGGGGCCCCCCCCCCTCCGTGGAATGTCGACCACCACGATCGGCGAGCCCCACGAGGTCAAGGCGTTCACGGCCTGACGCGCGCTACGGTTGCAAGGAGAACCACCATGGCCATCACCGACACCGCACTCACCGGCAAGGTCGCGCTGGTCACCGGCGGATCGCGCGGCATCGGGCGCGCGATCGCGGTCGCGCTCGGCAGGCGCGGCGCCAAGGTGATCATCAATTACGCCGCCCGCGCCGACGCGGCGCGCGAGACCGCCGCCGCGGTCGAGGCCGCCGGTGGGCAGGCCGCGATCGCGGCGTTCGACGTCGCCGACGCCGCCGCGGTCGCGGCCGCGATCAAGGCGATCGGCAAGGACCACGGCGGGCTCGACATCCTGGTCAACAACGCCGGCGTGGCGATCAACGGCCTGCTCCTGCGGTTCTCCGACGAGCAGTGGCAGAAGACGCTCGCGGTCAACCTCGGCGGCGCGTTCCACTGCATCCGCGCGGCGGCGAGCCTGCTGCTGCGCGCGAAGGCCGCCGGCCGGATCATCAACATCACGTCGGTGGTCGGCGAGAGCGGCAACGCGGGCCAGGCCGCCTACGCGGCGTCCAAGGCCGGCCTGATCGGGCTCACGCTGTCGACCGCCCGGGAGCTGGCGTCGCGCGGCGTCACCTGCAACGCGATCGCGCCGGGCTACATCGAGACCGACATGACCGCCGAGCAGCTCCCCGAGGCCCAGCGAGCCAAGCTGCTCGACGCGATCCCGCTGGGCAAGATCGGCCGGCCCGAGGACGTCGCGGACGCCGCGGCGTTCCTGGCCGGACCGGAGGCCGCGTACATCACCGGCCAGGTGCTGAGGGTCAACGGCGGGATGTTGATGTAGGGCCCGATCTGGACTATCAACCCGGCAACCCGGGCCAACCCACGAGGAACCATGTCGTCTGAAGAGATCGAGACCAAGGTCAAGGAAATCATCTGCAACCAGCTGGAGGTGTCCGCCGAGCAGCTGCGGCCCGAGGCGTCGTTCATCGACGATCTCAAGGCGGACTCGCTCGCCGTGGTCGAGCTCGTGCTCGCGTTCGAGCAGGAGTTCAAGATCACGATCCCCGAGGAAGATACCGAGCAGATCAAGACGGTCAAGGACGCGGTCAACTACATCAAGAGCCACGCGAAATAGCCTGGCCCCGGCGGCGCCCCCCGCCTGCGCACGGGGCGAAGCTGCGGTAAGGAGCCGTCATGGACTCTCGACGTCGCGTCGTCATCACCGGCATCGGCCTGATCACCCCGATCGGCAACGACCTCGAAGCGGCGTGGTCGGGCCTGATGGCGGGCAAGAGCGGGGCGGCGCCGATCACCCTGTTCGACTGCACGAACTTTGCGACCAAGTTCGCCTGCGAGGTCAAGGGCTGGGACCCCGCGCGGTTCTTCGACAAGCGCGAGCTCAAGCACCTCGATCGCTTCCTGCAGTTCGGGGTCGCGGCCGGCATGATGGCGATCGCCGACGCCGGGCTCGGGCCGCGGCTGCCCGAGGCGGAGGCCGACCGCTGGGGCGTGTACATCGGCGCCGGCCTGGGTGGGGTCCGGACCATCGAGGACACCTACGCCGCCCAGGCCGTGAAGGGGCCGCGCCACGGGTTCTCGCCGTACTTCATCACCGACATCATCGTCAACGAGATCCCGGGCATGATCTCGATCCGGACCGGCGCCACCGGGCCGAACATGTCGCACGTCTCGGCGTGCTCGACCGGCGCGCACTCGATCGGCGAGGCGATGCGCACGATCCGCCACGGCTACGCCGACGGCATGATCGCGGGCGGCGCCGAGGCCACGATCGCGATCCTCGGGGTCGGCGGGTTCAACTCGATGCGCGCGATGTCGACCCGCAACGCCGAGCCCGAGCGCGCGAGCCGGCCGTTCGACAAGGACCGCGACGGCTTCGTGATCGGCGAGGGCGCCGGCGTGGTCGTGCTCGAGGAGCTCGACCATGCCCGGCGGCGCGGCGCGCGGATCTACGCCGAGCTGGTCGGCTACGCCGCCAACAGCGACGCGCACCACGTCGCGGCGCCGGCGCCGGACCACCGCGGCGCCCAGGCGTGCTTCCGCACCGCGCTCAAGGACGCGCGGCTGCCGGCGGACGCGATCGGCTACATCAACGCGCACGGCACGTCGACCGAGCTCAACGACAAGAACGAGACCATCGCGGTCAAGGCGGTGTTCGGCGATCACGCCAGGAAGCTCGCGATCTCGTCGACCAAGTCGATGACCGGCCACACGCTGGGCGCGGCCGGCGGGATCGAGGCCGCGGTCACCGCGCTCGCGGTCGTGCGCGGCGTGCTGCCGCCGACCACCAACTACGACACGCCGGATCCCGACTGCGATCTCGACTACGTGCCCAACCAGCCGCGCGAGCAGCGGGTCGACGCCGCGATGTCCAACAGCTTCGGGTTCGGCGGGACCAACGCGGCCCTGATCGTGACCCGCTACAAGGGCGACTAGCCGCCATGCGTTGCCCGTTCTGCGGCGGCTCCGAGGACAAGGTCATCGAGACCCGGGTGTCCCGGGACGGCGGCGAGATCCGCCGCCGCCGCGAGTGCGAGAGCTGCACGCGGCGCTACACGACCTACGAGCGGATCGAGGAGTCGATGCCGCTGGTGGTCAAGAACGACGGCCGGCGCGAGCCGTTCGACCGGGCCAAGATCGAGCACGGCCTGCTCGCCGCGATCGCCAAGCGCCCGGTGTCGCGCGATCAGGTCGCCGCGCTGGCGCTCGAGGTCGAGCGCGAGATCGCCGACCTCGGCGTGTCCGAGATCGCGTCGCGCGGCATCGGCGAGCGCGTGCTGCCGCGGCTGCGCTCGCTCGACCAGGTCGCCTACGTCCGGTTCGCGTCGATCTACCGCGACTTCCGCGACCTCGAGGGCTTCGAGAAGGAGCTCGACGCGCTCCGCAACGACACCGGGCCGCACCCGCTGTCCGACGAGCACACCGACAAGCACGCGATGGTGGTGCCGGCGGACGCGGCGGAGCGCATCGGGTGATTCGACGCGCCCGGCCCGACCCGGCGCAGGCGGACCTCGATCGCACGTACATGGCGCGCTGCCTGGAGCTCGCCGAGGCGTACCGCGGGCGGACCGCGCCCAACCCGATCGTCGGCTGCGTCATCGTCGATCGCGCCGGCCGGGTGATCGCCGAGGGCGCCCACGCCGGCCCCGGCACCGATCATGGCGAGGCCGCCGCGCTGCGCAAGCTCGGCGGCAAGGCGCCCGGCGCGACGCTGTACTGCAACCTCGAGCCATGCAGCCACCACGGCCGGACGCCGCCGTGCGCGCCGGCCGTCCGCGCCGCCGGCGTGGCCCGGGTCGTGATCGGCTCCGAGGACCCGATCCCGGAGCACGGCGGTGGCATCGAGCTGCTCCGCCGCGCGCGGATCCGGGTCGCGGTCGGCGTGCTCCGCGAGGCCTGCGATCGGGCCAACCGGCCGTTCCTGACCTGGGCGCAGTACGGCCGGCCGGCGTTCACGCTCAAGGCGGCGATCACCCTGGATGGCAAGATCGCGACCGTCGCCGGCCGCTCGAAGTGGATCACCGGCGAGGCCGCCCGCGCCGACGTCATGCGGCTGCGCGACACCCACGACGCGGTCCTGGTCGGGGTCGGCACGGTGCTGGCCGACGACCCCCGGCTGACCGCGCGGCGCCAGGGGGGCCGCAATCCGCTGCGGATCGTGGTCGACAGCCGGCTGCGCACCCCGCCATCGGCCCACGTCCTGCCCGGCCGATCCGGGCCGCGGACGATCCTGGTGTGCGGTCCGGCCGCCCCCGCCGCGCGCGAGGCCGCGCTGGTCGCGCGCGGCGCGGAGGTCTGGCGGCTGCGCGCCCATCGCAATGGCCGGGTCGACCTCCACGCGCTCGCGGTCCGGCTCGGCAAGGCCGGCGTCACCTCGGTGCTGGTCGAGGGCGGTGGTGAGATCCATGCCTACATGCTGGAGCGCGGACTTGCCGACGAGATCGTGCTGTATGTCGCGCCCAAGGTGGTCGGCGGGCCGGCCCGGAGCTGGGTCGGCGGCGAGGGGCTCGCGTCGCTCGCCGCGGCGCATCGCTTCCTGCCGGACGGCGATCCGGTCCGGCTCGATGGTGACCTGCGGCTCACCTACGTCCCGGCTCCGATCCCACCGCCGCCGCCGATCGATGACCCCCTGTGAATCGGTTGCCACGTCAGGTGCGGTTCTCGGCGGGTCAGCGGCGGGACAGAAGATCCCAGCCAGCGCGCTGTGCGCTGCGTGTTAGCGTCGCGACCGCATGGCGATCCACACCCGGTCTCTGTTCCTCGCACCGATCGTTCTGCTGATCAGCTGTACTGATCCGGCGGCACCGCCACCCAGCGGGGCGCCGCCGCCGGCACCCTATCGGATCACGGCGATCACGGCGATGACCCCGGTCGCCGCCGCGATCGACCTCGGCGTCGTGCCGTTCGCCGTCGACGAGCATGGCATCCCGCGGCTGCTCCGCGGCAGTCCCGCGCTGCAGGTGTCGGCACCGACCGCGTCGGCCGCGGCGCGCATCCACGTCCAGCGGCTGGCGCCGGCGTGGGGCGTGCGGTCCGCCGCGATGCCGGCGCTGGAGTCGATCGCCGAGGCGCCGATCGCGCCCGGCACCGTGGTGCGGATGCGCCAGGTGATCGACGGCCTGCCGGTCGACCCGGCGAGCGGCGGCGAGGTCCGCGTCCTGCTCGGCGCCGACGGCGCGCTGCTCGCGGCGAGCGGCAGGCTGGTCGGCACCGACGCGCCGCGGCCGAGCAACGTCACGTTCTCCACCGACGATGCCGGGGCGGTGGCGCGCGCGGTCAGCGACGTCTACAACGCCCCGGTCGCCGCGTCCGCGCTGACCACGGCCGGGACCGCGGCCGACGGCACGCGGCTGCTCGCCGGCCAGTCCGGCCAGATCAACGTCTCGCTCGCCCGCGCCCAGAAGGTGTGGTTCCCGGCCGGCGAGATCCTGATCCCGGCGTGGAGCGTCGAGGCGTTTGCCAGCGACATGTCGACCACCAGCGGCGACGCGTTCCGCACGCTGATCGCCGCCGACGATGGCCGCGTGCTGCAGCGGACCAACCTGACCGCCGACGCGGCGTTCACCTACCGGGTATGGGCCGAGACCACCGGCGAGCTGCATCCGTTCGACGGCCCGATCGCGGACTCGACCCCCAACGCGACCGGCACGCCGTTCACCACGCCGTTCCCGGCGTTCGTGCCGTCCAACCTGATCACGGTCGACGGCCTCAACCACCCGTTCACCGGCGGCGCGGCCGACCCGTGGATGGTCGCCGCCCGGACCGAGACCCAGGGCAACAACGTCCAGGCCTACAGCGACGTCAACCCGCCCGACGGCCTGAGCTTCGGCGACTTCCGTGCGTCGCTGACCGCACCGTCGACGTTCGACCGCACCGAGGACTTCACCCAGGGCCCGCTGACCACCCAGGACCAGCAGATGGCCGGCATCACCGCGCTGTTCTACGACATCAACTGGCTGCACGACTTCTGGTACGACGCCGGGTTCACCGAGCCGACCGGCAACGCGCAGGACAACAACTACGGCCGCGGCGGCGTCGAGCACGACGCGATCAACGCCGAGGCCCAGGACAACGCGCTCGGCGGCTCGCGCAACAACGCCAACATGTCGACGCCGGCCGACGGCCTGCCGCCGCGCATGCAGGTGTTCGTGTGGGATGGCAAGCCCGACCACACGCTGGCGATCTCCGGCCGCAACCCGCCGGTCGGCCAGGCCGCGTTCGGCCCGACGACGTTCGACGCCACCGCGCCGGTCGTGCTCGCCAATGATGGCGCGGCGCCGGCCACCGACGGCTGCACGCCGCTGGTCGCGCCGGTGACCGGCCAGATCGTGCTGGTCGACCGCGGCACCTGCACGTTCAAGCTCAAGGCGCTCAACGTCCAGAACGCCGGCGGCGTCGGCGTGATCCTCGCGAACAACGCCGTGGCGATCGCGCCGCCTGCGATGGGCGACGACCCGGCCACCACCGCCGCGATCACGATCGGCATCCTGTCGGTGACCCTCGACGAGGGCAACCGGATCAAGGCCGACCTGACCGCCGCCGGGCCGACGCCGGTCAACGCGACGCTGCACCGCGGCGTGGCGGGCCCCGACCTCGACGGCACGCTCGACGCCACGGTGATCAGCCACGAGTTCATGCACTACGTCCACCACCGGCTGACGTCGTGCAACACGTCGCTGTGCGGCGCGATGAGCGAGGGCTGGGCCGATTTCGACTCGCTGCTGGTGATCAGCCGCGCCGGCGACGACCTGACCAGGGCGTTCCCGGTCGGGATGTTCTCGACGATGAGCTTCCCCGCCGATCCGGTGTACTTCGGGATCCGCCGCGCGCCGTACAGCGTCAACCACGACATCAACTCGCTGTCGTTCCGCCACATGGGCGACGGCGCGGCGCTCCCGGTCCAGACCCCGCAGCACCCGTTCAACCCCAACGGCTCGCCCAACTCCGAGGTCCACAACGCCGGTGAGGTCTGGACGTCGATGCTGTGGGAGGGCTACGTCGCGCTCCAGCAGGCCGGCGCCGCCAAGGGCATCGCGTTCAACGACACCCGGCTCAAGATGCGGCAGTACGTCGTCGCCGGCCTGCTGATCGCCCCGGTCGACGCCACGCCGACCGAGACCCGCGACGCGATCCTGATCGCCGCGCGCGCGGTCAACATCGGCGACCACGATCTGCTCGCCGCCGCGTTCGCGCGCCGCGGGTTCGGCAGCTGTGCGGTGTCGCCGCCGCGCAGCTCGGTCAACTTCCAGGGCATCGTCGAGAGCAGCGACGTCAAGGGCCGGATCCAGCCCGGCGCGCTGACCCAGCAGCTGACCACCGACTGCGACAGCGACGGCGTGCTCGACGCCGGCGAGACCGCCAAGGTCACCGTGCCGGTGTCCAACCCCGGCCCGGTCGCGCTGGCCGACGTCAACGTCTCGCTGACCACCCGGATCTCCGGGCTGACCGTCACCCCGCAGACCATCGCGGTCGGCGCGCTGCCGGCGTACGGCAGCACGCAGGTGACGTTCACCGTGGCGCTCGACAGCAAGATCACCGCCATGCTGGCGAGCGACCTCCAGGTCCAGGTCACGTCGAGCAACGGCTGCGCGAACGTGGCGGTGCCGATCATCGCGCCGCTCAACACCGACGACAAGCCGGCGAGCTCGGCGACCGAGAGCTTCGACGCGTCCGGCACGGTGTGGACCATGACCCCGGGCACCACGACGTGGTCGCACCTGCGCGAGACCGGGCTCGACGGCATGATGTCGGGCGCCGATGCGAGCTTCACCTCGGACGCCAGCCTGACCTCGCCGCCGCTCATCGCGGGCTCCGGCAACCTGACGATCTCGTTCTCGCACACGTTCTCGTTCGAGTTCACCCCGGCGTCGGGCGCGACCCCGTCGCAGGCGTTCGACGGCGGCGTGATCGAGTTCTCGACCGACGGCGGCGCGACCTGGACCGACATCGGCCTGATCGCCAACCCGGGCTACACCGCGACGCTGGTCGCCGGCGGCACCAACCCGCTCAACGGCCGGCGCGCGTTCGGCGGGACCAACCCGTCGTTCCCGGCGTCCGACAGCTTCACGCTGTTCCTCGGGAACCGGCTGGCCGGTAAGACCTTCCAGCTCCGGTTCCGGATCGGCACCGACAGCAACACCGGCGGCAACGGCTGGCAGATCGACGACGTCGCGTTCACCGGCATCGTCGGCACGCCGTTCCCGACCCTCGTCCCGAGCGCCAAGTGCAAGAAGGGCGGTGGCGGCGGTGGCGGTGGCGGCGGTGGTTCCGGCGGCGGCTCGGGCATGGGCTCGGGCGGCGGCTCCGGCAACGGCTCGGGGTACGGCGGCCGGCCGGGCGATCATGACTTCGACCGCGATCACGACCGCGCCGGCTGCAACGCAGGCGGCGGTGGGCTCGGAGGCGCCGGCGCCGGTGCGCTGCTCGCCGCGCTGGGTATGCTCGTGCGCCGCCGGCGTCGCTGAGGTGCCTGGCCCGGCTCGACTGTGGTAAACGCAGTCGAGATGTTCACCGGGCTGGTGGAAGATACCGGGGTCGTCGTGGCGGCCGACCGCGCAGCCGGCGCGGCATACGGGGCGCCCGGGGGGCCGCCTGGGCCCGGAGCGCCGGCGGGGTCTGATAGAAGTGAGGCCATCGGCTTCGCGATCCGGCCCCAGCGGATCGCGCTCGCCGAGCTCGCGGTCGGCGAGTCGATCTGCCACGACGGGGCGTGCCTCACGGTCACCGAGGTCGACCCCGGCCGTGGCGCGTATCGCGTGCTCGCCGGCGCCGAGACCCTGGCCCGGACCGCGCTCGGCGCGCTCGCCGTGGGCAAGCGGGTCAACCTGGAGCGCTCGCTGCGCGTCGGCGACCGGCTGGGCGGCCACTGGGTCACCGGGCACATCGACGGCACCGGCGAGCTGATCGCGCGCCGCGATCTCGGCGCCAACCTCGTGCTCGGGTTTCGCGCGGCGCCGGCGATCCTGCGCTACGTGGTGGAGAAGGGCTCGATCGCGGTCGCCGGCGTCAGCCTGACGGTCAACGCGGTCGATGCCGGAGCGTTCTCGGTCGCGATCATCCCGCATACCCGCGACTGCACCAACCTGGGCGGCCTCGCCGTGGGCGATCGGGTCAACCTCGAGGCCGACATCCTCGCCAAGCATGTCGAGAAGCTGGTGAAGCCATGACGTCACCGACCACACCTGGTCCCGTGCCTGCTCCGGCCGCTGCCTCGACGGCGATCGAGCACGTCACCCACGCCCTCGACGAGATCCGCGCCGGCCGGATGGTGATCCTGGTCGACGACGAGGACCGCGAGAACGAGGGCGACCTGGTGTTCGCGGCCGACATGGTGACCCCCGAGCACATCAACTTCATGGCGACCCACGCGCGCGGGCTGATCTGCCTGGCGATGGACGACGCGATGATCGATCGGCTCGAGCTGCCGATGATGGTGCGCGACAACCAGGCGTCGCTCGGCACCGCGTTCACCGTGTCGATCGAGGCCCGGCACGGTGTGTCGACCGGGATCTCGGCGCGCGATCGCGCCACGACGATCCGCACCGCGATCGCCGACACCGCCAGCCCGGCGCACATCGTGTCGCCCGGCCACGTGTTCCCGCTGCGCGCCCGCAAGGGCGGCGTCCTGGTGCGCACCGGCCAGACCGAGGGCTCGGTCGACCTCGCGCGGCTCGCCGGCTGCCGCCCGGCCGGCGTGATCTGCGAGATCATGCGCGAGGACGGCGAGATGGCGCGGCGGGCCGAGCTCGAGCAGTTCGCCGAGCGCCACGGCCTGCTGCTGCTCAGCGTCGCCGACCTGATCGCCTACCGCCTGCAGCGCGAGCGGATCGTGCGGCTCCAGGGCACCGGCGCGCTCCGGCCGGGCATGCTCGGGCCGGGCGAACCGTTCGTCGCGCACTACTACGACACCGAGGTCGAGGACACCGAGTACCTCGCGCTGGTGCGCGGCGACGTCGCGGCGGTGTCGGCCGCCGGCCAGTCGGTGCTGGTCCGGGTCGCGGCGGCCGATCCGCTCGCCGATCCGTTCGTGCTGCGGCCGGACCTGATCGCCGCGGTCGAGGCGATCGACCAGGCCGGGGTCGGCGTCCTGCTCTACGTCGTCAACCGCAGCCGGACCCGGCTCGGCCCGTCGTTCGAGCGGCTCGTGCTGCAGCGGTCCGCCCCGCGCGATCTGGCCCGGGCGCGCAACGACTCCAGCGAGGCGCTGCGCGACTTCGGCCTCGGCGCGCAGGTCCTCGCCGATCTCGGGCTGCGCCGGATCCGGCTCATGATGTGGAGCGATCGGAAGATCGCCGGGCTCGAGGGCTTCGGCATCGAGATCGTCGAGCGCGTGCCCATCCCAGGGCGCGCCGGCGCACGGCGGCGCGAGGCCCAGTAGCTCCGCAGCCGATGGTGTATATCTGCGGGGCATGCCGCAGCTGATCGAAGGCCACCTGTCCGCCGCCGGCCTCCGGTTCGCCATCGTCGCGAGCCGGTTCAACGCGCTGATCGTCGAGCCGCTGATCGCCGGGGCGCTCGATGCCATCGTGCGATCGGGCGGCGACGCCGGCGCCGTGACCATCGTCCGCTGCCCGGGCGCGTGGGAGCTGCCGCAGGTGGTGCGCAAGGTCGTGCTGCGCGGTGGCATCGACGCCGTGATCGCCCTCGGTGCGGTGATCCGCGGCGCGACGCCGCACTTCGACTACGTGGCCGGCGAGGCGGCACACGGCATCGCCGGGGCCGCCGTGGCCGCGGCATCGAGCGACATCGCGGTCAGCTTCGGCGTGCTGACCACCGACACCATCGAGCAGGCGCTCGAGCGCGCCGGCACCAAGGCCGGCAACAAGGGCTTCGATGCCGCGCTCGCGGCGATCGAGCTCGCCACGCTGTTCCGCCGGCTGGCGGCCCCACCGGGCCCGCCGGGTGACGCCGCGCCGTCCGGGCCGGCCTCGGCACAGCAGCCCGGTCGGGGCGGGCGGCCGCGAAGGCGCACGCCATGACCGCCGGCACCCGGCGCAGCGGCCGCGCCTACGCGCTGCAGCTGCTGTACGCGCGCGACGGCGATCCGGCGACCGACGTCGCGGGCGCCGCCGCGAGCTGGGCCGAGGCGTTCGAGCTCGAGCTCGATCCGGCGGCCCAGGCGTTTGCGCGCGAGCTGGTCGCCGCCGCGTCCGAGCACGCCGCGCAGGTCGACGCGCTGATCGGCGCGGCGTCCAAGAACTGGCGGATCGACCGGATGTCGCGCGTCGATCGCAACATCCTGCGGCTCGGCACGTGCGAGCTGATCGCGTTCCGCGACGTGCCGGTCAAGGTCGTGATCAACGAGGCCGTCGAGCTCGCCAAGCGGTTCGGCACCGCCGAGTCGTCGGCGTTCGTCAACGGCGTGCTCGACCGGATCGCGACCGCGGTCGGCCGGCGCCCCGAGGACGAGGATTGACCGTGGCGCTCTCGGTCCTCCCGCTCGATCTCGCCCGGTGGGACGAGGCCGCGCGCGACACCCTCGTGCTCCCGGTGTTCAAGGACGATCGCCCGCTGCGCGGCGCCGCCGGGCTCGCCGACTGGCGGCTGTGCGGCCGGCTGTCGCGCCTGGTCAAGTCCAGCCGCGCCACCGCCGAGGCCGGCGAGACCTTGCTCCTGCCGCCGGGCCGGCGCCTCCGGTTCTCGCGCATCCTGTGGTTCGGCCTCGGCGACGCCCGGGGCTACACCGACGAGCGGTTCCGCAAGGACCTGACCTGGATCCGCGACGTGGTGATCGGCGCCAACGTCGCCGACTGGGCGCTGCAGGCGCCGGGCCGCGCCTCGGGTCTGATCGGCGCGCGGCGCGCCGTCGAGATCATGCTCGAGGACACTGCGCTGGTCGATCAGCCGGTCACCCTGCTCGAGGACCCGGCGGGCCAGAAGGACATCGCCGAGCTGCTGCGACAATCCCGCTGAGCGGCCCGCTGAGCGGCCCGCTGAGCGGCGCGGTGAGCCGCGGGTCGCCGCGCCTCGGGCGTCAGGCGACCCAGTGCCAGATCCGCTGCAGCGCCTCGACCACGGTCGCGCCGAACGCCACCAGCAGCGCCACGTCGATCAGCGTCCCGAGGTGGCCGAGCACGATCCACAGCCCGTCGCGCTCCAGGATGCCGACCGCGTAGACGAACAGCGGGATCAGAAACACCAGGTTCGACCCGGGAATCGGCAGCGGCAGCGCCAGCCCGAGCGCGAGCAGCACCACGCCCAGCCCGATCAGCCGGGGCCGGATCAGCGGCTCCCAGCGCCGCCGCGTCAGCTGGGTCAGCCAGCGCATGCGCCGGGCGAGCAGCCCGAGCACACGGTCCAGCATCGCCATCTGCAGCGCGCGCCGGCGCGCCCGGGCCGGCAGCCAGGGATGGCGCAGCCCGATCATCAGCTGGGCGCCGAGCAGCGCGATCGCCAGGCCGAACGGCGTCGACAGCCCGACGAACGGGATCGCGATCAGCGTCAGCACCCCGATCAGGAACCCGAACCCGCTCTCCGCGGCCTTGTCGACCAGCGCCCCGACCGTCAGGCTGTCCGCGCGCGGCGGCGGCGGCTCGCCGTCGTGCGCCCCGAGCTCGCGGAGCAGCTCGTCCAGCCGGAGCCTCGGTGGAGGCTCGGCCGCGATGGTCTCGCGCGCGGTCTCGACGTCCACACCGCAAACGTAGCACTCCAGGCGGCCGGCGCAGCCGGATGCATCGCCTCGGCGGCCGAGCCGGCCCCGACCGTCGGCCCGAAATAATCTGCAGCATCCGGCGCGAGAACGCATCTCCCGGTCAGCGAGCACGACCGCTCGCGATTCACAGGAGATCATAGCTCATGAAGATGATTGCAACCGTCACACTGCTGCTCGGAGTGTTCATCCTGCAACCCGGCAGCGCCCGCGCCGACCGGACGGAATGCGGCGTGTCCTATACCACCCAGGGTCACGAGATCCCTCCGTGGTGCCCCATCGGCGACGAGTACGACGCCGGGGATGTGACGGTCACGCGGGAGTGCCACGACCCGAACAACTATTCGGATTCCTGCTCCACTACCTGGATAGAGTCGTACATGCACAGAGTGGGAGCCGATTGCGGGGACGGTGGTTTCGTCGAGCAGCTGGACATCATCGTCTCCAATAGCTGCAACTGACTCGCCGGAGCGCGATCGCCGCAGACGGTCACTTCTCGATCAGCTTGCGCTGGGCGCCGTCCCAGCGCCAGACCGGGCCCTTGCCGGTGAGCCGGACGCCGCCGCGCCAGTCATCGATGCCGCACTCGTGGATGCGGTCGATCGCGCCGGCGAGGGCCTCGCGGCCGCGCGCCGTGACGGTGACGCGGAGCGAGCCGAGCGCGGCCGGGCTGGCGGCGCCGTCGGGGGCGCCGTCGATGAGGCCGCAGCGGCCGAGGACGTGGAGGGTCCAGAGCAGGACCACGTCGGTGATCGGGTAGCGCGGGTCGAGCGCGTGGACGGCGGCGACCAGCGCCCCGGCGGTGGCCTCGCCGCGGGCGATGGCGGCCAGGACCTGGCGCTCGGTGCGCGACAGGCCGCTGGTGGGATCGGGGAGCTCCTCGAGCTGGCGCTCGAGGGCGCCGGCGAGGAACGGCAGGGCCTTGATCCGCTTGGTGAGGAACGGCAGGGCGCGCGGATCGGGGGCGGTGACGGCGATCCAGCCGGTGATCGCCTCGTCGATCGCGTCGCGCGACAGCGGGGTGCGGCGCGGCCAGAGCTCGGCGAGCTGCTCGGGCCTGAGCTGGCCCAGGCCGAGGAAGTTGGGGACCTCGGGGTGGCGGTCGATCGACACCAGGGTGAGCTGGGCGGGCAGGCCGCGGCGGGCGAGGCGGGCGAGCAGGCGGATCAGGGCGAGCTGGTCGAACAGGTCGTGCTCGAACCACAGGATCAGCTCCTCGGCGCGCGCGGCCTCGTCGACGCCGTGATCGTAAGCGGCGAGCCGGCCGCCGGCGTCGCGCGCCCCGCGCGAGGCCCAGAACTCGTCGCGCAGCTTCCAGTGCTCGGGATCGGAGACCGGCAGCAGGGGGCCCTGATCGAGGGCATCGGCCCACACGCGAATCTCACCGGGGAGATCTGCGAGCGAGAGCGAATCGGCGGTGCTGTCGCCGTTGCAGACGTGGACGATCGACTCCATGCCCCGGACGTAGCAGCCGGCGCGGCGTGCTCGCAAGCGCCGGGCGCGGTTTGGGCGAGCTTTGCAGGCCCACCGTCCTGCGTTCGGGCGCTCGGGGCGCGCCGATCACGTCTAGCGCTTGTTGACCCACTCGGCCGCGAGGTCGAGCTGCCGCTTCGCCTCCTCGATCGATTCCTTGGCCTTCTGGCCGTGGCCGCCCTCTTCTTTCCAGACGCCCTCGTTGGCCTTCTGCGACGCGATGATGTAGCGCTCGGCGTCGTTGAGCGACGCGCGGGCCTTCTCGAGGTTCGGGTGGCCCTTGAGGGCGGCGTCCTTGGCGAGCGCGCCGAGCGGGAGCGCGATGGCGGCGGTGAGGATGGCGATGCGAAGCTTGGACATGTGGCCTCCTGGTAGCGGGAAGTGAGGCTCGCCGCTGCACCGGCCGTGCCCGGGCGCACGGCGTGATTTCGCCGAGTTATTCCGGATTCACCCGGGCGTTTTGTCTCGGTCGGGCATTGTGACCGCGCGGTGTGAAATTCACAGCTCGGACGGACGTGCGGCCGGCACGTAGGCAGGCGGGTCAGCGCTTGGAGCTCAGGCCGTACTTCTTCATCTTGTCGATCAGCGTGACGCGCGAGACCCCGAGCCGGCGGGCGGCCTCGGACTGGTTGCCGCCGGTGGCATCGAGCGCGCGGGCGACCAGGCCGCGCTCGAACGCCTCGACCTGCTCCTTGAGCGACGGGCCGCTGCGCGCGTCGATCGCGGGGGTGTTGTGCTCGTCGCCGGCGTCGTGGGCCTCGATCGCGACCGGCGGCGGGGGCGGGCCCTCGCCGGTGGCGAGCTGGTAGTCGGCCAGGCCGATCACGCCGCCGGCGGACAGGGCGGCGAGCCGGGCGATCGTGTTCTCGAGCTGGCGGACGTTGCCGGGCCAGTCGGAGCGGACCAGCGCGTCGACCAGCGCGGACTCGAGGCTGACCGCGCCCAGGCCGAAGCGGTCGCCGTAGCGGCGCGCGAACTCGGCGGACAGCGCGGGGATGTCGTCCTTGCGGTCGCGCAGCGGCGGCACGACGAGCTCGACCACGGCGAGCCGGTAGTAGAGGTCCTCGCGGAACACGCCGGTCTTGGCCTCGGCGGCGAGATCGCGGTTGGTCGAGGCGACGACCCGGACGTCGACCTTGTCGATCCGGCCCGAGCCGACCGGCTGGATCTCGCCCTCCTGGAGCACGCGGAGCAGCTTGGCCTGGACCGCGAGCGGCAGCTCGCCGATCTCGTCGAGGATCAGCGTGCCGCCGTCGGCCTGGGCGAAGAACCCGGGGCGGCTGGAGCTCGCGCCGGTGAACGCGCCGCGGGCGTGGCCGAACAGCTCGGCGTCGGCGAGCTCGGCGGGCAGCGCGGCGCAGTTGAACCGGATCAGCGGCTTCTTGCTGCGCGTCGACTGGGCGTGGAGCAGCTCGGCGACGAACTCCTTGCCGGTGCCGGTCTCGCCGCGGACCAGCACGGTGACGTCGCGGCTGGCGACCCGGGTGGTGGCCTCGAGCAGCCGGCGCATCGGCCGGCTGTCGCCGATGATCCGGCGGCCGATCGTCTGCTCGGCGGACAGCCGGCGGTTGTCGATCCGCAGGCGGCGGGCCTCGAGCGCCCGCTCGATGACGACGGCGACCTCGTCGATGTCGAACGGCTTCTTGAGGTAGTCGTAGGCGCCGTGCTTCATCGCGGCGACCGCGACCCGCTCGCTGCCGTGGGCGGTGAGCAGGATCACCGGCAGCGTCGGATCGCGCTGCACGATGTGGCTGACCAGCTCGAGACCATCCATCCCCGGCATCGCCAGATCGGTGAGCACGGTGTCGGCCTCGTCGAGCTTGCGCAGGGCGTCGTCGCCCGACCGGCTCTCGATCACGCGGTGGCCGCGCTCGGTGAGCAGCTCGCTCAGCGTGAACAGGACCCCGGGCTCGTCGTCGACCAGGAGGACCGAGCTCACGCGCGGGCCTCGACCATCGCAGCGCGCGGCGCGGGCTCGGGGGTCGCCAGCGGCTTGATCGGCAGCGAGATGGTCGCGGTCGTGCCGTGACCCAGCGCGCTGGCGTAGCGCAGCGTGCCGCCGTGCTGCTGGATCACGCCCTGCGCGAGCACGACGCCCAGGCCGGTGCCGTTGGACCGGGTGGTGAAGAACGGGGTGCCGATCCGCTCGAGATCCTCGGGGGCGATGCCGCGGCCGGTGTCGCGGATCTCGAGCACGGCGGACGGGCCGCCGTTGCGCAACCGGAGCGCGACGGCGCCGCCGCTCGGCGTGGCCTCGATCGCGTTGGCGACCAGGTTGAGCAGCGCCTCCTTGAGCCGGCGGCCGTCGCCGTGCACCGAGATCGCGTTGCCGTCGAACGACAGCGCGACGCCGGCCTGCTCGGCGCGCCCGGCCAGCACGTCGAGCACGTCGCGCGCGATCGCGCCGACGTCGAGCGCTTCGGGGCGCAGGTCCTCGAGCGGCCGCGAGAACGACAGGTACTCGTGGAGGATGGTCTCCATCCGCGAGATCTCGGAGGCGACGACCGCGAGCCGCTCCTGGGTGCGCTCGCTCTCGGGGCTGCGCGACACCAGCTGGCACAGGCCCTTGATCGACGCGAGCGGGTTCTTGAGCTCGTGGGCGACCTTGGCGCCGACCGACTGCAGCCGGCGGAGCTGGGCCTCGGCGTCGGACAGGCGCTCCTCGCGCAGGCACTGCATCGAGTGGCCGGCGCGGCTCGCCGCGCGCGTCATCTTGGCGACCATGGTGTGGAGCAGGAACAGGTTCCAGATCAGGCCGATGCCGAGCGCGACTGCATAATGAGCGAAGTGATCGATCGCCAGGGGCGGGCCGACCACCCATTCGGGCAGAAGCCCCATCGCGACGATCAGCAGCGCGCTGGCGAACGCGATCCAGCGCGCGACCGCGTGCGGGCCGAAGAACAGCAGCGAGATCACCGACGGCAGGAGCAGGTCGGGCACCGCGGGCGAGCGCAGCCCGCCGGTCAGCCCGACGATCAGCGTCACCATGGACTGCGCCGACAGGTTGACGGCGATGAACACGCGGTCGAACGACTGGGCGTCGTGCGACGACCGGAGCCAGGCGGTCTGGAGCAGCGCGAACACGACGAACACGCCGGCCGCCGCCGTCGCGCGCCAGGTGGGATACCCGGCGTTGAGGAAGATCAGCAGCAGGGTCAGCTTGACGACGCCGCCGACCAGATGCATCCACGCGCCGGTGGTGCGCGCCTCCTCGATGAGGAAGCGGTTGCGCTGACCGCGCCAGAGATCGGAAGGGCGTGGATCACCCACGCTCGGCCCTGCTGCCAGGGACGTGCCAGAGTACTCTGCCTGCGCGGCCATGAGCGCAACTCTAGCCTGAATGCCGGGTTGCGCGCCCGCGATCGAAACGTGACCGCTGCGGGTCACATTTCGTGACCTGCCAGCTGTAAGCCCGGCCGACATCCACGATCACGCGGCGACGGACAACGTCGCGGTTGCGCGGGCTGGTGCCGTGGCACGGGGGGTGCTTTGGTCGGCCGCATATGACCTCGCGAATTTCGCTCGTCCTCGCGCTCTGCGCCGCGGCGCCGGCGCTGGCGCAGCCGGCACCCCGGCCACCGGCACCCCGACCGCCGGCACCCAGACCGGCCGCCGCGCCGGCCGCCGCCCCCGACGATCTGGCCGCGTTCGACCGCGACCTCGACACGCTGTTCGCGGCCGGCGGGCTGACCGCCGAGCAGGCCGCGTCGCGCGCTCAGACCGCGTCTCCGACGGTGCGCCGCCGGGCCGCCGAGCTCGACGCGGCGATCGCGCAGCGCCAGGCCGCCGAGCTGGCGCTGGTCCCCCAGGTCCGGGGCACGGCGAGCTACACCCGGCTGTCGGCGATCCAGGTGGCGCCGATCTCGTTCCCGATCGGGGGCATGACGATCAACTTCGCGTTCCCCTCGCCGCTGACCAACGCCTACCTCGCCGAGGCCCAGCTCGCGGTGCCGCTGTCGGACTACCTGCTGCGGTTTCCGGCGCTGATCGACACCGCGAAGCTCGGCGTCGAGGCCGCCCGGATCGACAAGCGATCGAGCGAGATCGGCGCCGGGCAGGACGCGCGGCTGGCCTACTACGAGTGGGTGCGCGCCCGGCTCCAGGTGCTGATCGCCCAGCGCCAGCTGGTCCAGGTCCAGCGCACGCTCGATCAGGTCCGCGCGCTCGCCGAGGTCCAGCGGCTGTCGCGCGCGGATCTGATGCGGGTCGAGGCCCAGCAGGCCGACGCCGAGCAGACCGTCGATCAGCTGCAGAACCTGGCCCAGCTGCGCGAGGAGCAGCTCCGCATCCTGATCGGGGCGGCGCCCGGCGAGCCGCTCGCGGTCGGCGAGGACATCCGCGCCGAGGTCCAGGTCGGCGGGGTCGCGGCGATCGGCGATCTGGTGGATACCGCCCGGCGCCAGCGCCTGGAGTTCAAGGTGATCGACGTCGGGATCGCGGCCAAGCAGCGCCAGCGCGACGCCGAGCTCGCCAACTCGCTGCCGCGGCTGTCGGCGTTCGGGGTCGCGGACTACGCCGATCCGAACCAGCGGGTGTTCCCCCAGGTCGACCAGTTCAAGTTCACCTGGCAGGTCGGCGCGCAGCTGACCTGGACGATCAATGACGCGCTGATCGCCGAGACCACCAAGCGCCGGATCGCCGCCGAGGCCAACGAGCTGCGCGCCGACCGCCAGAACCTCGACAACGGCACGCGGATCGAGGTGCAGAGCGCGCAGCAGGCGGTCGCCCTGGCCCAGCACGCGCTCGCCACGACCCAGAAGGGGCTGGCCGCGGCCGAGGAGAGCTACCGGGTCCGCCGCGAGCTGCTCAACGCCGAGCGCGCGACCGCGGTCGAGCTGGTCGACGCCGAGACCGAGCTGACCCGCGCGCGGATCGCCGCGCTCAACGCCCGGGTCGACCTGCGCGTCGCGCAGGCGCAGCTCAGCCACGCGATCGGCAACGACGCGAAGTGAGCGCGGCGCGGTGGCCGCCGGGCTTGCCAGGCAGCTGCAACCGACACCTGTCGGGAACTTGTACAAAGTCGCGCGGCTAACCCGTTGACCCGTCACTTGCCGGCGTGGCAGAGCCCGTGCATCGTAGCCGGCCCATGCGTGCCGCCGCCGTGCTTGCGCTCCTCGCGTCGCTGTCCGCCTGCAAGAAGCCAGGGAGTGACACCGACGTCAAAGCTCCCCCCTCGCCGCCGGAAAAGCTCGATCTGGTGACCGCCCAGGAGGCCCCTGCACCGGATGTCCTGGTGCTGACCGGTGTCATCACCGCGGACCAGCGCTCCGAGGTGACCGCGGATACCCAGGGCAAGGTGGTCGCGGTGCTCGTCGAGCGCGGCCAGCGGGTCAAGATGGGCCAGCCGGTGGTCCAGCTCGACGTCCGCAACGCCGCGCTGTCGGCCCGCGAGGCGTTCGCCAACCTCGAGGGGGCGCGGGCCCAGAAGCAGCTCGCCGAGGAGGAGTGCAAGCGCGAGCAGGTGCTGTTCGACAAGGGCGCGATCACGCGCAGCGACTACGACCGCCAGATGACCCAGTGCACGTCGACCCTGCAGCAGGTCAGCGCCGCGCAGGCCCGCGCCGACATGATCAACAAGTCGGTGAGCGACGGCCTGGTCCGCGCGCCGTTCGACGGCCAGGTCACCGAGAAGTCGGTGGCGCCCGGCGAATGGGTCGCCCTGGGCCGCACGCTGTTCACGCTGGTCGACGACGACCCGCTGCGGATCGAGCTGTCGGTGCCCGAGGCCGCGGTCCGCGCGATGCAGAAGGACCAGAAGGTCGAGCTGACCGCGGTCGCCCAGCCGGGCAAGACCTACAGCGCAAAGGTCACGCGGATCGGCGGCGAGATCAACAAGAACCGCGCGCTGGTCGTCGAGGCGACGCTCGATCCGCAGACCGACCTGGTGCCCGGGATGTTCGCCGAGGCCCACGTGCTGATCGGCCAGACCCCGCGGCCGGCGGTGCCGGCCACCGCGGTGGTCCAGCGCGGCAAGCTGTGGCACGCGTTCGTCGCCGTCAAGGGCGAGCTGCAGGACCACATCGTCCAGGTCGGCCCGCCGCCCGCGCCCGGCCAGGTCTCGATCCTCCAGGGCCTGGCCAAGGGCGACAAGGTCGTCGCCAAGGTGACCGACAAGGTCGTCGACGGCCTGCGGGTCGTGGAGTAGGGAGCCCCACCATGCAATGGCTATCCAACATCGCGGTGCGCAGGCCGGTGTTCGCCGTCGTCCTGATCCTCGTGCTGGTCGTGGTCGGCCTCGTCGGCTACCTCCAGCTCGGCGTCGACAAGTTCCCCAAGGTCGACTTCCCGCTGGTCACGATCACCACGCCGTACCCGGGCGCATCGCCCGCCGCGGTCGAGACCGACGTGACCCAGAAGGTCGAGGAGGCGGTCAACACGGTCAGCGGGCTCGACACCCTGACCTCGATCTCGACCGAGGGCGTGTCGCTGGTGCTCGCGCAGTTCGACCTCGAGGTCGATCCTGACAGGGCGTCCAACGACATCAACGAGCACCTCGCGACGATCCTGCGCGACCTGCCGCCGGGCACCCGCCCCGAGACCCGCAAGGCCGACCCCGACGCCGCCCCGGTGATCGTGCTGTCGGTCAAGGGTCCGTCCGGCGTGCCGATCCGCGAGCTGACCCGGTTCGCCGACAAGCAGGTCAAGAACCGGATCGAGCGGCTGTCCGGCGTCGGCCAGGTCGTGATCCTCGGCGGCCAGGACCGCCAGATCAACGTCCACATCGATGCGATCAAGCTCGCCGCGGCCGGCGTGTCGGCGATCGACGTCCAGCGCGCGATCGGCAGCAGCAACGTCAACGTCCCGGGCGGCACGATCGAGCGCGGCCCGCTCAACTCCACGCTGCGGGTCGAGGGCCGCGCGCTGGAGGCCGAGCAGATCGGCGACATCGTGGTCCGCCAGCTCGGCAACCGGCCGGTGAAGGTCCGCGACATCGCCGAGGTGATCGACTCCGAGAAGGACGCCGAGACCTCGGCGGCCTACGACGGCGTGCCGGCGATCGCGCTGTCGGTGCGCAAGCAGACCGGCACGAATACGGTCGCGGTGGTCGACAGCGTGCAGGCGGCGGTCGCCAAGCTCAAGTCCCAGCTGCCCAAGGGCTACAGCGTCGAGGTCGTGCGCGACAACTCGGTCCAGATCCGGACCTCGGCGTCGCAGGTGCTCGAGCACCTGGTGCTCGGCGCGCTGCTCGCGGCGCTGGTCGTGCTGCTGTTCCTCGGCAGCCTGCGCTCGACCGTGATCGCCGCGATCTCGATCCCGGTGTCGATCGTCTCGACGTTCGGGCTGATGCGGGCGGCCGGGTTCACGCTCAACCTGATGACCCTGCTCGCGCTCGCGCTCGCGGTCGGCATCGTGATCGACGACGCGATCGTCGTGCTCGAGAACATCTACCGGTTCATCGACGAGAAGCGGATGAAGCCGTTCCCGGCCGCGATCCACGCCACCAAGGAGATCGGGCTCGCCGTGCTGGCGACCACGCTGTCGCTGATGGCGGTGTTCCTGCCGGTCGCGTTCATGAGCGGCATCATCGGCAAGTTCCTCTACAGCTTCGGCCTGACCATGGCGTTCGCGATCGCGGTGTCGATGCTGGTCGCGTTCGTGCTGACGCCGATGATGGCGGCGCGGATGCTGCCGCTGCCGGCGCCGCCGGGCATGGAGCGCCGCAAGTCGTGGCTCGAGCGGGGCTCGAACCTGCTGTACCGGCCGATCGAGCGCCTGTACTCGGGCGTGCTGGCGTACTGCCTGCGTCACCGCTGGGTCGTGCTGATCGCGATCGTCTCGAGCTGCGTCGCCACGTTCCCGATGGGCAAGAAGGTCGGCTTTGACTTCCTGCCGCCCAACGACGAGGCCCAGTTCGAGATCTACATCCAGACCCCCGAGAACGCCACGCTGGAGGCGACCACGCTGGTCGCCGAGCGGCTGGCGCGCAAGGCCCGCGAGTTGCCCGAGGTCGAGCACGCGCTGGTGTCGGTCGCCGACAGCGACCAGCGCCAGGCCAACGTCGGCCACATCTACATTCACCTCACGCCGCCCGAGACCCGGGTGCGTAGCCAGCTGCTCGTGATGGCCGCGGTGCGCGAGAAGGTGCTGGTGCCGACCAACTATCCGGCGGGGACGGTGGTCGCGGTCCAGGCGGTCAACGACTTCTCGATCGGCGGCCAGAACGCCAACATCTCGTATGTGATCAGCGGGCCGGATCTCGACAAGCTCCAGGAGTACAGCGACACGATCCTGAAGAAGATGAAGCCCGTGCCGGGCGTGGTCGACCTCACCTCGAGCTTGCTCGATCCGGTCGATGAGACCACCGTGGTCCCCGACCTCGATCGGGCCGGCTTGCTCGGGGTCGAGCCCGCCGACATCACCGCGACGCTGGCGATCCTGGTCGGTGGGGTCGATGCCTCGACGTTCGAGGACCGCGGCGATCAGTACCAGGTGTTCCTGCGCGCCGCCGAGCGCTACCGCAACGACCCGTCGGCGCTGTCGCTGATCGCGGTGCCGTCGCGCTCGCTCGGTCAGGTCCCGCTGTCCGACGTGATCAAGGTCCACGCCAGCACGGCGATCTCGCGGATCACGCGGCAGAGCCGCGAGCGCGCGGTGACGATCACGATGAACAACTCGCCCGGGTTCTCCGAGTCGGCGATCGTCGCCGAGCTGCAGAAGACGATCAACGCGCTCCACATGCCGCCGGGCTACACCGCCGAGCCGTTCGGTCGCAGCAAGGAGTCCGGCAAGACCCTCGTGGCGTTCGGGATCGCTCTCGGCCTGGCGTTCCTGTTCATGTACCTGGTGCTCGCCGCGCAGTTCGAGTCCTGGCTGTACCCGGTGATCATCATGATGTCGCTGTTCCTGGTCATCCCGTTCGCGGTGATGTCGCTGGTCATCACCGGCGGCAGCCTGAACATCTTCTCGATGCTCGGGATCTTCGTGCTGTTCGCGATGGTCAAGAAGAATGCGATCCTCCAGGTCGATCACGCCAACGGGCTGCGGCGGCAAGGCTTGCCGCGGACCGAGGCGGTGCTGGCGGCCAGCCGCGACCGGCTCCGGCCGATCCTGATGACCACGTTCGCGTTCGTCGCCGGCATGCTCCCGCTGGTGACCAGCAAGGGCGTCGGCGCCGGGTTCTCCAAGGCGATGGCCAGCGTCGTGGTCGGCGGGCAGACGCTGTCGCTGCTCTTGACCCTGGTCGCGATCCCGGTCCTGTACACCCTGTTCGATGACGCGGCCCGCTGGGTGTCGCGCAAGATCCGCGGCGACAGGCCACCCCCGGATCGCGGCGCGGCCGAGGTCGGCGTGGTCGACATCCACGAGTAGGGCCCCGAGGGCGGGCGGTGGGGCTTGGCCGAAGGGATTTCACAGGATAAAGGTGATGCGCCGTACCGCCGTTGCGCTCCGGAGCGTGGCACCCGCGTGACTTTGCGACGAATTCGGGTTCCGATCCTGGGGCAGCTTTGGTATGACGCGAATCCCTCAGGGCGCCCGTTTCGTGACCATGGCGAAGCCGACCCGTTCGACCCATCTCAGGACCAGCACGGGGACCACCACGGGCCGTGATCTCAGGTCCCTGCTCCACGTTCCGCAACACGATCTGCAGGCGCAGCTCGCGATCCGGCTGGAGCGCCTCGGGTTTCCCGCGCTGCGTCCCGCGCTGGTCCAGCTGCTGACGGTGATCGGCGCTGGCCTCGCGGTGTCCGATACCGGTGTCCGGCTTTCGGACCTGGTGTCCCAGGTGTCGCTACCCAAGCAAACGGTCGGCGACCTGCTGGACGAGCTCGAGGACATGCGGATGGTCGAGCGGTTCCCCGATCCGGATCACGGCGTGATCAAGCGGGTCCGCCTCGGCCCCAAGGGCAAGGTGTGGGCCGCCGAGGTCAAGCGGGTGTCCGCGGCGACCGAGGCCAAGTGGGCGACCCGGATCGGCAGCAAGAAGATGAAGTCGCTGCGCGCCCTGCTGGAAGAGCTGGCGGCGACCGTCGAGGACCGGGGCACCAGCCGGGCCAACGGCGCGCGCCAGCACAAGCGGTGATCAACCCCAGGCAGCCCTCGGCCGGCGCTACTCGCGCGGGATGGCGCGCAGGCGGTAGCCGAAGCGATGCCGCGACTCGATCAGGTCGCCGATCTCGGACTTGATCAGCGCGCGGCGGACCCGGCGGACCAGCTGCTTGACGTGATTTTCACTCGGCTCGCGGGTGTCCCACGACAGATCGGCGATCAGCTCCGAGGACCGGACGAAGCCGCGGACCAGCTCGGGCTGATGGTTCTCGCCGGCCATTCGCTTGATCATCAGCGCCATCAGCTCGAACTGCGTGGTGGTGAGCTGGACCCGCTTGCCGTCGACCTCGATCAGCCCGCCGCCGCCGCCGGTCGGCTCGTGCATCTTGAACGACATCACGGGCAGGCCGACGTCGGTGCGGTCCTCCTCGGTCAGCGCCTCGAGCGGGAACGTCGCGGCGTCGCGCACCGCGCTGCGATCGATCGGCCGGATCGTCGCGGTCATCGTGCGGCCGAGCCGCGGCGGCGGCAGCCGCGCGACGTCCTCGACGAAGTAGAACGCGATGTGGCCGAACCGGACCCGAGCGCCCTCGTGCACCGCGACCGGCGCCGAGATCAGCTTGTCCTCGAGGAACGTGCCGTTGGCCGAGCCGAGGTCGCGCACGGTCCACTCGTCGTTGTCCAGGGTCAGGTGGGCGTGGTGGCGAGACACCGACGGCTCGAGGACCGCCAGGCCCTGGCCGTCGACCTGGCGGCCGATCAGCGTCCGCGGGTCGAGGCGGTGCGGCCGGCCCCAGATATCGATCAGCGCCGCCATCGTCGGCCGCGCACCCTGCAGCTGGATCTGCTCGGGCATGATCTTGATCGGACTGGACAGCTCGTCGCGACATTCTTCGCACAGCACCCCGACTTCTGCAGGGCGCTGGCGACACACCGGGCACATTACCTAGGGAGTTTATCATCAGGCGGGTCACCAAGCTCGGCCGCAATGAGCGTTACCGCCCATTCCAGGTGACGGATCGCGTGGTGTCGAACTCACGCGTCGCGGTTACATGAAATGTGTGTGCAAGGTGCTTCGCTCCACCGGCGCGAACCGTGATGCACGCTTCGCGCGGTGAAGGGTTTCCGTATCAAGGAGCTCGGAGTCGGTTCGCGCGATCGCCAGCCGTGGCTCACGTTCGCGCCGGCTGCGAGTTCCTCGCTGTCGTTGGTTGGTCCTGACCTGCCCGCCGCAACAGCGGATCCCCCGGCGGCTACTCCCACGCCGAGTAGCGCTGGCCCAGGATCGGCGGCGACGTCCGGTTCGGCGCGACCGCGAGCTCGAACGGGAACGACTGCTTGGCGATCCCGTCGTCCGCGGCGGTCATCACCTGAAAATGCAGGTGCGGCGTCGACGAGAACCCGGTGTTGCCGGACAGCCCGAGCTCCTGACCGCGCCGCACGGTCTGGCCGGGCGTGACCTCGACGCCGCTCGGCGCCAGGTGCATGTACTCGCCGAGCGTTCCGTCGCTGTGCAGGATCAGCACGAAGTTGGCGCGCCGGTCGTCGAGGAACTCCGGCGTGGTGCCCGAGCCCTGCGCGCTGGCGTTGACCGCGACCACGATCCCGGGGCGCGCCGCGGTCACCGGGGTCGCGACCGGACAGTTGAAGTCGACCGCGTACTCGTTGGAGCCGCGGTGCGAGAACTCGCCGTGGAAGCCCTGCAGCACCGCGAACGTCCGGCCATGCGGGTAGGGCAGGGCGTAGACGTAGGGCCGCGGCCGCGCCCGCGGATCGCCGAACCGCGCGCTGAACGTCAGCTTGCGGTGGTAGCGCCCGCCGGGAAGGATCTGCGCCAGCTCGGCGAGCACGACCGGCTCGCCCGGCCCCAGCGGCGCGCGCGCCGGCGGCAGCACGGTCGTGCCGTCGAGCGGCGAGCTCGCCTCGAGGTTGTCGAGCGCGCTGATCGACCAGTGCAGCGTCACCGCCACCGCGTAGCGGTTGCGCACGACCTGCTCGACCCGGCTGCCGTCGCGGTACAGCTCGAACTCGAGCTGGCCGCCGTCGAACGCGGCCTCGACCGTCCGGCTGTCGACCCGGCCGGCGATCCGGTGATCGTCCGCGTCGAGCTCGGCGCCGCGCGGCGCGCCCGGCTCGATCATCGGCTGACACGCGGCGAGCCAGCCCACCAGGGACACCACGCCGAGGCCACGGCCGAGGCCACAATAGACGGTCGGCACCGGGCTCATCGTAGCAAAACGCTAGATCGCCGTGGTGCGCCGCGTGCGGTAGCGCACCATCGTGCCGCTCAGCCGGTCCCAGATCGTCCGCTTGCCATGCGCGCGCAGCGCTGCCCACAGCAGGGCGAACCCCGGGACGCACGACGACATGATCGAGACGGTCTCGGCCATGCCGTGCTTGTGGCCCGACAGCGTCAGGCCCCATTTGGCGAGCGCGCCGGCGAGCGGAAGGCCGCACAGCACGATCGCGCGGATCGCCGCGCGGCGCAGCGACGGGCGCTGCCCGGTCGCGGTGTCGACCACCTCGAGCTCGAACAGCCACTTGCCGGGCGTCCGGCCGGTGCGCGCCACGAGCGCGGTCGCGCCCAGCAGGTACGCGAGAAACACGAGCACGTTGAGGTCCACGTCGCTGTACGCTCCGCGCCGGTTGACGAGCGCGATCACCGCGAACAGCGCGCCGGCGACCACCGCGGTCGCGAGCAGATCGACCAGCGCGGCCATCGAGCGGACCCAGAACCCCGCCGGCCGCATGTGGTCGACCGAGCTCAGCTCGATCGCGCGGATCAGCTCGTCGTAGCTCGCGAACCGATCCGCAGGCGAGGGCGCCATCATCCGGGCGATCAGCGCGTCGACCGCCGCGATCGCGGTGCGCGGCGTGTCGGCGCGGCGCGGCAGCTGCGGCCGCTCGGCGCTGGCGTGCTTGGACAGCAGCGCGTCGAGCGTGTCGGCGTCGAACGGCGGCCGGCCCGACACCAGGTGGAACAGCGTGGCACCGAGCGCGTAGATGTCGGCGCGGAAGTCGATCGGCTCGCCGCGCGCCTGCTCGGGCGCCATGTACAGCGGCGTGCCGGCGAGCGAGGTCTGCGCCACCGGGCCGGCGCCGACCGCGCCGGGCTCTCCGGCGGCGAGCCCGAAGTCGAGCAGCTTGACCATGCCGTGGCTGTCGATCATCAGGTTCGAGGGCTTGATGTCGCGGTGGGTGATGCCGGAGCGCTCTGCCTCGCGCAGCCCGAACGCGGCCGACCGGATGATCGCCAGCGCGTCCTCGACGCTGACCGGCCCGCGCGCGATCCGGGCGGCGACGGTCTCGCCGGCGACGTACTCCATCGCGAAGTACAGCCGCCCCGCCTCCTGCCCGGCGTCCCGCCCCGACTCCCCCCCGGACTCCTCTCCAATGAAGTAGATATGGCCGACGTTGGGGTGGCTGACCCGGGCCTGGGCGCGGGCCTCGCGGATCAGGCGATCGCGGCGCGTCGGATCGCGGGCGAGCCCCGCCGGCAGCACCTTGATCGCGACCGGCCGGTCGAGCGCGAGATCGGTGGCGAGGTAGACCTCACCCATGCCGCCCGCCCCGAGCGGCTTGTCGATCCGGAAGTGGCCGAGCTGCTGGCCGACAACCAGGCCGGGGCTCGAGGCGGGATCGGCGGCCGGATCGCGCGAGCCGCCGGAGCCCGGCGCGGTCGCGGTGCGCGAGATCCCGCTGGGGCTCGGGGGGATCGGCGCGCTCGGGGCGCGTCGATCGCTCGGGGCACTGGGTGTCGCTCGCGGCGCGGCGAGGGTGTCCTCCAGCTCCGGACGCATCGCGGGCAGGATACGCCGGCGCGGTGCGGTCGACACGGCGATTCCACCGCGGCGGGTGCGTTCGCCCCGGTTTGCCACCGGGCGGGCGATCGCGGTGCGATCCCGCCGAGCCGGCGCCGAGCGTCCCCGAGCGCCCCGAGCGCCCTCGAGCGCCGGCGATGGCGCCCGTGACCTCCCTTGACTCCCCGCCGGGTTCGCTTACCTTCGTCAGCCGATGTCGGCGTCCGATCGCAGCTGGACCATCGCGCCGGTGCTCCTGTGGTTCTGTGGCTGTCTGGTCGCCGCGCTGTGTCTGCTCGATGGCGGTGTCGACGCGATCGCCGATCGGTTCCGGCCCCGCCGCGCGCCCGAGCCTGGCGCCCCCGCTGCCCCCGCCGCCCCCGCCGGCCCGGTGTTCACGGCCCCGCCGCTCGCCGTGGCGGAGGCCGAGCCGGCCGAGCCCGCGCCGGCGCCGGGTGCCCCGGCACCGCGCGAGGCGGGCGGGATCCACATCGAGGTCGACAACCCGCCGGGGACGATCGTCGCCGCCGATCGCGCCAGGATCCTCGCGCTCGAGGACCACTGCCTCGACGCGACACCGCCGACCTCCAGCGAGCAGTGCAAGCGCTGGGCGATGGACGCGTTCTACCACGCGGCCCGCGAGGCCAAGCGCGGCAAGCTCGGGCGCGCGCTGCGGGTGTCGTGGTACGGCGACTCGGTGATCGCGACCGACGCGGTGCCGTCCGCGCTGCGCGCGCGGCTCCAGGCCGATCTCGGCAACGGCGGCCCGGGGTTCGTCTACGTGGTCCCGCCGCACCGGTTCTGCGGCCACGAGGCGATCACGCGGGCGCAGGGCGGCAGCTGGAACGTCCACTCGATCACGGCCGCGCTGATCCCCGATGGCCTGTACGGCGTGGGCGGCAGCACCGCCGAGACCGACGGCGGCCGCGCCACGATCAAGCTGGTCACCGGCACCGCGTCGCAGGTCGAGCTGTACTACCTGGCGCAGCCGCGCGGCGGCACGGTGGCGATCACCGCCGACGGCAAGCCGCTGACCACGGTCGACACCCGGGGCCCCGCCCGCCAGCCGCAGTTCGCCACCGCCACCGCCGCGGCCGGCGCGCAGAAGTTCGACCTCGCGGCGCGCGGCCGGGTCCGGCTGTTCGGCGTCTCGCTGGAGAACCCGACCGGCGCGGTGGTCGACAACCTCGGCGTGGTCAGCGTCAACCTCAAGAGCTTCGACGCCAACAAGGCCGAGCACTTCCAGGCCGAGCTCAAGCACCGCGGCGCCGACCTCGTGATGCTCATGATCGGCGCCAACGAGGCCGAGTGGCTCAATCCCGGCGATCGCGACACCAAGGACTACGCGGTCCGCTACGGCAAGCTGCTGGCCCAGATCCGCGCGGCGCTCCCCGAGGCGAGCTGCCTGGTGGTGTCGCCGACCGATCAGGCCGAGGCCAAGGACGGCGGCTACCCGTCGCGCCCGGTCATGGCGACGCTGATCGGCGCGCAGCGCGCAGCGGCCAGCGAGGCGGGCTGCGCGTTCTACTCGACCTACGACTGGATGGGCGGCCCGGGGTCGGCCGCCCGGTGGTTCCGCAAGGGCATGGTCGGCAGCGACTTCCAGCACCTGTCGCGCAAGGGCGCCGAGACGCTGGCCGAGGGGCTGTTCAAGACGCTGGTGGCCGGCTACCAGAAATATGCATCGCACTAGCCTGGCCTTCGCGATGTGCGCGCTCGCGGGGTGTGGCAGCGGCTGCGATGGCGAGCGGCATCGCCTGCTCGACGCCCCGCATCCACCCCCGTCGCGCGGGCCGACCGACGCCGCGGTCGCGATCGCCGTCGCGCCGCCCGGCGATGCCGGCACCGCGCTGCCCGCGGCGGTCGCGCCGGCCGGCTACCTCGATGCGCCGCCCGGCAGCCTCGAGCCGCTGTTCGTCGGGCTCGCCGCCGCCGAGCGCGCGCACGACGAGCACGCGCGCGGTCCGGCCGACCCGTCGTCGCGCGTGCTGTGGCTGTTCTTCGGCGATTCGCACACCGCCGGCGACTCGCTGACCTCGCGGCTCCGGGTCACCCTGCAGAGCAAGTTCGGTGACGCCGGGCGCGGCCTGGTCGCCGCCGGGCGCCCGCCGACCCGGCACTACTATCAGCGCGACGTGCGTTATGGAACGACCGGCAAGTGGAAGGCCGCGGTCGGCGGCCACAGGGGCGACCCCGAGCCGTACGGGCTCGCCGGGCTGCGGGTCTACGGCGAGCGCAAGGGCGCCGAGCTGTGGGTCGAGACCTGCAGCGACTGCCAGGTCGGGACCCGGGTCGGCCAGTTCGAGATCCTGTACTACGCCGCGCCCGATCATGGCCTGCTGCGCTACCGGGTCGACGACCAGCCGTGGCAGTCGCTCAAGACCAGGACCCAGCCGATCGAGCCGCCGCACCCGGCGCGCCAGGTGATCCCGGTGACCGACGGCGCGCACCGGCTGACGCTGCAGCACGGCGGCGGCGGCTCGATCGACCTGTTCGGCGTCGTGCTGGAGCGGCTGCGGCCGGGCGTGATCGTCGACTCGCTCGGCGTGGTCGGCCGCCGGCTCGGCAGCCTGCGGTCGTGGGACTGGTCGGTGATCGGCGACCAGCTCGCGAGCCGCGATCCGCGCCTGGTCGTCTTGCAGTACGGCACCAACGAGGCCGACGACAAGGACCTCGATCTCGAGGCGATGGCGCGCTACTTCGACGAGACGATCCTGCGGATCCGCGCGGCGGCGCCGACCGCGGCGGTCCTGGTGCTCGGTCCGCCCGACATGGCGATCCGCGAGGCCGGCAAGCAGTGCGACCGGATGAAGCCTGATCCGCTGCACCCCGACGCGCCGGTGATCCCCGAGTGCGAGTGGCACACCCCGCACGTGCTCACCGAGATCATCGCGGTCGAGCACGCCGCGGCGCTGCGCAACCGCGCCGCGTTCTTCGACACGTTCGCCGCGATGGGCGGCGCCGATCACATGCACGCGTGGTTCGTCGCCGAGCCCAGGCTGGCCTACAAGGACCACGTCCACCTGACCGACGCCGGCTACCAGCAGTGGGCGGACGCGCTGTCCGGCGCGGTGCTCGCCGAGTACGCCCGGTGGCGCAAGCTCCGCGACCTGCCACCGACCCCGCCGCTGGTCGCGCCGCCGCCGGCGCCGCCCTCCGACGCGGCGTCGCCCGGCGCCCCACCTCCCGACCCTGGCCGGTGATTCTGATCCTGGTCTTGCCGAGATGCTGTTCTCCAGCCCCGACTATCCGCTGTTCCTGATCGCGGTGTTCTTCCTGTACGCGCTGGCGCGCTGGGGCGGGCCGGCGATGGCGTGGGCGCGGATCTGCGTGATGGTGCTGCTCGGCGACGCGGTGTTCGCGCTGGTCGCCAAGGACCCCGACGCGCTGTGGGATCCGATCGGCGGCGTGCTGCTGCGGCTCGCGGCCGGCGACGGCTCGCCCGGGACCGGCGCGCTCGGCACGCTCGCGGTGCACTGGGCGATCGGCGGCGCGGTGCTGCTCGCCGCACTGGCGACCGGCCGGCGCGCGGCGGGCTGGATCGCCTCGGACGCCGGCCAGGCGTGGATCGCGCGCGGCCTGGTCACCGTGCTCGCCGCGGTCGGCGCGACCGTCGCGCTGGCCTGGCGGGCCGATGCGCTCGATCCGACGACCGCCGCGATCGCCGCGCACGGCCACCTCGTGGTGCTCGCGGTGCTCGGGGTCGGGATCGGCGCGACCCGCGAGCCCGCGCACCGGCCGCTCGGCCGGGTCGTGATCCTGTTCGTCGCGTCGGCGCTGTTCTATCACGCGTGGGCGGCGTCGATGCCGGGCCCCTACCGCTACCTGCTCGCGCTGCTGCTCGGCACGATCGCGCTCGACTACTACCTCGGGATCTGGATCGAGCGCAGCGAGTCGCCGGCCCGGCGGCGCGCGCTGGTGATCCTCAGCCTGTGCTCCAACCTCGGCGTCCTGGTGGTCTTCAAGTACACCGACTTCTTCACCCAGGACGTGCTCCACCTCCACGTCCGCCGGCTCCACCTGATCCTGCCCGCCGGGATCTCGTTTCACACCTTCCAGTCGCTGTCGTACACGATCGACGTCTACCGCCGCCAGCTGCGCGCGACCCGCTCGGTGATCGCGTTCGCGACCTTCGTGCTGTTCTTCCCCCAGCTGGTCGCCGGCCCGATCGTGCGCGCACAGGACCTGTTGCCGCAGCTCGCCGAGCTGCCGGCGCTCGAGCTCGAGGCGGCGACCGCGGGGCTGTTCCGCATCGTGGTCGGGCTGTTCAAGAAGATCGCGCTCGCCGACACCCTCGCGCTCGCCCTGGTCGACCGCGTGTTCGAGGCCCCCGAGCACTTCTCGGCGATCGAGGTCATCGCCGGCGTGTACGGCTACGCGCTGCAGATCTACCTCGACTTCTCGGCGTACTCCGACATCGCGATCGGCTCAGCGCAGGTGCTGGGCTTCACGCTGCCCGAGAACTTCCGCACCCCGTACCGCTCGGCGAACCTCCAGGAGTTCTGGCGGCGCTGGCACATCAGCCTGTCGACCTGGCTGCGCGACTATCTCTACATCACGCTCGGCGGCAGCCAGGGCGCGCCGTGGCGGACCTACCTCAACCTCATCCTGACCATGCTGCTGGGCGGGCTGTGGCACGGCGCGAGCTGGGCGTTCGTGGTGTGGGGCGCGCTGCACGGCTTCGGGCTCGCGGTCACCCGCTACTTCCAGCGCCGCGCCGGGGCGGGGAACGGCCGCGAGGCGCAGCGCCTGCTGGCGAGCTGCGTCGCGATCGCGGTGATCGGCCTGGCGCTGCAGCGCGCCGTGCTGTCCGGCGCCGGCACCTGGCCGCAGCTGGTCGCGCTGTGGCTGTGCCTCACCCCCCTGTGGGCCGTGCTGACCGCCTGGCTGTCGCGCGAGCAGCCGGCACCGGTCGACGCGGCGGCGCTGGTCGCCGACGAGGGTCTGCCGTGGCGCTCGCTGTTTCGCCGCGATCCCGCCCGGCCCGGCCTCGCGCGAGGCATCGGGCTCCGGCCGTGGCTGCCCGGGCTGCTCCGGCTGGCGATGTGCGCCGCCGGCGCCGGCTTCCTCGCCGCGCTGGCGTGGGCGCCGCACGCGACCTGGATCCCGCTGCTCGGCCTGTCGTGGTCGCTCGGCATCGCGGCCGACGCCGTCGAGCGCGGCGGCCGCGCGCTACGGGCGCGGCTGTGGGCCGATGCGCGCCGCGCGCTGTCGGTGGTGCTGGTGTTCCACTACGTCTGCCTGGCGTGGATCTTCTTCCGCGCGGCGTCGTTCGACAACGCGCTCGCCGTGCTGCGCCAGATCGCGCTGGCCGAGACCGACCACGCCAACGTCGTTCCGATCGTCGCGACCGCGCTCGCCGCCGGCTTCGCCTGTCACCTGTGGGGCGATGCCAGCTTTGGCTGGCTGCGCCGCCGGTTCGTCGCGCTGCCGGCATGGGCCCAGGGCGCGGTGCTCGCCGGCGCCGCGCTGGTGCTGCGCGAGCTCGGTCACGCCAAGATCGTGCCCTTCATCTACTTCCAGTTCTGAGTGTGCTGTGGTGTAGGCGAACGCGTAACCCGGTTGTTACCGCGCCTGTGATCTCGGTCCGGCGACCGCGTGACATCACCGGATCATGACGGCCACCTGGGGCGCGCCGTGAACGCCGACGTCCGGGTCCTGCTCGGCGACGCGGAGCGCGCGCTGCGCGCCGACCAGCTCGCCGTGGCGCGCGGGGCGTTCCTCGAGGCCGGCCAGGCCGCGGCGAGCTACCAGCTGTGGCGCAGCGCACTGCGCTGCTACCGCCGCGCGCTCGAGCTCGATCTCACCGATCGCGAGGCGGTCGGCCGGATCGTCCAGCTGCCGCCGCGCGTGATCGCGCTCGCCGACTGGCACGACTACGCTCGCGCGCTCGATCTTCGCACCGGGTCCCGCAGCTGGCCGTCGCTGAGCTGCCGCGCGGCGCAGATCGTCACCGGCAACGTCGGCGCGCAGGTCGAGTGCCCCGGGACCGGCGTGGTGATGGAGCTGATGATGACCGAGGACGATCTGGTCGAGACCCGGCCGGAGGCGCGGTTCGCGGGCATGCCGCTCGCGATGGCGATGATCATCCTGCGCCGCGCGCTGTGGTTCGCGCCGCGCGATCTCGCCACCGATCCGGCGTCGATCCGGGTCGCGTTCGACGGCCGGCCCCAGGTCTGGCTCGACGAGCTCGGCGACTGGGAGCCGGTCGGCTCCGCGCAGCCTCGCTAGCTGGCGCGGTGCGGAAGCTTCGAGAATCGTCTGCCCGCACGGGGAATTAGCCCGGCAAGACCGGCACTCGCTTGCGCTACTCATCGAGCTCTGGCAAGGGGCAGGTGTGGCGTTCGCGGACCTCAAAAACGACTTCGCCTTCCGGCGAATCTTCGTGAACTACGCCGACCTCCTGTGCAGCCTGCTCAACGATCTTCTCGAGCGCTCCGGCAAGCAGACGATCGAGACCATCGAATACCTACCGATCGAGCAGTACCCCCTCGCCGCCGGCGCCAAGCTGTCGATCCTCGACGTCCGGTGCAAGGACCGCAGCGGCACGACCTTCGTGGTCGAGATGCAGCTGGTCCACGTCGATGGCTTCATCAACCGCTGGGTCTACAACGCGTGCAAGACGTACATCGGGCTCCAGGAATCCGAACGGTACGCCCAGGTGACCGACGTGGTCGTCATCTCGATCTGTGAATTCGAGCTGTGGCCGGACGCCAAGCAGTGGGCGCAGGGCCTGCCACTGGTGCCAGTGCTGAGCCGATGGAACATGACCGAGCGCAAATCGGAAGACGATGGGTTGCTGCAGGTCCAGTACGTGTTCCTCGAGCTCCCCAAGCTGGCGAGCGAGCGGCCCAGGGAGCCAGGCGCCGAGCTCTGGGCATGGCTGTTCGTGCACGCCCCTGAACTCACCGAAATCCCAGCCGATTTGCGGTCTGAGCCGCACCGCCGGACCCTGGAGCTCGCGAACAAGGCAACGTTCACGCAAGGGGAGCTCGAAGCGTATCGCAGGGTGATCGACGAGATCCACCAGGCGGAGGAGCTGGCAGAGGCCAGCTGGCGCGAGGGCTTCGCCGAGGCGTACGCCCGGAGCTTCGCCGAGGCTGACGGCCGGAGCTTCGCCGAGTGCCTCGCTGAGGGCCGCGTCAAGGCCCGCGCCAAGGCCCGCGCCAAGAGAGAGGCGGCTGCCAAGGTGGCTGCGGTGCTGGCAGTACTGGCCGCGCGTAGGATCCCGGTGCCGGACTCCGTCCGCGCGCGCATCGAAACTTGCCAGGACGTGACGACCCTCGATCGGTGGATCGCGCGTGCTGCCACGGCGGGTTCGGCCGAGGATGTCCTGGCGTCGCCGGCATAGCTCGCGCTCGAACCGGCCGGCGGCTCGCGGTAACGTCGCTGCAACATCGACGGCCGGAGTCTTGCTGCTTGGACGGGATGCGATGATCCGCTTGCGCAACTATGTGATCTGGATGGCAGCGCCGGTGCTGCTGTGGGGGAGCGCCGCCCACGCGGACGGGCCAGCCCCCCCGCGCACCGCGCAGGCCGCCCCGGCCGATCCCGCGCCCGGGCCGGCCGCTTCGCCCGGCGAGCCCGCGCCGGCCAGCCCCGCCTCGCCGGCCGCCCCCGGCGAGTCCGCCGGCCTCAGCGACGCCGCGCTCGCCCGGCTCGCCGACGGCGAGTCGATCGAGATCTTCGACGAGCGGCCCGACAAGCCGTTCGATCGCGACACCGAGGTCCGGCTGACCGGCGCGGAGCTCGCGGCGCGCGGCGCGACCGACCTCGCCACCGCGCTCGCGCTGCTGCCCGAGATCAACGTGCGCGACGCCGGCCGCGGCGGCTTCAACATCGACATCCGCGGCGCGCGCAAGGGCGACGTCGCGATCCTGATCGACGGCGTGGTGGTGAGCGATCCGTACTACGGCACGTTCGACGTCTCGAGCATCCCGATCACCGACATCGTGCAGATCCGGGTCGCGACCACGCCGCAGTCGCCGATCGACGGGCCGGGCGGCCCAGGCGGCGTGATCGAGGTCCACACCCGCGACGCGATCGGCCCGCAGATGGTGATCGGCCGGATCACCGGCAGCTCGCTGCCCATCGTCGGCGCCACCGCGACGGCGCGGATCCCGCTGGCGAGGCACCTCGCGCTGCGGCTGTCGGCGTCCGGCCTGGGCGGCGCGCACGACTTCGACCTGCCCGGCGACGCGGCGCTCGCCGATCACCGCTACACCGCGACCGGCTCGGCCCGGCTGGAGTACCGCGACGGCGAGCTCCGGATCGCCGCCGACGGCTTCCTCGACGATCGCCACTACCTGTCGCCGCCCAGCGACGTCCTGCAGCGCAGCACGATCCTGCTGATCGATCGCGAGACCACCGCGCGCGCGTCGGCCAAGCTCGACGACCGGATCGGCACGCTGCAGGTCCAGGGCGAGCTCTCGACCCAGTACCTCGCGCGGATGTCGCGGTTCTACCTCGACCCGACGCTGACCACCGCCGCGCAGATCGAGAACCTCAAGGCGCTGCGCAGCGCGGCGATGGTGCTGGTGACCCAGCCGTTCCTGCGCGACTTCCGGTGGGCGGTGTCGACCACGGTCGAGTTCGAGAAGGCGGCGGTGTCGGACATCATGAACAACACGGTGCGCGGCGACACGACGCTGGTCGAGCCCGCGGCCGATCTGCAGTACGAGCACCGCCGGTTCCGCGCCGATCTGTCGGCCGGCGTCGCGCTGCCGTTCGGGATCGGCGCCCGGGCGTGGCCCGAGGCCAAGGCGGTGGCGAAGTACCAGCCGATCGACGACCTGGAGCTCACCGCGACCGGCGCGTACAAGGGCCGGGTGCCGAGCCTGCGCGAGCGGTTCGAGCTGGTCGGCGGCAACCCCAACCTCGCGCCCGAGCAGACCGCGCACGCCGAGCTGCGCGCGGTCGAGCACATCGCGGATCGCCTGCACCTGGAGCTCGCGCCGTACTACAAGCACTCGAACGGCACGATCACGACGTCGCCCAACGCGATGGACATGGGCAAGCTGGTGAACCTCGGCACGATCGACTTCTGGGGCGCCGACGCGCTGGCCCGGGTCACGCCGATCCGCACGCTGGAGCTGGGCGGCGGCTACGAGTACGTGCGCGCGCACTCGGTCGATCCCAGCGGCGTGGCGCACGACGATCCGCTCAACCGGCTGCCCCACAACCGCTGGGACGGCTGGATCCAGGTCCGCCCCGATCCGCGCTACTCGGCGCTCGCGCGCGTCGTGTACTTCGGCAAGTCGATCGATCAGGGCGCGCAGGTCGACGGCTATGCCACGCTGCAGGCCAACCTGGCGGCGCAGATCACCCGGCAGTACCTCGCGGTGCTCAACGTCGACGACGTCACCGACGTCCGGCCGCAGACCCGCGCCGGCTACCACACCGCCGGCCGCGTGATCTCGCTGGTGGTGCAAGGCACGTGGGAGTAGCGCGCGCCGCGCTGGTCGCCCTCGGGGCGTGCCGCTGTTCTTCCCGGTCAGTCTGCTGTAGCGGCCGGCTACAGCGACACGATGTGCCAGCCGAGCAGGACCATGCCGGAGGTGCTGGTGGGCGTCGGTGCAGGTGTAGGCATCCAATTCGTCCATCCACCGGTCAACGACGGCGGATTGTGGGGCTGGAACGGGTCGTTAGGGTCTGGGAGAGCAAACCCGGATGCCAGCGCAGGCGCAGCAGTGCCCATGCTTCCCCAGAACCCCGTGCGCTGGACCTCCCACTCGATGATCGCCAGGCTGCCCTGCGGGCCGTGGCCGGTCGACCTGATGATGAGGATGCCGTCGGTGTCGCAGTTCGGGTTGTTGTTGGGGAACGCCTGATCGGTGCGATTGTTGAGGATGTCGATGTGGTACCAGGCGTTCTGATCCCGCTTGGACGGATCGACCAGATCGAGCAGGTTGTTGGCCGTGCCGGGCAAGGCATCGCTGCTGGGGATGACCGTGGCCATGTTCACGAGCAGCTGGTTGTTCGCGGCGCAGTAGGCGCTCCAGCTGGTCGCCCCGTTGAACGGGGCGGTCCCGTTGGCATTGAAGTTCTTGCGCAGGAAGTCCATCGTGACCGCGGCGCCGCTCTCGGCCGCGTACATCGCGATCGTCTGGGCGCGGTCGTTGGTCGATAGCTGGATGCTCGACTGCATGCTGACCACCGTCAGGCTGCCCAGCGTCGCGAGCGCCGACATCACGATCAGCGCCAGCACCAGCGAGTTGCCGCGCTGGGGGTCGCGGGGTGGGAGAGGCGGTCGCATCGCGCCCAGTGTACGGGGTTCTGACTGGGAGGAGCCACCCCAGCTGGATCCCCGCGATCACAGGGCTGTAACTCGGTGCCGGGGAGTTACGCGGGGCATGACGGTTGCTCGAAGCGTGCCCCATGCGCCATCTCGTGTTCCTCGCCTGTGTCTCCGTGGGCTGCTCGGCAAGTTCCCCTGGCGGGGGCGACGACATGCCGGGCCCCGACGGCGGCATCACGCAGGCGATCTGCCCGATGCCGAAGACCACGGCGGACGGCGGGATGCTGACCGCGGTCAAGACCCAGATGTGTAACTACCCGATGTCGATGGGGATGCAGCACTGGTACCGGGCGTTCGCCACGCTGCCGGGTTCGACCACGAGCTACGTGCAGATCGAGCTCTACGACAAGCTCGGCGCGTTCGCCGGCGGCACGGTGAAGACCGGCTCGTTCCCGGTCGACACGGACCCGGCGACCTGCGGCGTGTGCGTGCGCGGCCTCGGCGACAAGGGCGCGACCGACGCCAAGGAGTACTTCGCGACCACCGGCAGCGTGAACGTCATGGCGATCGGCGGCAACAACGCGACGCTCACCGCGACGCTGAGCAACATCGGCTTCGCCGAGCTCGACAGCAACCGCCACCCGGTGTCCGGCGGCTGCACGGCCACGCTCGGCGCCGGCCAGATCAGCGGCATGATCATGCAGGTCGGCAACACGGGCGGCGGTGGGGGCGGCGGCGGGGGTGGTGGAGGCGGCGGTGGGATGTGCGCGCAGACCGTCGGCGAGTGACCGCCTGACGCGTCACCGCGCACCGGCCGCGCGAGCCGCGATCAGCTCGCGGCCCGGGACTGGCGGTACGCGGCCGGGGTCGAGCCGGTCCAGCGCTTGAATGCGCGGTGGAAGGCGCGGACCTCGGCGAACCCGACCGCGTACGAGATCTCGGCGATCGTCCGCGTCGACTCGGCGAGCTGGCGGATCGAGATCTGGCAGCGCACCTCGTCGAGCACGGCCTGCATCGACGTGCCGTCGTCGCCGAGCCGGCGCTGCACCGTGCGCTCGCTCATCCGCAGCCGCGCGGCCAGCCGCGCCAGCGTGGGCTCGCCGAGCTGGAGCTCCTCGAGCAGCACGCGCCGGACCCGCCCGGTGAAGGTCTCGGCCGGCGGCAGGTCGCCGGCGCAGCGCTCGAGGTGGCGCTCGGCGAGCGAGGCCAGCCCGGCGTCGGGCGCGACATGGCGCGTGTCGAGCACGGCGCGGTGGAACACGAGCTCGTGGTGCGGCTGGGCGAACCGCGGGACCACGCCGAACAGCCGGTGATGGACCGACGTCTCGGCCGGCGCGGCGTGGCGGAACGCGACCGCGACCGGCCGGATGTCGGCGCCGGTCGTGCGGCGCGCGATCCGGAGCACCACGCCGAGCAGGCACTCGGCCGGGTGGCGCACCGCCTCGTCGGGGACGTCGGCGTGGACCGCGATCCGCAGGCGAACCACCGCGCCGTCCTCGATCAGCTCGAGCGCCGCGTGCTGGTTGACCAGCGGAAAGAACCGCACGATCCGCCGCAGGGCTTCGCCCAGCGTCGCGCTGGCGTGGACCGCGAAGCCGAAGCCGCCGAGGTAGTCGGACGCGAGGTGGTCGACCGCGGTCAGGCCGAACGCGGGGTCACCGCACAGCTCCGCCGCCGCCTGCCACGCGCGCAGCACCAGCTCGGACGGGACGCGGCTATCGGTCGCGATCAGCGCGTGCGGATCGAGGTCGATCGCGGCGAGCAGCTTGCCCGGCGCGATGCCACGCGCCGCGGCCGCGGCGACCACCATGCGAACGTTCTGGACGGCTGCGGTCATGACCTGCTCGACAGGATCAGGCCGCCGGCGGCCTCCCGCCATTACCGCCGATTACAGCGGGTGACGGCGGTCCGGGTCCGGCGGCGCCGCCGCGGCCGGTCGCCGTGACGCAGCCGCCAGCGTGCATGTTATCGTGCCACCCCCCATGGTGAAGCGAGTGGCGATCCTGGCGGCCCTGGCGACCGCCTGTGCAGCAAGCAATCCACACCTCGAGACCCGCGTCGACAACCTCACGACCGAGCTCGCCAAGATGCGGCGCGAGCTCGACGATCTGCGCCAGCAGCTCGAGCTCGAGCGCGCCAGGTCCCGGCCCGAGCAACCCGGGCAGAGAGAACAGCAGCTCGCCGACAAGCTCGCCGAGCTGAGTCGCAGGCTCGATCAGCTGGCGGCCCGCAATCTGCGCCCGGCGCGCAACGAGCCCGATCGCGCGCAGGTCTACGCGATCCCGGTCGACGGATACCCGTCGCACGGCCCGGCGGACGCCAAGGTGACCCTGGTGATGATGCGCGACTACGCCTGTCCCTTCAGCGAGAAGTCGCGCGCGACGCTCGCCGACCTGCGCACGAAGTACGGCAACGATCTGCGGATCGTGTACCGGAACTTCATCGTGCATCCCCAGACCGCGACCGCGGCCGCGCTCGCCGCGTGCGCCGCGGCCCGGCAGGGCCAGTTCGACGCGATCGACGATGCGCTGTGGGAGAAGGGCTTCAAGGCCCGGACGTTCGACGAGCGCCAGTCCGGCTCGGATGCGTGCTGGACCACCCCCGAGGGATGCAAGGTCGCGCTCGGGTTCGCGCGCGATGCGCACCTCAAGCTCGATCGGTTCAAGGACGACATGCGCAGCTGCCAGGCCGACCTGAGCGACGACATGAGAGAGATGGTCAGGTTCGCCATCGGCTCGACCCCGAGCTTCTTCATCAACGGCAGATACACGGTCGGCGCGGCGCCGGCCGAGGTCTTCGAGAGGCTGATCGACGAGGAGCTCGCGAAGGCCAACCAGCGCATCCAGGCCGGCACGCCGAAGGCCGCCTACTACAAGACCTGGGTGCTCGGCAAGGGCCTGACCAAGGTCGACACCACGGCGCCGACGCCCGTGCCCGTGCCCGCGCCGCCGTCCGGCAATGGACCGTAGCTCGATCAGATGTAGGACAATGCAGCCATGAAGAGCACGCTCCAGGTCGGCCTCGCCTCCACGCAGCGCATCCTGGTGGACGAGGACCGCTGCATCGGCTTCATGGGCAAGGAAGGCATGGTCTATGCGACGCCGCGGATGGTGCTCGACGTCGAGTTCGCGTGCCGCAACTTGCTGCTCGAGCACCTCGACGACGGCGAGGACTCGGTCGGCGCCCACGTGTCGATCGACCACCTCGCCGCCACGCCGCACGGGCTCGAGGTCACGATCGACGTCCGGATCGTCGACATCGAGAAGCGCCGGGTGACGTTCGAGTTCTCGGTGCGCGATCCGATCGAGGACTGCGGGCGCGGCAAGCACGTGCGGTTCGTCGCCGACAAGGCCAAGAGCTTCGAGCGCATCAAGGCCAAGCGCGCGAAGGCCGGACTCTGACCGGCCCGCCGGGCGACCGGCGCCGCCTCACGGCGCGATCGGCGCGATCCAGACGATCAACCCGGCGATGTCGTCGCCGAGGAACAGCCGCCCGTCGGCCGCGAACCCGATCGCCGCGGGCCGCCCGTGATCCTGCTTGCCATCGTCCCAGCCCGACGCGAGCTCCAGGAAGCCGCTGCCGCCCCCCGGCAGGTTCGACGTCTTGATCGGATCGCCGGTCACCGGATCGGTCGGGATCGCGAGCACCCGCGCGCCTTCATAGTTGCCCACCCGGCCATGCAGCGCGACGATCGCCGCGCTCTGGAACGGGGCCGGCCAGGTGCTCGGTGCGAAGTCGAGCCCGAACGGCGTGTTGCCGATGATGAAGCCGACCGTCTCGTCCGTGATGCCGCTGCAGTCGGGCGCCGTGCCGGAGCCATCCGGGTACGGGATCCCCCGGGCCGCGCAGCACGGGAATCCCCAGTTGTCGTCCATGCCGTCGCGCACCGGGACCAGCTTCTCCCGGCCGCCGTCTGCGCCCGAGCCATCCTTGGCGAGCTCGAGCGTGTAGCATCTGCCCTTGCCGGGATTGCAGCGGACCGCGATCGGGTTGCGGAACCCGCGCGCGATGACGGTGCCGACCGGGCTGGCGCCGGCCGGCGATGTGACGTGGACGATCGCGCCGCGCACGGGCAGCGGCGATTCGCAGGTGTCGCCCTGCTCGCCACCGTTCATCACGTAGAGGCTGCCATCGTCCGCCACGTCCAGCGCCTTGGGCCAGTGCAGCGTGGGCTGGTGGGAGACCACCGCCGCCACGTCGACGGTCATCACCGCCGCGCCCGACGGCGCGCGGTCGCCGGAGCGATACGGCAGGCGCATCACCGCCGCGCCGTCCTGGTAGTAGAAGAAGCCGTCCGGCGAGAACGCCATGCCCTGGGTCTCGGCGATATGGTCGACGAACCGCAGCGTGCCGTCGCTCACCCCGTCGTGGTTGTCGTCGGGGAGCACCGCGATCGCCCCGAGGCCGGGAGGGCCGCCGCCCGTCGTGAGCTGGCTGGGCGACGCGGCAAACAGCTCGCCGCCCGGCGCGACCTTCACCTGACGGACGTGGGGCACCGTGGCGTAGGCGTGGGCGCAGAACCCGACCGGCAGCTTCATCCACGAGATGTCCGGGTCGATCGATCCGCCCGGGACCCGGGTCGGGCCCCGCGACTCCCAGATGATGGAGCCCGGGAGGCCACACGGCCCGTCCGGGATCACGCTCGGCGGAGGCAGCGAGCTGTCATCCGGGCCTGGGCACGCGGCCATCGCGCCGAGCACGACGCCCAGCCCACCGATCTCGATCGCCATGCGTCCACCGCAACGAAACGCTGCCATCCCGCACACTATCCTCGGAGCGCCCCCCGGGGGGCAAGCGGCAAGCAGGTGCATCGCTCCAGGCCGGCCGGTCCATGCCCGGCGCTGCGGCCAGGATCACAGGGCGATCGTCGAGCGCGCCGAGCGCGCCGCACGTCGTGAACCGGTCGCCGGTGTAGCGAGCCGACGGGCGGACCGCACCTCGCTTCGCCCGCGGATCCGACCTCGCGCGAGCGCCGTCTCGGTGTTGGAGCAACCGCTGGGTAGAGGCGGAGGCAGCGGACGGCCGAGCTCGAGCGTGAGGCCAACGGTCCAGGCCGAGCGCGTTGCACAATTCGCGCAGCGCCCGGATGGGTGGGAGTGTCGCCAGCGGCGCCGGTGATCCGCCCGGTGTTGCTGCAGCCGTACCGCGCGGTTATCGCGGCACGGCGATTGCTGCGGACCCGCTCATGTGGCGATGGCTCGTGGTCGGCGCCGCGGGATGCACGGCGCAGCTCGACGCTCCCCATCTCGTCGTCGATCCGCCGTCGATCCAGCTCGATGTCGATCTCGCGCTGCCGGCGCCGACCGTGACGCTGCGCGTGCTCGCGGGGGACGAAGACGTCACCGAGGGCGCGACGTTCTCGCTCACCGGGGCTCCGATCGGCAGCTTCGTCGGGCGTCAGCTCGTGAGCGATGGCCGCACGGGCGGTGAAGCCACGATCACGGCGATCGCCGCCGGCAGCTCGGTTGTGATCCCCGCGACCGCGACCGTCCACGGCCGGCGGCTCGTCGGCGATGCGCCGGCCACCGCGCCCGACGCGTTCGCGGCGGCCACCGACGTCGCGGTCACCGGCCCGCTCGAGCCCGGCGATGGCGCCGTGCTGCCGCCGGACCTCGGCAGCCTCGACGTCGACTTCGCAGCCGATGACGCCGACGATCTCCACGAGATCGCCGTCACCGCGCTCCACCTCGACATCCGGGTCTACGCACCGGGTGCGCCCGGCCCGCGCCACGTCGCGCTCACCGCTGGCGAATGGACGGCGATCGCGCGCACCGCCCGCGGCGGCAGCGTCGGACTCGCCGCACGCAGCCTGCATGCCGGCACGGCGCACCGGCTCGGGGCATCGCTCGCGATCGCCGATCTCGACGCGAGCGCGCTCGCGTTCAGCGGCGTTCTCGTCGACGCCGCCGGCAATCCGACCACGGCGCCCGCCCTGTATCGCTACGATCCGCGCGCGGCGCGTGTCGATCCGTTCGTCGCCGCGCCAAACGGCGGCTGCATCGGCTGTCACGTCGCGATCTCCGCCGACGGATCGCGGATCTCGGGTGGCGGAACGGCGTCCGCGGGCGGCGGCCTGGTCGGCGTGATCGTCGATACCCGCGCGCAGGCTGTGCTGGCGTTCAGCGAGCCGGCGTCGCCGTGGTCGACGAGCGCCTTCGATCCGAGCGGCGCGCTCGTCACGTCGTACCAGGCCCAGGGCACGCTCGTCCTGCGCGACGGCGCCACCGGCGCGGCCGCCGCCACGCTCGCGCTCGGCGAGAGCGGCGCCGCCCCGGCGATCTCGCCCGACGGCAAGACGCTGGCCTACGTCGTGATCGATCCGTCGACCCAGAGCTCCGTCGGCACCGCGCTCCACCTCCGATCGTGGGACGTGACGACGGCCGCGGTCGGCCCGGTGCGCGAGCTCGTCGCCGGCACCGGTGTGATGGCGCCCGAGTACTCGCCCGACGGCGCGTGGATCCTGTATGCGCGGACGGCGTCCCCGCTGTCGGCGGCGACCCAGGGCACCGAGGCGATCCGCGCCGACGGCAGCGGCCGGCCGATCGAGCTGACGGCCGGTGCCGGCGACGGCATCCCGCGCTGGGCCTCGCCGGTGGCGATCGCGCGCGCCGGCGGCCGCGACCCCGAGCCGATGGCGTGGATCGCCGTGTCGTCGGGGCGGAGCATCGGCGCGGTGCCGCTCGTCGGCCGGCAGCAGAGCCTGTGGGTGATGGCGTTCTACCCGCAGCGCGGCGTGGTCTCGCGCCCGTTCTACCTGCCGGGCCAGTCGCTGGCCCTGAGCTCGCTGCACGCGCCGATCCGACTACCGCTCGCGTCGGGCGGCTGGCTCGGCCTCGGCCGCGCGATCGCGGCGGTCGATGGTCCGGCCGGCGACGCGGCCGTCGCGCTCGATCCCGAGCGGGTGCGGCGCAAGCTCGGGTTCGACGTGGCCTACGCGCAGCGCGTGCG